>DHXK01000105.1:2379-6865 GCA_002413665.1 Legionellales bacterium UBA5158 | reverse complement strand
ACTACAATTGCGCAATCAAACGGCGTTCCAACTGAAACAGTAAGCAAACTGTTAGGGCATACAAAAATTACGACTACACAGATTTATGCAAAGGTTGTGGAAAGGAAGTTAAAAGAGGATATGGAGAATCTCAAAAATCGTTTATCAAACAATCAGACAAAAACCATTATGGAATAACGTGATTTTAGAGACCTGCTTGATAAATTGAATTAAAACAGCTTTCGGCATAAAATCTTAAATCTTAAAATTTACTGTAATTTCGATTTTTATTAAAATGATTGACTGGCTATAAATGAAGCTAACATCTTATCAAGCTAAATACCTTGCTTACGAACTGACCCGAAGGTTCCCATCAGGCGATGCAGAGCGTTTTAATATTGCTTTGATGGATGCCCAAGTAGACTTAAATCCCCATCAGGTAGAGTCAGCACTTTTCGCATTTAAGTCGCCCTTATCAAAGGGCGCAATTTTAGCGGATGAGGTTGGTTTGGGGAAAACTATTGAGGCAGGTATTCTTTTATCTCAATTGTGGGCAGAAAGGAAAAGAAACTTGCTTATCATTTGTCCGGCCAATTTACGGAAGCAATGGAGCCAGGAGCTTCAAGATAAGTTTTTCTTAGAATCAATTATTTTAGAAAATAAAAACTACAACAGCTTTAAAAAAAACGCTAAGAACAATCCTTTTGAGCAGAAAAAGATTGTTATATGTTCCTATCAATTTGCCAGGGCTAAAGCGGATGAAATTCAATTAATAACATGGGATTTAGCTGTAATTGATGAGGCTCATCGTTTACGTAACGTTTATAAACCTGACAATAGAATTGGTAATGCGATCAAAAACGCTTTGTCTCATTCACGAAAAGCATTATTGACCGCCACACCATTACAGAATTCGTTATTAGAGCTTTATGGATTAGTAAGTATAATAGATGAACATACCTTTGGTGATATTAAAAGTTTCAAAAGCCAATTCTTACGGTCGACAGATGGTGATAACCTACAGGATCTAAGAGATAGGTTAAAATCCGTTTGCATTAGAAATTTGCGCCGCCAGGTCCAGGAATACATCAGATATACAAACCGGATACCACTTACAATTAAATTTGAACCATCAACAGAAGAACAACGGCTGTATAATGAAGTGAGCGATTATTTACAGCGGGATTTATTATATGCATTGCCCCAGGGGCAAAGACATTTGATTACCATGATTCTTCGCAAACTACTGGCTTCTTCTTCGTTCGCTATTGCCGGCACATTAAATAGCCTGATAAAAAGGCTAAATGTGGTACTGGAAAATGACGATAAAGTAAAGTTGACAAGTTCGTTAGAAGACGATTATGAAATGTTGGATGAGATCGCAGATGAATGGGATGAAAATGAACCTGACGAGTATGAAGCATTATCAGCTGGTGAGATTGAGGGCATAAAAAAAGAAATTGAAGAATTACAGGCATATAAGGAACTCGCAGAATCAATAACTCACAATTCCAAAGGACTAAAATTACTTACAGCATTGAAAGAAGGCTTTGCTAAAATGGATAATGAAGCCAATCGTAAAGCTATTATTTTTACTGAATCAACCCGAACACAAACCTATCTGTTTAATTTACTTGAAGAATACTACCCTGGTAAAATTGTCTTGTTTAACGGGTCAAACAATGATGAGCTTTCTAATAAAATTTACAAAGGATGGATTCAAAGAAACGCTGGTACCGATAAAGTTTCAGGTTCACCAACAGCTGATAAAAGAGCAGCTTTAGTAGATCACTTTAAAAATGTAGCAACCATAATGATTGCTACAGAGGCAGCGTCAGAAGGTATAAATCTTCAATTTTGTTCCCTCATAATAAACTATGACTTGCCCTGGAATCCACAACGTATTGAGCAAAGAATTGGCCGCTGTCATAGGTATGGTCAAAAGTTTGATGTTGTGGTGGTTAACTTCTTAAATATTAAGAATGCGGCAGATATTCGGGTTTTTCAATTATTGGATGAAAAATTTAAACTTTTTAGTGGGGTGTTTGGTGCCAGCGACGATGTTTTGGGTAGCATAGAATCTGGCGTTGATTTTGAAAAAAGGATTTCTGAAATATATCAAACCTGCCGTTCTGAACAGCAAATTATTGAACAGTTTGACGTTTTACAAAAGGAATTAGACGAGCAAATCAGTAAAAAAATGCTTTCAACCCGCGAAAAGCTATTAGCTAATTTCGATGAAGAGGTCGTAGAGAAATTAAAGATCAGGCTATCAGCAAGCAAGGAATATGTTTCAAAATACGAAAGATGGCTTTGGGCATTAACTAAATTTGTATTAAACGGAAGTGCTATTTTTAATGACGCTGAGTTAAGTTTTAAAATCACCAAACAACCTTATTCTGATTTACGCACGCCTACGGAAAGCTTTAAGCTCGGGAAGCCCAATACAGAAGCACATATTTATCGTATAGGCCACCCTTTGGCACAAAAGAATTTAGAAAAAGCTAAAATGTATGATACGCCTACTTCTACTTTAGTTTTTGATTTAACCGGCTACGAAGGGAACATAAATGCACTTGATAATCTAAAAAATAATAGCGGTTGGCTTAGTATTTCAAATGTTAACGTAAGTTCATTTGAGGCATCGGATTATATTTTATTTGCAGGAGAAACACAAAGTGGCGTTCTGCTCACAGAAGAACAAAGCAAAAGATTGATGACTTTACCTGTAAAGGAAATTAAAGCTGAACCCTTATCGGTTGATAGAGATAAATCAACAGCTTTGACGGAAAGCCAATTAACATTATTTTTAAAGGCTATTGCCGAAAAAGACAGCGCTTATCTTAACTTAGAAACGGAAAAGTTGAATAAATGGGCAGAAGACAAAATGAATGCTGCCGAATTAGCCATTAAAGATACGAAAGCCAGGATAAAGGAATTAACTCGCGAATCGCAGAAAACCATTGATGCGGCTTCACAACTTAAGATTCAGGAAGATTTGCAACAATTTTCCCGGAAACAAAAAAAACTCCGTCAGGAAATATTTATTGTGGAGGATGAAATTGCTGAAATGCGCGATAAAATGATATCTGATATTCAAAAGCGAATGAAGCAGGAAGTACAAACAAAAGAATTATTCAGGATTAACTGGAAACTAATATAATACATGACCAATTACGACAAACTGATTGATACCCTTAGAGAAGTCTTTATGCTGGATAAGGCCGAACTGGATTTCGGTATCTACCGCATAATGAACCAAAAGCGAAAGGATATTGAGCAATTTTTAGAAAAAGATTTGATACCCCAGGTAAAGCAAGTTTTAGCTGAAAGTCTTTCAGTTGACACCCATGCTTTACAAAAGGAATTGGAAGACGCTATAAAAGCAGCCCAAACATTAGGAGCCGAGCCTGATAGTTTACCCAAAGTACAACAACTAAAAGCCCGATTAGGGCAAGCCGGAGATCTAATCGGCATGGAAAATGAGGTTTTCTCTTTATTAACAAATTTTTTTAAACGCTATTTTGATAATGGGGATTTTATATCAATGCGCAGGTACAAAAAAGATGTATATGCCATTCCTTATGAAGGAGAAGAAGTAAAATTACATTGGGCCAATGCAGATCAATATTATATAAAAACATCCGAGTATTTTAAAACCTATCGCTTTAAACTAAATAACAGCAAAACGGTAGCTTTTGAATTAATTGAAGCTAATACTGAACAAAATAACAATAAGGCACAAACAGATAAGGAAAGGCGCTTTGCTATATATATAGATAAGCCTTTTGAAGAATTAGATGGTGAATTTAAAATTTACTTTACTTACGAACCGGCTGATAAAAAAGTTAAACAAAGTGATTTATTAGAAGAAGCGTTTGACAAAGTGAAAACGCAAATACCGCAGGAATATACCGAATTATTAAGCCTTAAACCCACCGAAAAGAACAAACAAAGAACGTTGCTTGAAAAGCATTTGTTGGATTATACGGCACGAAATACTTTTGATTATTTTATCCATAAGGATCTTGGTAGCTTTTTGACGCGCGAGCTTGATTTCTACATTAAAAACGAAGTGTTGTTTATTGATGATCTGAATACGCGCGATGAACAAGAGTTTTTAAAACAGTTGAGTAAAATAAAAACCATTAAAAAGATTGGCGAAAAGATAATTGCATTTTTGGCTCAGATAGAAAACTTTCAAAAAAAGCTGTGGTTAAAAAAGAAGTTTGTGGTTGAAACAAACTATTGCATAACTCTTGACCGGGTGCCTAAAGAGCTATATTCCGAAATATTAGGTAATCATGAGCAATTACAAGAATGGATTAAGTTGTTTGCGATTGATGAAATCAAACCGGAAAAAGCTGACGGCTTATTTCCAACCACAAAAGTAGAATTTTCGGTGCCGCTTACTTTGGAGTTTTTGAAGCAAAACCAATTTTTGGTTTTAGATACTGTATTTTTCAGTTCAAAGTTTAAATGGAAGCTGATTGGAACTATTGAAAAC
>DHXK01000105.1:353-2287 GCA_002413665.1 Legionellales bacterium UBA5158 | reverse complement strand
GATTGGAACTATTGAAAACTTTGACTCTCAATGTGATGGTTTACTAATTAGTTCAGAGAATTTTCAAGCCTTAAATTTCATAACTCGTCGATATAGCGAAGAATTAGACTGTGTTTTTACTGATCCTCCTTATAATACTAAATCGGGTGATTTTACATATAAGGATAACTTTAAAAATTCAAGTTGGTTATCATTAATGTATGATAGAACTTCCTTGTCAAGAGGGCTATTAAATGAAAAAGGAGTATTCCTTCATCATATAGACGAAAACGAACACAGTAATGCATCAACGCTATTAACACAAATATTTGGGTCTGAAAATAGATTTGGAGACATAATTTGGAAGAATAGCTCCAAGAACGACGAAGCTTATGTTTCAATGCAGCATGAGTATATTATAGGTGCCGTGAAAAACTCTTCAATTAATAAAGGTGACTTTACAGAACGCAAAGAAGGATTAGAAGAGATATATTCGGCTTTTGAAAAATTCAAAAAGCAATTCAAAAATGACTGGAAAGCAATTCACCAGGCTGCTTTGGATTGGTACAATACATTTCCAGATTCAAACCCAATTAGGTCAAGTAAACATTATTCTTGGATGGATGAAAAAGGGGTGTATTTCGCTGCTGATATTTCAGGTCCCAATTATGGACAGTATGTTTTCGACGTTTACCACCCAACAACAGGAGTAAAGGTAAAAATGCCAGGAAGTGGTTGGAGGTTTCCCGAAGAAACAATGCGGCAACGAGTAAAAGATAAGTTAGTTCACTTTAACGATAATGCAAATGTAGTTCCAAACAACAAAACGTATTTAAAGGATACAGAAAATCAAAGTTTGACCAGCATTAAATATAAAGATGGTAGGGTTGCCTCAAAAGTGCTGGCGTCATTATTTAATGATAAAGTATTTTCAAACCCAAAAGATTTTGAATTAACCGGTCGATTATTAAGGTCATTAAATCTTTCGGACTTAAGTGTTATCGATTATTTCGCTGGATCTGGAACAACTGGGCACGCTACAATTAATTTAAACCGGGATGATAAAGGTTCAAGAAAATATATCCTTGTTGAAATGGGCAATTATTTTGACACGGTTACTAAACCTCGCATACAAAAGGTTACCTATAGTAAAGAATGGAAAGATGGCCGGCCGGTTAACAGAGATGGTATTAGTCAATGTTTTAAATATATCCGATTAGAAAGCTATGAAGACACCTTAAATAATTTGGCGATAAAGCAAAATGATACGCAACTAAAAGTATTGGATGCCAATTCGACTTTTAAAGAGGGTTACATGCTCAATTACATGCTTGACGTGGAAGCACAGGATAGCCTGTTGAATTTAGATTGGTTTGTGAATCCCTTTGATTGCTATTTAAACATTACCCGCAATAACGAAATGCAACCCACCAAAGTTGATTTAGTAGAGACCTTTAATTACTTAATCGGCATAGTTATTGAAAATTATGCAGCACCCAAAGAAGGTTATATTGTAGTTACCGGTAAAACCCTTGATGGTGATAAAATATTAGTGGTTTGGCGCGATTGTAACCAGCATGATAACGCATCGCTTAATACGTTCCTCGAAAAAAGTAAATATAACCCCTTAGACAGCGAATACGACCGTATTTATGTAAACGGTGACAATAACGTTGAGAATTTAAAAGTTGGGGACGAACGCTGGAAAGTGATTTTGATAGAGGAAGAGTTTAAAAATAGAATGTTTGAGAATTATTAAGCATGGCAAAACTTTCATCCTCACTCGTACTCAATAAATACATCTTAAATCTGTTCGGCGCAACTGATTTAGAAGCTTTTTCCAAAGATCTAAAAGATTCAACACTGGAAGGTTATGATGAAAATAACATATCATACCTCCATCATGCTTTAGTATCGAGGTTATTTCACAATGAAGTAATAACCAGGGATATGTT
>DHXK01000105.1:0-296 GCA_002413665.1 Legionellales bacterium UBA5158 | reverse complement strand
TTTACTGAGATTTATCTTGATAAATATTTCACCAATAAAGATCAGTTGTTGAATGAATTGAACTCGTTTTTGCAGTTAGCTAATGGCCGCCACCAAAACGATTTTTCAGCAGTTACCCTTTTTGAACTGGATGTAAATGTAAACGACATCAATAAATTAGCCTATTGGAATGCAACAGGTTCTGGTAAGACCCTGATAATGCACATCAATATTTTACAATATCAACACTACTTAAAAGCCTTTGGAAAGTTAAGGGACTTAAACCGTATCATAGTATTAACCCCAAATGAAGGCTT
>DHXK01000021.1 GCA_002413665.1 Legionellales bacterium UBA5158 | reverse complement strand
TTTTTACTTGCCTTGCTGCCAACAAATAGGCTATGCGCTGTGAGCGTTGGACTGTGCGGAGTGAATAGCGTATAGGCGGTGTTAGGTATCAGTATTTTTAAACAGAAGGGGAGAAATTAAAAACTAAATATAAAATAAAGATGAAAATTTTAAGAACAAAACCAGAAAAATTAAAAATAATTGAGTTCGATGAATTTGTAGATTATGTAGTAAAAAAATCGAGCCATCCGCATTGGAGTACTTATTTATTAGGTGTATCTATAACTCATGAAAATGATAGCCACTACATTCTTATGCCCGAAAATGGACAGGTTGATTTTAGAAAAGGTCAAGTGTTATGTGTGAGAGAAGATTTTTCAATGTTTACCACGCCTAATTCTGATATTATGCACCAAACAGGAAGGCTTACGTTTACGTTTGAAATTAAGGAATCTTTATTAGAATACCTTGAAAAGTTTTAACAATTAAAATTTATTATATGAACGATCAAAGATTAGCAAGAAAAATAGATTCAAATCAAAGTACTATAAAGGACTTGATGGATGAATTAGTAGAAGAAATTGAAATGCTTGAAAAAGAAAACGAAATACTAAAGCAAGCATTACACGGCATTTATAATTTATGCGATAATGATAACCAAACTCACGAACACATTTGGAGGGTAGCCGATGAAGTATTACACTAACACTACACACAGGCGGGGAGGGTTTAAAAATATTGTACCTAACAATATATATACGCAACCAATGTATTAAAACACCTATAAACAATGAATTTTAAATACGGATTTTTATATCAAGGAGTAAAGTATGGATGGTTCAAAAAAGACCTTTACAGGCTCCCTTTTACAAAAGGTAAGCGAAGTTATGGACTAAAGAAAATACATCCTGTAAGGCTCGGAAAGGTTTACAATCTGCAAAGGGGACAAAAGACCATAGCGCAGATGCAGTTAATGACTATCCCTGTTGACTGGAAAGTAATAATTCATTCGGGCAAAGATTGTCCATTTTGATTATTTCGCCTCCTCCACCCTTGCCTGTGCTTCGGGTGTCTGACCTACTGTGCCTCCTGTTGTATTGTTATCTTTTGAGAATAAACCAAATAGAACTATTCCGATAGCTGCCACCAATTGACCGCCTGATTTACCTGTGAATGTACCTGCTGAATAGGCTGTCATAAGTGCATCAATAGCTACTGGAAGTCCTGCTATTAATCCGGCAATTGTTGTTTTGATGTTTTTGAATTTCATGGTTTTAATTTTTAAGATAAAATTGATTTAAAATACATATTCATTCCGTTTGAGTAATCCTCAAATTTGCCACCGTAGTAACCACAATTCTTTAATAGTCTTGCATATTGTTCAGTCGTTTCAATCGTAGATAAATCACTTGGAAATTTCTTTTCCTTTTGTCTTCTGAAAATCCATTGTATAACCTCCTCAATACTATCCGAAAATGTCGCATAATTAGCATAGAAATCGCTCTCTGTTGAGTGCACTTTTACATTAGGTAGTTGTAGTTTAGCATTGTTTACGTGCTTATACCCGAAACCATTATTTGATTTTAGGAAATTGTTTGAAGTAAAATTATTTGTTTCAAAGGCGCTTTGACAAGCTATAAGTTTCGCCAAATCCATTGGTATATCACGATTAACGCAATGTCCTAAAATTTGTAAGTAATATTTTTGTGTCATAATTATTTATTTACAATGCAATCTAATCTATCCTTTACTTTATTAATGTCGTAACCCCTGTTTCCTGTGTTCTGCTTTATTTCTTTCATATCTCTATGACTTGCATCCAACCTGTCATTGATAGCCTTAAACCCTTCATTAATTAACTCTTTCTGCTCGTCCAGTCTTTTTTCAATATTGGTTATTCTTATTTCGTTTCTCACTTTTTCAATCCGGTCGTTAATGGAATTTGCTTTTATTATTTCAATATCTTTTTGTTGAATACTTAATTTTATTTCTTCGGCAGGAAGTGTCGCATGAGTAAAGATGAATAGTATAAGCCCCCCAACAGCCGTAACCAACATTCCTGCAAAGTATTTTTTGAATCCTGCAAAATATGCCAATGCTTTGTGCTGATAGACAAAAGTTTCTATTTTATTTTCGTCAACTTCCGGTAGAGGTGTCATAGCATTTTACATTTTTATTAACTCATCTCGCATTATTGCGTTACTATTTGTTCGGTTTTACCTTAATTTATTTAATACTGAGAAACAGTATAATACCATTTATACGAAACAGCATTTACCAATGGTGTCGCTCCTGCTGAAATAACAAATGTTGAATTAGACGTTGACGAAACATATACTGCTGCTATACCTGATAATGCAGATGTAGCGGCATTTGCTGGAGTTAGTGTAACAATTACATTTGTTGTGCTGTACCCAATATTCCAAGTTACAGTTGCTACTACACCACTTGCTGTTGGAGCAACTCCAGCTCCTAAAGTAATATAACCAGACAAATCTGTTCCACCAATTCCAACAGAATTCCCTGTTGTTCCTCCGCCTAATCCTTCTACTATTGTAGGGGTAGCTGTCTTGCCAGATAAATGATTTGCTTTTACTGTTCCATTAACATCTAATTTTTCAGCAGGTGCAGTTGTTCCTATACCTACATGTCCAGTATTATCCCAAGCTAAAGAAGTGACACCATTTGTATACGTAGATGATGTGCTGTACCCTAAACCCCATAAATCAGTGCCTAATTGCTGTATTTGACCTGCTTTTGATACTCCATCTATTATATAAGATGGTTTTCCTAAACCAGTAACCAAAATATCCCCTGATGCCCTTGCCTCTCCTGTTACATCTAGTGGAGATGCTGGAGATGATGACGAAGCTAAATTTATACCAACAAATCCACTTGAACTATCAATTCTCATTCTCTCAATATTTTTAGTTCTGAATCTTAAAGAAGTATTATTAGTGCTTCCTATAAATTGACTTCCTGATATAACAGTATTACCTTTTAAACTCCAGGAGTTAAGTTTTTCAAATTCAGTTGTAACAAGTTTTGTTGTGCTATCATTCAATGTTGCAGTTGCGGAAGTGCAGTTAGTCAATACACCTGCTGATGGAGTTCCTAAAGCTGGAGTAACTAAAGTTGGGGAAGTTGAAAAAACTAAATTAGTAGATGCCGTTCCAGTTGTTCCTGTTGCTGCATTTAAGTAGTTAAATTGAGTTCCTGTTGTGGTTACGGATGTTGCTCCTAATGTGAAAGGTGTAGGGGTAGTTACCACTCCTGTAAATACTGGACTTTCTAAAAAAGCAAATGTTTTACGTGCTGCGCCTGTTGTAATAGTTCCATACCAAGCATCTGTTAAGAACTCTACTGCTCCTGCT
>DHXK01000120.1:4461-6381 GCA_002413665.1 Legionellales bacterium UBA5158 | reverse complement strand
TTTCTTTCCTTTTAGAATGAATTTCATGCTTCCTTTTTTATAAGCAGCAACTGGATCTTTATCTTCCGGTACCCACTCTCCATGATCCCAAAGCATTACTGTCCCGCCACCATATTGGCCTTTAGGAATAATACCTTCAAAAGAGCCATATTCAAGAGGATGATCTTCAACATGCATTGCCAAACGCTTTACTGTAGGATCTAAAGATGGTCCTTTAGGTACTGCCCAACTTAATAAAACACCTTCAAGCTCTAAACGAAAGTCATAGTGAAGATGGCTGGCAGCATGTTTCTGAATTACATATAATAATTTAGGAGATTTTTTAGAACTAACGCGTCCTTTCGGCTCTGGAGTATTTTTGAAATTTCTCTTTTCTTTATATTTCTTAAGTGTCATATCCTCTCCTATTAGATTTCACAATATTTCCTTGGGACACTTAAGTTAAATATTTTTAACTATGACTTACACTTAATTTATGTGGATTTTTCTGCAATCTTATTCTTATTTATGTAAAAGGAAAAATATACTAGGTTAAACCCTTAGAGGATTCTCAGATTCTGTATATGTTCTATAAAAAAAATTAAAAATCATCTACTCAAGTCGTTTTGATGGTATTCGTAATAATATGCGGCCAACGATAATGGCAATTTGTTAAATCTTCTGGATCAATAGTCACAATATAAAGACGAAATTCATTTCCATGTTGCGCTAACAATCCTTGAATACTCTTACCTTTAGTGACCTCATACCAGCAGGATTTACCTTCAAAATCTCTTTCCATAAATTTATCTATCAAAATTTTAACGGGTTTAGGTGAATACATATTCCATCTTTGATTTTTTTCATCTTTAATAGCACTTAATCTTGCCCATCCCCCCAAAGGCATCTCGCTATTTTCTTTCTCTCTTCGACCCCAAATAACTAATTTACATTCACCATTTTTTAATTTAATAGGAAGCATAGCTTTTAATTGGGTAAAGGAGACAGTATGGATTTTATTTTGATAATTAAAAATAACTGCTTCTGGCATATTGTTGCCTCATTAAATTGTTTGCCTATGCCCGTAAGGTTTCCATGCTGGCGCAATAACATTTGGCATTTTCGATCTCGATAACATCGATGCAGGTGCAATGGTAAATTCACCAAATTTATTATTTATTTCATCCAATGTCGTATAAAGTAATTCCCGTTTTTCATTAGGTTTTGAAAAAAAATCCACTTGTAATCCGTAACCACTAGGATCTAAAGCGGTTACTTGTATTTGACTAACAGGCTCGCCTGACCATGATTGATGTATCAGAAAAGAAGCTAACCGAAAAATTTCATTGCTATCATTAGTAGGGTGAATATTTTTTCCTTTAGAACTGAACCACCCAATTTCATAATTTAATAAGCCAGCAAAAAAATATTGCGCTCTAAATCCATTTTGACGCAACCTCGCACCTAGTTTTTCACACATATGCATTAAGAATGATTCAACAATCGCTTGGCTTGTCGTATTTGGAGGCATTACCTTCCCGTGACCCATTGATTTAGGATTTGGTACTGCCGTGTGTATAAGCTCAGGATCAGCACCTTGACACATATACCAAATTCGCCTGCCAAGATTTCCGAAACGTTTTGCCAATATGCTGATAGGTATATTCTCTACTTCTCCACATAAGGTCGCTCCGTGCTTATGAAGAAATCCGCCTATACCTGACTTTATTCCACTTAATTCGGTTACATTTACATTTCGCAATCTTTCCTTTGCCTCCCAGGGTGGAATAACGATGAAGCCATCAGGCTTTTGTAACTTTGCTGCATATTTTGCTGTTGTCCTATCACCACTTACACCAACAGAACAAAGCAATCCAGAAGCTTTGAAAACTAATTCTTTAGTCATCAACCCAATTTTTTCGGGTGTACCATGTAATAGTT
>DHXK01000120.1:0-4376 GCA_002413665.1 Legionellales bacterium UBA5158 | reverse complement strand
ATGTAATAGTTGGCAATCAGTCACATCCAAAAATGCTTCATCGACAGAAAAAATCTCGATAGTAGGTGTTAAAATTGCAAGTGAGTCCATGATCGCACGTGAAATTTCCACATATCGTTCGGGTCGTGCAGGAACCTGGATTAAATGCCTGCAAAGCTGTTTTGCTTCTCGAAAACGCATGCCGGTTTTAATTCCATAGGAGCGAGCTTCATAGGAGCTAGTTATGATGCAAGTTCCTTGTTTACCATTTGTAATTGCAATTGCCCTACCTCGCCATTCTGGATTATCTAATTGCTCTACAGAGGCAAAAAAAGCATTCATATCGATAAGAATAATTGCACGAGTCCAAAGCAATGAATGATTAACATTTTTTTCAGAACTCATAAATTACCTCATGAATGCATGCGTATTAATCCAATATAGATACCTTGAATACTAATTCTTTCAGGAAGATAAACCTTAGCTGTTAGATCTTTATTGGCTGGAATAAGTGTGACCATCCCTTTTGTTTTAAAAGAAATTTTTTTAATAGTTGTAGTATTCTGATCAATCAAAGCAACAACTATATCGTTTTCATTCGCAGTAGAAGCACTCCTACAAATAACTAAATCACCATCAAAAATTCCTTCCTCTATCATTGAATTTCCTTTCACATGCAGAGCAAATCGATTTAGACCATATACTAATTTTTCAACATCAATATATTGATCATCAGAAATAGCTTCGATAGGATTACCCGCAGAAATTCGACCTAGCAAATGTAAATGCTTACTGTTAATAGAGATAAGAAGCCGTCGGCCGTCTTTTCGAAGTATCAGCTTTCCTTCTTTTTCTAAGGCTCGCAAACTTCTAGTGATTAAACTTTTAGAGTTGGGGCTGATACTCATCGCTGCGGTAAGCTCTGAAAATGAAGGCGAAGCCTGATATTGAGCTATATACGCTGCTATAAATTTGTATATAGCTTCTTGAAAAACGGTACTCATAGCCCAATCACCTTTTAGATCCTCTTAATGAACAGCATAGGTGAATGATTGGTGAACGTTCAAGGTTTTTTTATTGAATATTGTGAGGCATGCTCAACTGTTTGAATTTACTGTTTTTTCGCCTCACCTCTTGTGGGCTGAGGAAGCGACATATTTACGTTTGTTTGGGATCGAAACCTTTCATAGATTTTTCTATCATTATATTTTTTGAAATTTTCTGAGCTAACATTAGTGCCTGAATAGCCTTTTCTTTAGTATTTATATTTGTGGTAACACCGCGACCATGATTTCCATCTTTTGGTTTAATAGCAAGAGGAAAGCCTATTTTTACATCATCTAACTCCTCTGCTGAATTTAATGATATGCCATAAGGAACTGGAATATATTCAGTTCTGAGAATTTTTTTTGTTATTTCTTTATCGAAAATGCGATTAAAATTAAATGTGCTCGAATTCAAAGTCACAGCCTAACAAATTATCTTTTCTAAAATATAAGTCTATTTGTTAGGACTGGCTCAGTTTTATGCTTTAAAATTAACGACCCTGCTCCGGACTTAAATCGCGAAAAACACAGTTGTTATCATCGCAATTCGCTTTCACTTCTATAGTGAATGTTCCGTTACGAAAACTATGGGCTAAAAATCCCATATCCGTATTACCTTTTATTGAACCAAAAAACTAACTGAACCTGTTATCGTTTTACCTAAGTAAGTTGCAATAATAGACATCTTGTAAGTACCTACCTGCGAACTCATTTGAATATCTTGTCCAAACCAACGCTTACCGGTGGAACCAGAATCAGTAGTGAGCGATTCAGAATGTCCATCAGGCCACGTTAATGTGCCTACCAGCGGCACACTAGGAACAGCTGCTCCATTCATGGTTGTAGTGACATATAGATTGGCGTAGTACATTGTTGATGTACGCTGATAAACAGGCTTATCTGATGTAACAGCCATTTGTAATTGTTGTGATTGTGTCAACACATAGTTGGCCGCGGCACTTCCCACAAAACTAGTTGCGCTTGCGTTAACTGCATTTCCCATCACAACATACGTACCGACTTGTGTAGAAGCTAATGAAGTGACAACTAAAGTTGACGCTGCATTTGCTCCGGGATTCAGCGTAAGTGTAGGTTGATTAAACTTTCCACTCATTCCCGTTGGTAGCACAGAACTTAAATTAAAGTTTGAGACTGGGCAAGAAGGATTATCATTGTTTGTTACCGTATAAATATAATTTACACTGTCACCCGCTGGTCCAGTTTGACTTCCCGGAGAAACAGCGACAGTTGGATTCACTCTCTTACAAGGAATATAAGTCAATGTAGACGTAGCTGTAGTCGTTCCTGCGCCACCAGATCCATTCGTAATGACAGATATAGTATGGCTTCCAGCAGGAGCGCCTAATGTAGGAGTAATGGTCAAAAGAGAGGTTCTAGTTTCTGCTGGTGAAACAAGGATGTTATAGGGCTCCATGAACGTTTTTAAATACCAAGAAGTTGTATTGGCTGAAAAAGAGAAAAGACCTAGTCCACAGGCAGCATTACTATTGTTAGTAATCTTTACTGTGTAATTAACTGGATCAAACCCAGAGGTACTTTGAGTTGTGGGTGATATTGTAACAGTAGGTGCCGCGAGCACACATGCGCTAACAGCGACATAGTTAGCCGATGCTGCCCCCTTTAATGTCGCGTCATTAGCGTTTTCAGCAGATACCGAAATGTTATAAGTTCCTACGGGCGTAGACGCAGATGAATTGAGTTGCAGGGTTGCAGAACCACTCGCTCCGGGTGCTAGCGTAAGAGCATTTAACGATAAACCACCCGTCAATCCTGATGGAATAACCGACGCTAACTTAAAGCTTGCGCTTGTGCAGGCGGCATTTTCATTATTTGTCAGTGTCATATTATACGTAACACTCTTCCCCACTGGACTGGTTTGACTTGAAGGACTGAGCACCACCAATGGACTTGCATGCACACAAACTTGTTGAACGCCAAGACTTGCTGTAATGGATGCAGTTGAAGTGGGACTTGCAGTATTTAAGGCATTCACAACAATAGAATAAACACCATCTGCAGTGGTTGTTGCTGACTGAATTTGTAAATTAGCGGTTCCCGTTGCGCCAGGAGCAAGATTTAAAGATGGTGTGGATAAATTAGCTGACACACCCGCAACAATAGGAGCTGTTAAACTAAAATTTGAATTCGTACAGGCCGTATTATCGTTATTTTTTAAGCTGAGGACATAAGTAGACCCTTGTCCAGGTTGCACCCATTGCGTCGTACTTGGAGAAACAGTAAAAGTAGGGTTTGCTCTGATGCAAGTGGGTGTGACCGCACCAAATTTAACTGAAACATTTGCGCCAGTTGTATCAGCCGAATTAAGAGTCACTGTGACGCCGCTAAACGGTGCGCCTGGATCCGTAAATGTGTTGCCTGGTGTTAGAGCAGCACTGAAAAAACTACCGTCTGCGGGGGTCATATTCAACATATAACTACCAACACCTGTACCGCCTCTAATTCCTCTCCGTATTAATACACCTTTTGTAAGATTACCACCTAAGTTAGTGTCATAACCGAGAGACTGTCTATATTCAACATAATAATATTCTGAACTGGTACTAGGAGGATTCGTACTAGGCACCCTGATTGCTTTGATTCCAAAAGTGTTAGATTCAAAAGGTTCTATCATATAATTACCACTTGTTAATACTGTGGTAATGCCTGGTAATCCTGGATAATCCAACCAACCAAGAGATTCTTTTTGGGAAGCTGCAAAGTGCGAAGCCGTTTTATTACCCATCGTATCAGCACTATCACCATATTCGGAGGTTGTGCATGAAGTACCTATAGGTCCACCGGCGCAAGATTGTGAATGAGAATGATAAAGACCAAAATTATGACCCAGTTCATGAGCCATAATTTGCTGGGTAGGCACACCGTTTATCCAGGTGTAGCCCCAAGCCTTTCCTCCACCGATGTAGCCTAATCCTAACCAACCGCAATTAGGCATCCTAGGAAAAACAACCATGACTCTATCGTAATTATCAGGATTCATTCCCGCCGCTAGCGCTGCGCTTTTTGCTGAGGAAAGTAAAGTATTTCGAATCGTATCGCAATTATCTGTGCTATTCATCGTAGAGGTAAACCAGCCCGCAGTATCTACCGCTAAACTAGTTGTTCGCGATGAATTTTCATTAAAAAAACCACTGACATTATCAGATAAAGTTTTTTTAATAGCGACTGTGGTCCAAGGTTGATTAGTCGGTGCATCTTTGAAATTAATCAATATAGCTAAGGTTTTAAAAATACCTTTTGTTGGGGTAATTGCAATGTCACTTAATGGAATAATGGCTGGTTTTTTAGAATCAACAGGAATAATTAAATGGC
>DHXK01000232.1:1595-6863 GCA_002413665.1 Legionellales bacterium UBA5158 | reverse complement strand
TTTCTAGCGGGGGTTTTTTTTATCATAAAAAAACAGTATTTCTTTGGTGAAGCTGACAAGCCAGATATTTCTTTTAAAGCTTGTCACATAAGATTGGTGTTCCACATTTTAAGCACAAACAAGGAATGCTCAGCGTATCCTTTTTGTTACCTTTGAAGTATTTATAAAATACTTGGATTAAGGTATTCGATTAGAATAACTTTGCTATTAGTTTTTATTACCACATAGGTGTTAAACCGATTCCAGATCGGACAGTTTTATAGTTTGGTGGGAGATAAGTTAAGCATCTAGTTGCTTATATGGAGTTACACAATAATTTATCTATTGTTAAATTCGTATTATGCCAGTGGAGATAATAATGCCCCTTATGCCAAATAATATGTCAGATGAAAAAACAATTCTATGTGACGCTGAGAGCTTGCGTGATACTTTGCGAAGGTTAATAGCTTGTAAACATCAAAATATTAACCTGCATAAAGCTCTTTTTGCATTAGCATATCGCATAGATCTTGCTACTGATGTTAAGCGATATCGAGGTGATTTTTCTCGCTTTAAAAAAGACGACAAAGCATCAGGGTGCAAACAACTTTTAGAGATAGAAAAATACGAGCGAGATAGAGTTGCTTTAATACGTGAGCTTCCTGTAAACCGTGGACTTCTAGATAATAATTACAATGATGTAGAGCAAACTATAGATAGGGAAAATGAGATCCAAGCTAAGCAACATTATCTAATAAAGATTGATCTTGGTTTTTTGTTACGTTTAAAAACTTTTGAAGATGAATTTACCGATATTATTAATAATATTAATAATAAACAAAATTCAGAAATTTTTGCTTCTTTATATTCTCAAGTTAGTGTACTAAAAAGCCTATTAGCTACTACGTATGAAAAAATTGAGAAGAAGTATATTCAAGATGTAGCGTCTTCTTCAAGTAAATACTTTAGCTGCTTTGAAAAATCATATGTTCTATTTAAATCTAAATATGATTTACTTAATGATACATTTAGTAAAGCTACAATATTAGAGCAAAAGACATTTGCTAATTTCTCTTACCCAGCCACCTATAATAATTTTTTGACAGAGCCACAAAACGAAATTCAAAAGGTAATCCATCTCTTTCAAGATTACTCTAAAAAAGGGTTGTTATATTTTCATATTCGTAAGCACCAAAAGTTAGCCAACCAAATTGTAGAGTATCTCACTAAGTTATTAGTTACGTCGCAAGAGAATAAAATAGTCATAGCACATGATTATCTGTCATCATTGAAAAATGTTTTCATTACTACAATGAGCACAACTTTCGATAGTAAAAAACCTTCATCTTTTTTAAAGCGTATACATTATGCTTTAGATTTTTTGTTAGTAGAAAAGCCAGCTGAAAACGAGCAATTAGCAAATAGTAAAATAATGATGGAAATATAATTCGTTTAACTTTATTTTCACTTATCACAATTTAGTTTTATTAAAAATTCTTTCTTGGGGTCGATAAGCATATTAAATTGATTCATTCCTTCGCGTCCCAATAAGAATTTAAATTTAAATTGATGACGATCGACTAAATTTGTTTTTATAAGCCTTGTCTCATTTCCAATGCAGATTTTTAATTTGACTTCTGGTCTCAAGGTAGACGCAGTTTGATCTCCCTGCTGTTCGGAGGTGCGACTTTTAATTTTACTATTTTTAACAAATAGATATTGCAGATGTTGCTTTATGCCCTGCTGGTCAACTGTGTCAAAGCTCGCAAATTTCTTTCCATTTATGAATATAATTTTTATGTTACGGGCATGTAAAGAAGAGCTATCAGCGCCGGTATCAAATTTTGCATTAAGAATAATGTGTGGCGGTATTAACATTATCTCTTCAGTGCTTCCGTACACTATTTTTGTTGGATGAGCTAAGCAAATAGTCGTATGCAAGAGCAAAACTAAAGTTATAAAAATTTTTTTCATTCTTTGTTCCTAATGTGTTTTATTATTTAATTCCAGTTTAAATATTTTTTAATTAACTTAGAGGATTAGAGGATTTTCAGGGTTGACTAGATGGGTTCTTCAATGGAAGTAAAAAAAAGAGTTAGATTAAGAAAAGAAGTGTCGGTAGGTTATAACCGACACAATCCCATGTTTTATTTAGAGCCCTTTACCAGCACCACGCTTTCGTTCATGTTCTTTTAAAAACTTTTTTCGAATACGAATGCTAGACGGTGTTACTTCAACTAGCTCATCATCATCAATAAATTCTAATGCTTGCTCTAATGACAGTTTAATATATGGCGTTAACACAATATTTTCATCGGAGCCAGATGCGCGCATGTTGGTGAGCTGCTTAGCTTTGCAGGCATTCACTACCAAATCATTATCTCTAGAATGCAAGCCTACAATCATACCTTCATAGACTTCGGTTTGAGGACCAATAATCATGCGACCTCTTTCTTGTAGATTCCAAAGTGCAAAGCCTAAAGCGGTGCCTTGTTGATTTGAAATCATTACACCATTTTGACGGTTTGCAAGCTCACCTTTTACTGCAGCTCCATAATGACTGAATACATGATGAATTAAACCGGTGCCAGATGTCAGTGTTAAAAAGTCAGTGTGAAAGCCTATCAATGCACGAGCAGGAATAACATAATCCAAGCGTACCCGACCTTTACCATCAGGCATCATGTCTTTCAACTCTCCGCGCCTAGCGCCTAGTTGTTCCATGATGGTGCCTTGATGTTCACTTTCAATATCAACAGTGAGAACTTCATAAGGTTCTTGTAATTCACCGTCTACCATTCTTGTTATAACTTCTGGACGTGATACAGCAAGTTCATAACCTTCACGTCGCATTGTTTCAATTAAAATAGAAAGATGTAATTCACCACGTCCTGATACTTTAAATTTGTCAGGATCACTGGTGTCATCAACCCGTAGTGCTACGTTATGTAAAAGTTCTTGCTCAAGACGTTCGCGAATTTTTCGGCTGGTAACAAATTTGCCTTCTTTTCCAGCGAAAGGAGAAGTATTTACTTGGAATGTCATGCTGATAGTGGGTTCATCTACCGTTAAAGGCGGTAAAGCTTCTACGTTGCTAGGGTCACAAATAGTATCGGAAATTTTTAATCCATCAATACCAGTGATAGCAATAATGTTTCCGGCTTCCGCTGATGGAACTTCTGCGCGCTCTAAACCGAGATATTCGAGGACTTGCAATATACGACCTTGGCGTACATTGTTGTCGCGATCAATAATGCTCACTTGCATATTGGCTCTAGCCTGACCGCGTTTAATACGTCCAACACCGATCATGCCGACGTAGCTTGAATAATCCAATGTACTGATTTGCATTTGTAAAGTGCCATTCAATTCTACATCCGGCGCAGGTACATGCTTCACAATGGTTTCAAACAATGGGTTCATGTCTTCGCTGGATTGATTTAAATCTAGGGTCGCATAACCAAGCAATGCAGATGTATAAACTATCGGGAAGTCTAATTGTTTATCGGTTGCGCCTAATCTATCAAATAAATCAAAAACTTGATCAACTACCCAGTCAGGTCTAGCGCCTGGTCTATCAATCTTATTAATGACAACTATAGGATTCAAACCTTGATCAAATGCTTTTTGAGTCACGAAACGTGTTTGAGGCATAGGCCCATCCACAGCATCTACTAATAATAAAACAGAATCCACCATCGATAAAATCCGTTCTACTTCACCACCAAAATCTGCGTGTCCAGGGGTGTCTACAATATTAATTCGGTAGTTGCCCCATTTTAGAGCAGTATTTTTAGCAAGAATGGTAATTCCTCGCTCTTTTTCTAAATCATTACTATCCATTACTCTTTCAGTATTGTTGGTCTTTTTGGAAAGACTGGAAGTTTGTTGAAGTAATTTATCGACTAATGTCGTTTTACCATGATCAACGTGAGCGATGATCGCAATATTTCTTAATTGTTCAGACACAATGTTCACCTAATGTTTGCAAAGTGCACTATTTTACCTGAGGTTAAGGATTATAGCTAATGTAGCACGGCTTTATTCTTCTTTTTTATCTGGAGCTTTATAAAAGCATAGCCACTACTGTAAGCTGAGGATAGAATAACGCCTTTGATTTTGCAGTATCGCCACTAGGAGCAGGGCATGGCTAATGCTATTAATAAACTAATTGAAGAACACGACATCCAATTTGTTGATCTGCGTTTTACGGATTTACGCGGTAAAGAACACCATTTAACTATCCCTAGAAATAAAGTCGACGAAAGTTTTTTTAAACATGGCAAAGTATTTGATGGTTCGTCAATTGCCGGTTGGTGCATGATTAATAAGTCAGATTTAGTTTTAATGCCAGATCTCAGTACTGGTGTTGTTGATCCTTTTTGTGAATTGCCGACGCTGAATGTACGTTGCGATGTTATTGATCCTGTGACCCATGCGCCTTATTTACGGGACCCTCGAGCAGTCGCTAGGCGTGCCGAAGAATATTTAAAATCCACAGGAATTGCTGATGTTTGTTATTTTGGCCAAGAAGTGGAATTTTTTATTTTTGATGATGTGCGCTGGAATGTGGGGATGAATGGCTGTTTTTATGAGCTGGATTCCCAAGAAGGTTCATGGAATTCGAGTACGGTTTTAGATGGGGGAAATATGGGCCATAGGCCTAGGATCAAGGGTGGGTATTTCCCTGTTCCTCCCGTTGATTCTTCGCATGATTTACGTAGTGCTATGTGTCAAACGTTGATGGAAATGGGTTTAATTCCAGAGGTGCATCATCATGAAGTGGCTACCTGCAATCAAAATGAAATAACGACTCGCTATAGCTCCTTATTAGTGAAAGCCGATGAGATGTTGATCTTAAAGTACGCTTTACATAATTTGGCGCACTCCTATGGAAAAAGCGTCACTTTTATGCCTAAACCGATAGTGGGCGACAACGGCAGTGGTTTACATTGCCATCAGTCTTTGGCAAAAGCGGATAAAAATCTTTTTGCTGGAGATGCTTATGCCGGTTTGTCAGAAATGGCTCTTTATTATACCGGTGGGCTAATTAAACATGCTCGAGCACTAAATGCTTTAACTAATCCGACAACGAATAGTTATAAGCGTCTTGTGCCAGGATTCGAAGCCCCAGTGACTATGGTTTATTCAGAAAGTAATCGGTCAGCAGGGATACGTATCCCACATGTATTTACTGATAAAGAAAAACGCATTGAAGTTCGATTCCCTGATGCCTTGTCTAATTCTTACTTAGCGTTTGCAGGTATGTTAATGGCAGGGTTAGACTAC
>DHXK01000232.1:0-1495 GCA_002413665.1 Legionellales bacterium UBA5158 | reverse complement strand
ATGGCAGGGTTAGATGGAATTAAAAATAAAATCCATCCTGGCGAGCCCGTAGATGACAACTTGTATGATCTGTCACCTGAAAAATTGCGTTCATTGCCTAGTTTGTGTTCTTCATTAGAGCAAGCTTTAGATTGCTTGGAAGCTGATCATCAATTTTTGCTCGAGGGAGATGTGTTTTCTACTGATTTATTAAAGGCTTATATTGAAATTAAACGTGAAGAAGTTGCGCTGCTAAATATGACAACCCACCCTGTTGAGTTTGATTTGTACTATAGTCTGTAATTTGTACTATAGTAGAGCAGCAAGGGGGAAATCAAATGACACTGAAAGTTGCGACATGGAATGTAAACTCACTACGAGTGCGTCTACCCCATGTTTTAGATTGGTTAGTCAGAACAAAGCCAGATGTGTTGTGTTTGCAAGAAACAAAAGTATTGGATGAAGATTTTCCACTATTGGAAATACAGCAGGCCGGTTACGAAGTTGTTTTTAGCGGGCAAAAAGCTTATAACGGCGTTGCTGTGCTGAGTAAGCAAGCGGGTAGAGAAATTATAATTGATTTACCCGACATAGAAGACCCGCAGCGCCGTGTTCTGGCGGTAACTGTAGGTGATTTAAGGGTGTTAAATTTATATGTGCCTAACGGCGAAAGCCTGGGCTCAGATAAATATATGTATAAATTAGAGTGGCTTAGAAAGCTGCATGCTTTTTTAGAACACCAGATAGCACTTTATCCGTCTATGGTGGTAGTAGGAGATTTCAATATAGCTCCCACGGATAATGATACTTATGATCCTATAGAGTGGCAGGGGCGAGTTCTTTGCAGTGAGCCTGAGCGTACCGCATTTAATAAGATGTTAGCGTTAGGGTTTCAGGATTGCTTTAGATTGCAACCTCAACCTGAACAGAGCTTCAGTTGGTGGGATTATAGAGTTAATGCGTTTAAGCGAAATTTGGGTCTACGGATAGATCATATATTGGCCAGTCCAGCTTTAGCTATGCAGTGTATTCAATGTGGAATTGATAAAATGCCCAGAGGACTTGAGAGACCTTCTGACCATGCGCCCGTGTTTGCTGAGTTTGTGACTTGATTCAATGCTATCTCTCCGCTATTATGTCGCACCGTGTTTTAATTTGTTCGGCGTGTGAGTTTCCGCCGGTTATCTATTTAGTTTAACGAGGTTTATTATGAAGCAAGGTATTCATCCGGAATATAATGTAATTACAGTGAGCTGTAGCTGTGGAAGTGTTTTTGAAACACGTTCTACCTCCGGTAAAAACTTGCAATTGGAAGTATGCTCTAAGTGCCATCCTTTCTATACGGGCAAGCAAAAAATCATCGATACCGCTGGTAGAGTGGATCGTTTCCAACAAAAGTACGGCGTACGTGGTCGCGGCAAGGGCAAGGATGACAGTGCTGACCAAGCTAAAGCAGAATCTTAAATCTATTTCGTAGGATAAAGAACACTGTGCAAAGGTTGGTTGATGGAACTGT
>DHXK01000029.1:261-8450 GCA_002413665.1 Legionellales bacterium UBA5158 | reverse complement strand
ATGCGACCAATAAAACGTTCCAAAATCCAATCAAGCACGAAGCGATTAGGCGCTAATAAAACTAATTTATTTTCAGAGTATTCTGGCTGTAATGGCCTAATCCAGGTATTGAACTGTTGTGAGGGAAATTCATCCTGCAAACAATCTAGACATTTTTCCCATAGCGTTGCACTCACTGGTAAGGCTCCTACTGATTTTTTTTCTTAGATCAAGCTCGACTAGAGAGGATAGAGCATTTTCAGGCAAATGAGAATATTTTGCTGTGGTGATTTTTTAAGCTGGAGTTTTGTTATCCTATCACTTTTTAACCTTATATATTTTTAATCACCTTACGAGAAAAAAATCAAGCGACAAAATAACTACGAATTAGAGCTAGCCTTAAGCCATGGCAAGAGGCCCTTATTGAAGATAAGTACATACAGATATAAGCTATTCAGTGGCTTAAAAATTTGTAGTATATAAAGAAAACTGCTTTAGCCTTCTAACACTAAGATCTCCAATAAATCATAAATAAACGCAGAAGATCAGAATAAATTGAGATATCACTGTAGAGGTACTAATTGCGAATCTCTCTACAGGATGGTACCTTTTAACTCTTCATTTTTTCAAATAAGACCCGCCATGAAAATTAATAAGCTCCAAAATCCCTCAGCATTGTTAGTCGTTATCCCACTGCTTATTTATCTGTTTTACTCTATCAGTTATATAACACTCATTGGATTGAATTATGATGAGGCGATTTTTGTAAATGCCGCACTTGGCGGGATTAATGATGAGCTTATTTTCAAAAGAATATTCGGAATCCCATTCATGGTTTTGCCCGATCAGGGCGCAATTAAATCCTATCTTTATTATCCTATATTTAAACTATTCGGCGTTAACGTACTTTCTATTCGTATCCCTTCGATTTTATTGTCCGCAGCCACATTATTCCTTTGGTTTAAAATGGCAAATAAAATTCTTCGTAATAATTATTTGTCTGTATTGTTTATAATGTTATTAGCGACGGATCCAGCTTATATTCTTCACACAAAAATAGATACTAGCCCTGTTGCAATACAAAATTTTTTAATGGTTCTAACGCTATATTGTTATCAGAGTTCTTTTGAGCAAAAAGGAATTTTTAATATTTCCGTGTGTTGTTTTGCTATAATTTTTGGGTTGATCAATAAAATTAATTTTATATGGTTTTCTTTAGCATTTTGTTATGTAGTTGTTTTGTATAATCGCGACCACATTTTCATGCTTTACAAACAGAATCGTAGCAAATTCGCCGCGCTGCTTGTTTTTTTTATAACAGCATTGACTTTAATAACCGCTTTATTGATTATTCCGCCAGCTCTACATTATCCAATAGGAGGAATGACTCAAACTAAACTATCTGAAAAAATATTTTTTGTTATCAACCTTTATCTCCAATCTCTGGATGGTGCTTGGAGATATCAGAGTATTTTTCAGAAACCTCTTGTCACTTTTTTTACGACACCTTCAATAGTCAATTCAATAGAAATTTCTTGTATGATTTTATGGCTAGCTTCTGTGGGATATGTGCGCTTTGCTAAAATTAATAACGAGACATACCAACAATATAAAAAAGCAATATCGTTTTTTCTGATGCTATTTATAATCGAATTCATGTTTATGCTTTTTACACCACATACCTATACGCCAGGACATGTGATGGTGCTTTGGCCGTTGCCGCATTTTTTATTTATATTGATGTTGGCAGCTATAGCGAGTTTATTTCACAGAAGTGTTGTAGTGCTAGTGGTTTCGCAGCTGCCAACGATTGCAGTTATCTTTTCTCAGTGTTGTGTGAATCACGCTTATAATGTGGCATTTAGTGATCCAAAATCCTATCGAAATCTTATTTGGTCGCCAGTGATCTATCAATTAAGTGAATTTGTAAATCAAGAAAGCAGCGCTTTTGACAATGTAATATCAGTGGATGCTGGTACACAGATCCAACTTTTCGCTTTGGCAAAAAATAATAAAGAACGTCTAAAATTTCACGAGTTTTGGTTCTTATTTACAGACGTTGACTATATTAGACAATGTGTACTTTTTGCGAGTCCTACTTTTAATAGAGACGATGCAGTCAATCAACAATGGGTGTATGACAATTATTACAAAGGAAAGCGTAATCTTATCGTTATGTTAACGACAGATGAACTAAGGCATCATGCAAAGAAACATTTTATTGATTTTACTGTAAAACATCATATTCAACTAAAGCCTGTTACCACTATTGCAGACGCAAGAGGAAAGGCTACATATAGTTTGTTTATAGCAACTGGCTAAGCATACTTTTTTGGAGTAAGTACGTGAGCAACACTCTTCTTTCTATAGTCATTCCCATTAAAAATGAGGAACTTATTCTTTGGGAAACTATTTCTATTCTGTCAGAAAAGTTTGACCAAATTATTGGTAAACAACTATGGAATTTTATCTTAGTTAACAACAATAGTACTGACAATACAAAATCAATTATTGAAAAAATCTGCACAAGATGGCCACTTTCAAAATCAGTGTTTGAAGTAAAAAAAGGTTATGGGGCAGCATTGCGTACAGGCTTAGATTATGTGGACACACCCTATGCGCTTATTATTGATGTGGAACAGTGGGACATTCCATTTATCATCTGGGCTTGGAAAAATCGCGAGAAATATGATCTCTTTATGGGATCAAAGCGTGCAGATTCCACAATTAGTAAACAACCTTTCTATCGTTGGCTATTAAGTTGGGGTTTAAATACATTACTACGATTCCTATTTAACTTTAGAGGTACCGATACACACGGGCAGAAATTAATTAACCTAAAACACATGGAGACTGTAGTTAAGAGTTGCATGATGGGTCGGAGTCTATATGATACCGAGATCGTACTACGCGCTTGTAGAGGCGGCTATTCTATAGCAGAAGCTGCTGTTGCTTTTAGCGAAAAAAGGCCAACACGAAATTTTATGCTAGAAAAAATAATATGGAATTTGTTAGGTATGGTTAAGCTATATCGAATTATGCTTCAAATTCCTTTTAAAACGCCGGCGGTATATCGCCGATTCTTGCGAGAAGATATCTTAGAAGTTACAGGTGGGAATTAAGAATGAAAGTGTTATTACTGGGAGGAGATGGATTTTGTGGTTGGCCTACAGCATTACACCTTTCTAACTTAGGGTTTGATATCGTTATTGTCGATAATTTTTCTCGTAGGAACATTGATAATGAACTGGGTGTTTCTTCATTAACTCCTATTCAGTCAATGAGCGAACGCATGCATGCGTGGAAAGAATTGACTGGACAAACTATTCAGTTTTATCATTTTGATGTTGCTGAAAATTATCATTGCTTATATGCGTTACTCAATGATCAACGTCCCGAAGTCATTTTACATTTTGCCGAGCAAAAAGCGGCGCCTTATTCTATGAAAAGCGCTAAACATAAGCGCTACACTGTATCAAATAATATTAATGCTACCCATAATTTGCTTGCTGCTATTGTTGAAGCAAACTTAGATGCACACGTTGTGCACATGGGTACAATGGGAGTATATGGATATAACGCTGTAGGGGTTAAAATTCCAGAAGGTTATTTGCGCGTTCACATAGAAACAGAAAGAGGGCAAACCACTTCCCAAGAGATTCTCTATCCTGCTAATCCAAGCAGTATTTATCATTTGACGAAAGTGCAAGATCAAATGCTATTCGCTTACTATAATAAAAATGATGGAATTCGTATCACAGATTTGCATCAAGGCATTGTATGGGGCACTCAAACTAAAGAAACACGAATGGATGAACGTCTTATTAATCGCTACGATTATGATGGTGATTATGGAACAGTACTGAATCGTTTCGTGATGCAAGCGGCTATCAACTATCCTCTGACAGTGAATGGTAGTGGTGGTCAAACACGAGCTTTTATTAATATTCAGGATACGGTGCGGTGTATCGAGCTTGCTATCGCGCATCCGCCTGCAAAAAATGAACGGGTGCGCATTTTAAATCAAATGACTGAAACACATCGAATTATTGATCTTGCGAAATTAGTCTCTGAATTAACTGGAGTGCCAATTCAGCACATCCCTAATCCTCGTTTTGAAGCAGACATGAACGAATTAGAAGTAGATAATTCAAGCCTACTTTCTCTAGGATTGAAACCTATAACCCTCCAAGAAAAAGCCTTATCGCTAGAAATAAAAGATATTGAGAAATATGTGAAGCATGCAAACCGCAGTAAAATTCCATGCCTTTCAATGTGGCGTCAATTACCTGTAGCAGAACCTAGTAAATGAACCGGATTCTTATCACCGGTGGGGCAGGTTTTATTGGGTCAAATCTCATTACGGAATTAAAACGTGCTGGTTGTGATGATATTGTCGTGGTGGATAATGAAAGTTTAGGTAAGCTATCGCGAATTACATCTTCAGTCGAATGTGTTAAAGCCGATATCCGTGATCAAATAACGATGGCCTCTGTTTTACGTGGAATTGATACGGTCGTGCATCTTGCCGCTGATACACAGGTGATTAATTCGATAGCAGATCCAATTAAAAATTTTGATATTAATGTAGTAGGTACTTTTAATTTGTTGCGCTTGTCGTGCAATTCTGGTGTTTCAACATTTATTAATGCGTCTACTGGTGGCGCAATTTTGGGTGAGGCTCCCTCGCCTGTGCATGAAGAACTTGCCCCAAAACCTCAATCTCCATATGGAGCCTCTAAATTAGCAACAGAAGGTTATTGTTCTGCATTTGCTAGCATCTATGGAATGCGTACTGTTTCACTACGCTTTACCAATATCTATGGTCCAGGCTCAGAGCATAAGAACAGTGTTGTCGCACATTATTTTAAGCAACTTTTGAAAGGCAATGACTTGGTTGTTTATGGCGATGGTAGTCAGATACGCGATTATTTATATGTCGAAGATTTAGTGAAAGGAATTTATTCTGCCATGCAAGAGCCCGTATCTGGTATCTTTCAATTAGGCAGTGGTCAGCCAACGACTCTGAATCAATTGCTTCAAATATTTCAGGATACTGTGGGCAAGCAGATTAATGTTCGATATGAAGCCTATCGACGCGGTGAAATTCATTCAACTTGGTCTGATATTAGCAAAGCCAAAGCAGAACTTAAGTTTAATCCATCGACACCATTAGCGCAGGGATTGTTAAATTGCTGGCAATGGTTCCAGATTCAAAGTTAATTTTAATAAAAATACTGCTTGATATAGCATGAATTAAATTAGTGTCAGGATTTACAATGAAAGAATTGTATAGCTTTTCTTCTTATAGGTGAATATTGCTTTACGCAGTTTATGAATTGCGATTCCACGAGTAGCAGTCCCACACCCTGCAACAACAGTTAGCTTACATTGTCATATATAATAGGTATTAAAAAAGCTGCTGTTTTGTATGTCAAAAAGATTCAACTCTTTCTGCTCATTGTCTAGGAGCTTGCTATATTACAGTTCCTTCTATATGATTGAATTTATTTATTTCTTTATAATGGATTAAGAATGAAGGAACTTTTTTCTATCGTATTTATGATCATATGCGGAACCTTCGCTTATGGGATTTTTTCATCGGAGAGCACGGCATCCGATTCAACTTCCGTATTAAATCCCACCGTCACACCCAAGATATATCAGTGTGCGGGTTCAGCAATAACATATACGACGGGTACACCAACCACAGTGGCAATAGCTTGCACTGGAACAGTAGAAGGCTCAGCGAAGTTGGTCTTAACAACTACTAGCGCACAGTGTGCCACAAATCAGATTGCAGTAGGTGTGACTTATACGTCGACAGCGGGGGGGCAAGTATGCCCCTCTTACGGCTGGGGCGGCGCTAGTCAATATTGTGGCGGCTGCAATGCTTGGGGGGGTCATTGTGACGACTGTTGTCATAATGATTCGGGTACAGTCGCCCTTGTAACTTCTCAAAGTTATAGTTGTTATTTAACGTGTGTGCCTTTAACCATAACCGCTCCTGCGGCAACATTCTGTAGCTGGGTTTGAAATATGAATTTATTTTTTAAAAAATTTGTAATTTTGATGGTATTACTTACCTCAGCCAGAGTAGACGCATCTCCGATAACTAATCTCGCTGATTTTTTTGAGGCAACAAAAAATTGTAATCAGCTTGGTCATTCTACCATTGAGTTTACTTTTGCAAATAAGACACTGGTAGTATCAGCTGATTCCAATCCAAAGGGATATTGTCTTCTTACTGTGAAGCATCCGACAGTACCAGCGGGGGAAGCTAACATTGAAAATTCCTCAACTTCATCAGCACCTGCTACAACAACTCCCGATTTACCACAATTGATAGATTACACGTGTCCCTTATCCAAAGAGAACGTTGCTAAATTATCTAATCCAGAGGTAATAGCGAGGGCTGAAGATTTTGTAAATAACCCCGATAAGAAGATGACACCTGAGCTTCAAGCCGATTTGAGCGTCGTAACTAAGTGTGTGAATGAGCGCTTTCCCACTATTGTACTTCCTCCACAAATTATTAAAGTTCCACCTGTTGGAGCGGTTCCTGCTGGTGCAGTACCTGCTGGAACACTTCTTCCGTTGCCTCCCGGAGTTCTTGCAGCTCCCGGAACGGTGCCTCCCGGAACGCCTCCTGGAATGATACCTACATCAGCAAATCCAATTACTGTAACGGTTCCCGCTATAACTATAAGACCGGCACATATTTATCAGCCGAAGGTAACAGTACCTTGATAGGTAGAATAGAGTTGACTGAAAAAAAACGGACTATCTTAGCTACTATGCTGTAGATACAGGAGAGCTTGTTGCAGAAAACAGCATATAAATATTATTCCCATCACCGTCACTAATGGTCTGAATTGGGCTTAATCGTATATGATATATATTAGCAAATTCAAGAAAACCTTCTTTTACATTCGATGTTAACCCTCTATTTGCGAACATGACTATAAGATTATGTTTTCCTTGGTAATAAGTTTTATAAAGCCACTGCTGATTTTCACGATCAGATTTACTAAAGAAGGGATGTACGAAACCAGCGCACTGCCGCATGTCTGGGCTATCTGTAAATAAGGACCAATACTCGTGCATTTTTATCCGGTCAACATTACGTTTAGCAAGCGAAAAGACAGGGGTACTCATCCCTCGGTCTGCAAACATCACATTATCGAAAGTATTAATATGTGCATTCACATAATTACTTAATTGATAGATAGCTGGAGTCCATAGATTATTTGGCGAATTTGCATCGTTTTTGAATGCCCTATCAAATTGATAATCCGCAAAGCATTGCGATGTTACAACAATCAAAATTGCCAGTTTGGCTAAGAATAGAAACCTCCGCTTGAAAAAAGATTGCGAGATCGCTGCAATTATTAGTATAAATAGCACATGCGCCAATGGCCAAAGTATCATCGCGTGACTTGGAGAGCGTGTATGTGGTGTAAAAAGCATAAAAAGAAATTCGATTACGAATAACATTAAGAAAAATTGTATTGGCTTTATATGATATTGATAAACCGTATTATGAATTTTAGAAATACGAATATATGCCATTGAAAAAACCCACAGGAACATACAAGGTAATTCAATAACATTAACAAGAGAAGGGGTATCAAGACCTTTAAAAAAAATAATATCGTAATTATTAAAGCCATTAAACGTGTCTAGGTAAAGGCGAGGGACATAAAGAATTTTTTGAGCTAATCTAACATGACTCATTCCTCCAATAGGAAAATGCAAGGCTGCAGGAATAATCAAAAAAAACATAAAAGCTATCAAAACTCCAGCAAAAACAGCGAGCACCAAGCTAAACCTAATGTAATAACGTTTGCAGATCGAAACAATAAATGCATGTTCATAAAGAACCACTACATATAGAAAAGATAAAATAAACCATAAAAAATTTATCTTATTGGCGAGCCCGAGTATCATCATCACAAATGATAAAGCAAAATAATAAAAAGATATTTTTTCTAAAGATTGCTGATAACAATAAATAGTCAAAGCGATCAGTAAATTTTGTAATACGAAGGGACCCAGATCTACTCTTGTATTCATAATGAATGCGGGGTCTGTCACCATCAATGCTACAAAAGCCAAAGCCCAAAAACCTTTCCCTACTATTTTGTTCGCAATCTTATACCATAACACTAATGTCACTGCTGATAAGATAATAGGAGGAATTCGAATAC
>DHXK01000029.1:0-213 GCA_002413665.1 Legionellales bacterium UBA5158 | reverse complement strand
GATAATAGGAGGAATTCGAATACTGAGGTTATTAACCTCAAATAACTTAAAAATAGGATAGTATAAATATGATTTAATAGCACCTAGATCTGGCAATACCATAAAGGGAATATTGAAGAGGCGCTTAAAAAGCATTTCATCGCCAACACCACCCAACGCAGCATTAACAAAAAATAACTCGTCGTAATTTCTGTCTCTTATACACATCTCCGA
>DHXK01000141.1:643-6176 GCA_002413665.1 Legionellales bacterium UBA5158 | reverse complement strand
AGTTCAACTGCAGAATCTAGGATAATTAAATGTTGCATGTTATACATTGAATGCTTCGCTACATTCGATTTGTCGTGTATCAAAAAAAGTTAAACTTTTGATGGTAATTTGATGGATCTTCCAGAAAGCATAAATACACCGTCGCCTCTAAAATGAAGGGTAGGTGGATATTTGGGAGAACTCGCGACATGGGCTTTAATTACTTTGAAAATAAAAAAATTATATTCCTTTACGAGTTTTGCATCGACTATCTGACATTCAAAATTAGCATAACATTCCTGAATCAATGGAGCATCAACTTTAGAACCTTGAATTGCTGTTAGTTTAAATTTATTGAATTTATTGACCTCAGCTCCGGTGCAATTTCCGATTCCTACAACTTTTCTGGCCATATCTTGTGTTGGAATGTTAATGACACATTCTTTACTTTTTTTAATCATATTGAAGCTGTGATTTTTCATTACTGATAACGCAACCGATTAAAGAAGGTGAGAATTCCATAACTGTATACCAGCCCATCGTCATGATGTTGTCTTTCCCTTTCCACGCAGAACTTACGAGTACGACAGGACCTGGCTCTAGAAAGCGACGAATTTTATGTACGGGAAAATCTTTTTTTATGTACGTTTTCATATTTACCTTTTATCTAGCAATACTTTTGCATTTTGTCCAAATAGAATTTTTTTTGCAGCCTCACTCATTTGTGAATCAGGGTTAATTTCTTCTATCAGTGCGTAAGCACGTTGTACTGCTGGACGTTCTTGCATTGTCTGCATCCAACGTTGTATGTTTGGAAAATCCTTTAAATTTTGTTATTGTTTTTCATAAGGAACAATCCAGGGATAACATGCCATGTCTGCAATTGAATATTGATCCGCTATAAATTCTCTATGAGCTAATTGTTGATTTAATACAGCATATAGACGATTAGTTTCATTTACATAACGCTCTATTGCGTAGGGAATTACTTCAGATGCCTATTGAGTAAAATGATGGTTTTGACCAGCCATGATATTGCAATCCTGATTCTTCGAGAAAAATACTAATCTTGTGACCATTAGGTGTAGTCCAATAATAAAAATCAATCATGCGTTTTTTCCTATGATTTTTTTAGATTTAGAATGCTTGGAAAATTGCGTGATAATTGCTTTATTAAATGCAGGGATGTCTTTTGGTTCGCGGCTTGTAATGATATTTTTGTCGATCACTACGGATTTGTTTTGCCAAGTTGCACCTGCGTTTATAAGGTCTGTTTTTATTGAGTGATAAGAAGTGAGCTTTCGTCCTTTTAACTTGCCTGTTTCAATTAATGTAATTGGTCCATGACAAATTGCAGCAATGGGTTTTTGGTTTTTTAAAAATGATTCAACAAATTGTACCGCTTTTTTATCTGTACGAAGTTTATCAGGGTTTAAAACTCCGCCCGGTAGTAACAGCGCATCATAGTCACTTGGTCTTGCATCTTTTAATGGTACATCAATTTTATATTGCTTTGACCATTTGCCATTAAGCCAAGCCGTCACTTTCTTTGCTTTGGATGTGATGAGATGAACAGTTGCCCCAGCTTTTATTAATGCTTCGCGAGGCTTTGTCATTTCTGTTTCTTCAAAACCATCACATAGTAAAACTGCTATTTTTAAATTCTGAAGTTTTCCTTTCATGACAACTTATCCTTAAGTTAAATTGATGGCTTTTGTTGGGTCTCATACAACCTTAAAAAATGTTCATTCTATTGTTACTTTTCCCTGAATTTTTTTCAACACATTAACCGCTGCATTTTCACTGAAGCGCTCACTGGCCTCGATATATTCCATGACAGTGTTAACTTGTTTCCAGCGGCCAGCGCGCATTATCACATGAAGAGGTGTATTAGCACGCGCAGCACTTGTTGCAAGTCCTCGACGTAGACTATGTGGGCTTAGCTGCTTTGCATTTGTGAGATTCGCCTTAGTCGCGCAGCGTTGAATGATATGATTAATAGATAAGGGTGTGAGAGGAGCACTCCCAGCGATCTCGTTACAAATAATACGCCGAAAAATGGCCCCCTCATTTATGCCCGATTGATTAAGCCAATTTTTTAAAGCTGTAACAGGACACAGCAAGTTATTACCATAAGGTATCGCACAGTATTGACCTTCATGAGTTTGATCTGTTTTAGAAGAGGGTAGCAGTATCTCAATGCCTTCTTCTCTCCATGTAATATGCTCGTGATGAATGTTGACTAGCTCGCTGCGACGTAACGCGCCAAAAAATCCAATTTGTAAAAGCGCATTATCACGAGCTGCGGTAAGCGATGTGTCTTGTCTCAAAGATTCAACGATGCGTTGTAAATCTTCAGGAGTAAGAGCAGGGTCTTTATCTTTAGGCTTACCGTGAGTGCGTGTAATCCCTGTCATGGTTTTATTGACCAGTGGATGCAAAGTGGGATCGGTAAAACCTTGGTAAGTATGCCAGTGTTTCAGCGCAATGATTCGACGTCTCAACGTGCGTGAATTTAAAGGCGTAGCGAATGTTTGTAAATAGATCACGATTGCTTCAGATGTGGCGGGTAACTTGCCACCAGCTTGTTCGTAGTGCCGAATATCGCTGCGATAAGCTTTGCGAGTATTATGGCTGGTGGCAGCTGCAATATAAGGGTTGGTTACCCAGTTAATAACATGAGTTTCATTTTGTAAGGTGATATTCGCTGTTGTATTTACGAGTTCTTTATTTGAATCTTTCTCGGCCGTGAGCATTATAAGCATCCTTGAATTTTCTACTTATAACGAAACTGTATCATAACTTTTTGGAGGTAACTATAGATAAATATGCTTATCTATAGTGATTTATATGCATGAATTAAGGATAGCTTATGGTTAAAATCCATGCCATCATGGATAACGTAATACGATACGAAATAACAAGGAAGGTCTTTCATGGCTCGAACAGGTGTGAGTTACAGCGAAGTTGCAGAAGCGGCAACCCAATTAATTGGACAGGGCAGAAACCCCACCGTTGAGCAAGTGCGCATCCTCTTAGGTACCGGAAGTAGTACGACGATTGGGAACCACTTAAGACTATGGAAAACCAATCAAGAAAAGACATCTCTTATATCTGCTAAAGAAAATATTCCTTCTGAACTCGTTGCTGTGATGAAAGGATTGTGGGAACGAGTAATCAATCATTCAGAAGAACAAGTGGCCAAGATAGAAAACGACTACCAGAAAATTATTTCTGACTTAAAGCAGGAAGTAGAAAAATATAAAACTAACAGTCAGCGTTGGCAAAAAATGTATGAACAATGGATCGTTGAAAAAAATCAACTAAGCAATGATAAATTAACTCTCGAACAAGCCATCGAATTTGCACAAAAAGAAAATGTTTCACTGCATTCGAAACTAGACTCACTTCTACAACAGCTGCAAGATAAAAAAGATCGGATAGATGAATTACATGGGTTGCATAAACAAACGCAAGAAAATTTGGAGCATTATCGCGAATCAACGAGAGAGCAGAGATTATTAGATCAACAGCAGCACGAGCAACAAAAACAACAATTGCACACTGAAATTAAAACTCTGAATGAACAATTGGCAATGCAGTGTGAAAAAATATTAACAGCACAACAACAGCAACAAACATTACAACAATCATATACAACTCTCGAAAAAAATCATGTGCAAATGCAATCTCAATTTCAAAAACTAACAATAGAATTAGACAAAACCGAAAAAGCTAAAAACGAGTACCACCATGCTAGTCAGCATTGGCAAAACCAATATCAAGAATCGCAAGCAACATTGAATGATAAGACTGTTCTACTCATCGACATCCAGACAGAAGCGAAGCTATTATCTCAACAACTAACACATGCCAAAGAAGCTCTTACCCATGCTCAGAGTCAAAATACATTGCTTAGCAATGAGAAATGGATCTTAGCGCAGGAAAAGGCTCAGCTAGAGGGACAGTTGAAACAGATGCAAAAAATGATTACTGCTTAACTAGCCAATAATATGGATAGACAACAATGCCGCCATTGAATCCACATGATATTTCTAAAAAGACAGCACTTAAGTTTGTTATTTTATTAAGTGTGGTAAGTCTATTTGCAGATATGACTTATGAAGGTGCGCGCAGCATTACCGGACCCTATTTAGCAATATTAGGTGCAAACGCTGCAGTTGTCGGATTCGTAGCTGGCTTCGGTGAATTTGTTGGATATGCGCTGCGCATTGTTTCAGGGTATCTAGCCGATCGCACAGGTAAGTATTGGACTATCACGATAATAGGTTATGTCTGTAATTTGCTGGCAGTTCCATTATTAGCATTAGCCGGACATTGGTGGATTGCTGCGATTTTAATCGTTCTTGAGCGAACTGGAAGAGCAATTCGCGTACCGCCACGTGATGCCATGTTATCTCATGCAGGACAAAAAATGGGGATGGGATGGGTCTTTGGACTACATGAAGCAATAGATCAAGTCGGTGCGATGCTAGGTCCCATGTGTGTTGCTTGTGTGCTGTATTTTAAGGGTAGTTATAAAGAAAGTTTTGCAATACTTCTTGTTCCCGCATTAATTGCTTTAACGATATTAATATTTGCGCGATGGCTATATCCGCAACCACAAGCATTAGAAGTGCACCAGGATAACTTAGAAGCTAACGGAATGAATTCCACATTTTGGCTTTATTTAGTGGGTGCGTCGTTAATTGCTGCGGGGTATGCAGACTTTCCTTTGATTGCGTATCATTTCCAAAAAACCGCCATGTTATCGCCTATCTGGATTCCCATATCGTATGCCATTGCAATGGGTCTGAATTCATTATCAGCGCCTCTTTTCGGTCATTTGTATGATAGAAAAGGTTTTGTGATTTTGATTATGGCAACGCTTGTTTCGTGTCTATTTGCTCCTTTAGTATTTTTAGGAAATGCTACGACAGCATTTTTTGGCGTCGCTTTATGGAGTATAGGCGTAGGCGCGCATGAGTCATTAATGCGTGCAATTGTGGCTAATATGGTCCCGATGAAAAAACGTGGTTCTGCTTATGGAATTTTTAATACTGGGTATGGTATCTGTTGGTTTTTAGGTAGTTTTCTGATGGGTGTACTTTATGACTTTTCAATCTTTTCATTAGTTATTTTTTCAATTCTCATTCAATTATTAGCTGTGCCATTATTGTGGGTAGTGATGAGAAAAATTAAATGAGATTAATGCGGGCTAAATTATTTATTATCTTCAACAGGTGTCATTAAAACGCTTATTTACCACTTTTCCTTTAAAACTAACGAGCTGTCCTTGTGTTGGTTTGCTTAAGATACTACAAGGCGGAGTGTTACGGTCCACGGGATAGCGACTCACTTGCTTGATCTTTAATCGCATCATCAGTTAAATCGGAAACTTCCCAATAATATTCTCATACTCTTCCTGCGCATCACCAATTGATAATTTTGAATATATTTCAAGGGATTGCCGGTTTTCATGACCAGAATAAGGTTGTATTAATGCATCATCTATTCCCTGCTTTTTAAGCCAAGTAAATAAAAAATGTCTCAA
>DHXK01000141.1:0-420 GCA_002413665.1 Legionellales bacterium UBA5158 | reverse complement strand
AAAATTTCCTTAAAAGCGTCGGGAAACGGAACTATTCTATCTTTTTTCCCTTTGCCTTGAGTAATTCGTATCTGACACCGGTCAAAGTCGACCTCATTAAGTTTAATGTGAACTAATTCGCTAACCCTGACACCGGTGTATAACAACGTTTTAATAAGGATAACATGTCGCATATTTCGTGATTTCCACACAGCATTGTAGTACTTGTGAATCTCTTCTTCAGTCGGCACATACGGCAGTTTCTTATCTTTGTGAAGAATCTCTACGCTAAGTTCTTTACGTAGATGCCTGAAAAGTTGACGCAGATAATCATAATCTGGGTTTTCTTGTCGTAACGTCTTAGCTAACTGCTTCGCTTTCTGTCTTACTGGCGTGCGTTCGACTTTCGTCATGCTGCATGTCCTTATATTTGTTTATCTC
>DHXK01000097.1:12896-15247 GCA_002413665.1 Legionellales bacterium UBA5158 | reverse complement strand
AGAAATCTAGCTACCTACCTGATAAATAAATGTTAGAAAATAATATAAATGAAGTAAGGTATCGTTACTAATAGCGGTTATTCTGCCGGAGGACTTTAATAATGAGTCATACAATTTTTAAGATCGATGGTAAAGAATTTTTTTGTAGTAAAATGCCTATTGAAACGAATGAATTCACCGTTAAATCATTACCGCGGAATTACTCTGTTAATTGGGTAGCAGATATAAATCCTCTTCAAGAAGTTAATCGAATTTTAGCAAGTGATCCAAGAAATGTATTACTGATAGATATAAACGTGTTAGATAAATATCGTGATCAACTTGCTGTACCTGCCGAACAAATTTGTATATCAGATGCAACGGAAAATTTTAAGTCACTAGATGGTGTTACCAAAGTGATTGATTTTCTGTATGACCATGAGTTCACTAAGAGTAACATGTTGGTTGTCGTAGGTGGTGGGATTACCCAGGATGTAGGAGGCTTTGTTGCGGCTTCTTATAAACGCGGAATATCATGGACTTTCTTCCCAACAACCTTGTTATCTATGTGTGATAGTTGCATAGGTGCTAAGACAGGTATTAATTATCGCAAAGCAAAAAATCAAATCGCATTATTTTCTGCGCCCACTAATATTATTATGAATCCATATTTTCTTAAAACATTATCTGAAGAAACTCTCCAATCAGGGCTAGGTGAAGTTTTAAAATCATTTATTATTGGCGGTGAAAGATTTATTGAGCTTTATCGAAATCATGTGAAAGAGGGTAAAGTTAAAACATGGGAAGAATATAAGATACTTATCTTAAATGCGTTAAGTATTAAAAAAGCGATTGTAGAAGAAGATGAATTCGAATTAAATTATCGCAAAAGTTTAAACTACGGACATACGATTGGACATACTATTGAAGCGCTTACTGATTACGCGATCCCACATGGTCAGGCTGTCAGTATAGGTATGATAGTGGTGAATGAATTAAGTTATCAAATTGGATTGCTAACCGAAAGCATGAAAGATCAGTTGAATTTGTTGTGTTTAGAATTATTAAATAAAAATACTTTCGCCATTATGAAAGATATTTCAACTGATGCTTTGTTAGATTTGTTGAAGAATGATAAAAAAGTTGAAAGTAGCGAAATTACATTTGTATTCATAAAGACAATAGGTGAGACTCATTTTGTAAAATTGCTTTTAGATGTTAAATTACTTAATCAGATAAAGATTGTTATAAATGATATATTGTAACTATTCGCTGGCGCTAAATTATGATAATGCTGCCATCGCGAGCGCGAGCGAAGCAACCTAGGCTTTATTGCTCCCCGACAAAAGGCACAAACACAATATAAAAAGTATTCGTAATAATCTCAAAATCAATGAAGCAATGCTTACAGTATTGTTTCATATAAATCTAACCATGTTGAATTCATGCTTTCAATAAGTATTAATTTCTTTTTTCTAGAACCTGCTTTGATTTGTTTTTCTCTGATAATAGCATTAAACATATCATCAAATAGTTCATAATAAACTAATTGTTTACAATCATGTTGCTTCGCTCGCGCTCGCAATGACGAGTGATTTACGGAAATTTTTACTGATTTCACCTGTTGCAGGATTGGTACGTTTTAAGCATGAGAATAACGGATATAAAATAAAAATCAATGAAAAAATGGTTAAAAGAGAATCTCTAAAATGGGTCAATATTAATATATTGCGCATAATGATAATCATTTTAGTTTAGTGCCAGCGACTAACTATTTCCCATAAATAATTTTAGCTCGTCGTTGCGAGTGCGTTAAAGCCTAGATTGCTTCGCTCACAATGGCGGGGTTAAGTTGTTCCCAATGAGCTAAAATTATTTATGGGGAATGGTTGCGATATATTTAAATCAGGTTTTATGTTTTAGTCAATGGTCATTGCTTAAATTTAGTCAATGGCCATTGACTAAACTCTGCAAGCAGGTTAGTAAATATTCAAATACTGAAATATTCACGAAAAATACGAAAGCTGGCGTGATATTAGGTATTGAGGCCCTGCCATTACCATTGGCATTGTGGTATTTACAGGAAACCAGTTAGTTCATACAATTTTATTATCGGGCTGGTTATAAGGCAGCTATATCCAGCCCGATAAATTGAATATGTTGGCTTTAGGGCTGGTTATAGTATGCTTATATCCAGCCCAACAGATATAGGTGATCCTATGTATTATATAAGGCTTCATAATAATGAATAAACAAACATTACTTAACCATATAGCCGTTTATAATAGTAAAAAAGGTTGTAGGAGAAAATTTTTACCTTTTTTTCCTCCTTTTTCTAAGGAGATGCAAAAGCTAATAACTTTTACCCGCCC
>DHXK01000097.1:2259-12808 GCA_002413665.1 Legionellales bacterium UBA5158 | reverse complement strand
AGGTAATAAAATTGCAAAGCATTTTGGAAAAGAAATTATTTAGAGGAAAAGATTTAGTAGCCGATGGAACTGCTACCAGCGAAATTTTTAAAAAGATTTATGACGAAATGCGTGAAGATGTTGTGATAGCCAAAATGAAAAAAGTTAAATGGCGGGAATCGATATTAATTTCATCTGAAAAGTTATCACAAAATTTTATTTAGCAGTATGATAAATTTTTAATCCTTCTAAAGGATCGCCAAAAAATTTTATTTGTCCGTTTTTCATTAATAAAACCTTGTTACAAAACTCTTTTATAAGATCGTCAGCATGTGTAGCTAGTACAACAATGCTTGAGCTGTTAAGTAAGTCAACCATTTTTGCAGTGGCTTTCTCCATAAAGTCAGCATCACCAGCACCAAAAATTTCATCGATTAATAAAATATCTGGCTTGATACTTGCAGAAATAGCAAAAGCTAAACGCACCATCATTCCTGAAGAATAGGTACGTATAGGCATAGATAAGTAATCACCTAAACCAGTTAGCTCTGCAATTTCATTAATTTGTAAATGGATTTCTTTTTTCGATAAACCTAACAAGGTTCCGCGGAGAACAATATTTTCATAACCGGTAAATTCAGACTCAATACCTTGCATTAAATCTAACATTGGGGAAATGTGACCATCAACAGTCATGCTTCCTAAGCTAGGTTCATAAATAGTCGCTAATAAGCGTAGTAGAGTGCTTTTGCCTGATCCATTATGACCAATCAGCCCAATGCGATCACCATGTTGTAACGTTAATGAGACATTATTCAGGGCATTAACAACAACATGTTGGTTGGCATCTTGCATAACAGAGCCGCCAGTTGCTAGCCGTAAAAAATTCTTTTTAAAAGATCGAGCATTAACATTGTAAACTGGAAATTGTACTGAAACATTGTGTAATTCAATTCTTGCCATGAGTATTACCTATAACCAGTAAACAATTCGAGTTCGATATTTGGCGAACAACGATAAAGACAGAGTTATGCCTAAGAGGGTGAGTCCAGCCACAATACCTAGATTCAGCAGGGTAATAGGCGCTCCTAATAAAGGATCGCGTATCAATTCTACATAGGAGTAGAAAGGATTTAAATAAGCAATATAACGATCTTTCTCAGGCAATATATTTGGGTTCCACATAATAGGCGTAATGAAAAAAGCTATTTGAATTAAGCTTTTAATAATTTGCATCACATCACGATAGCGTGCACCTATGATAGCCAAAATAATGCCGTAACAAAAAGCATTCAAGTAAAAAATGGCTAGGAATGGAATAAGCATTAATGTATTAAAATTTACGTGAGCTGAATGATGAAAAATAATGAGTATGGGGATGATGACAACAATATTATGAAAGAAAATAATGATATTACGCATTGCCACACGATGAATATAAATACTATAAGGTAATTTAATTTGTTTTATCATGCCATCTGCATTAACAAGAGCTTCATTCATCTCCGTAATGGTGGTGGAAAGCAGTGTCCAGCTCAGCATACCGCCAACTAAAAACGGAAAATAAGTTTGCAAATCCGTATGAAAAAGATGGCTGTATAAATAGCCCATGGAATACACAGAAATTGCCATACTAATAGTGATCCAAAAAGGACCTAAAACTGAACGTCTATAGCGTAATTTAATATCTTGATAGGCAAGTTGAAAGGCTAGCCGCCATTTTAGCAAGCCATCGCGTAGATCTTTCGAGGCAAGTTGTTTTTGCAGTGTTTTATGACTGTCAAAATAACGTATAGATGTAGAATCAAAGATAGTTTCTTCGGGAATTAGAGTTGCTTCGTCAGTCATAGATGCTAGCTTTTTTCAAAGAGTTTCTGGGATCAAAAGAGGCGAAATATTAGCATAATGGCTATTGAAAAACAAATAGTTATGGTTTAACAGGGACGTTTGTTTTAAAGACTTGGCAGGTAATCGATGATAAGTTTTGGCGATATACTATGTTTTAACGTTACTCAGATACTATGTTTTAAAGTGTGCAGGGAGGAAGTGCCACACATGATTGTTTGATTTTTGAGCTTTCTCAGCTCCTATTTAATTGTATACTATAATGATCTCAAGACAGTCTTATGATCATTATAATGATCAATCTAATTAGTGAGGTGTGCGATGACCAAAAGAGAGAGGGCTTACTCACGCTATACCAAGGATGCCGCTATCTTGTTGGGTAAGGGTATCAAGCTTGCACGTAAAGCCCGTAAATTCACCGCGCGTGATTTTGCCGAGCGAGTGGGGATCTCCCGCATCACCTTACAAAAAATCGAAAAAGGGGATTTAAAGTGTGGGCTTGGAATTGTGCTAGAGGCCGCAGCTTTGGCTGGGGTGAAGCTCTTTGACGTTGACCCTGCGCGCGGCAATTTTGCGGCGCATCTTGAAAGTGTGAATGACAAGCTGGCTTTATTGCCTAAGAGCATCCGTAAACGCCGACAGGAGGTTGACGATGACTTTTAATGCTGCCTCTCAGTTATGTTTACTCTGGGCGGTAACAATAGAAGTCAAATTGCATCTTGTCTAGCTGCCGCGAATAATTTTTTACTGACTAGGCAGCAGGCTATAGATTTAGTTGAAGATTTAGATGAAGATGCCATGCATCTAGTTAATTATTTGTGATTTTTTAGGGTTTGTTAACTTTTTATTCATAATAATTGGTTCTAATTCACTAGTTAAATTAAAAACTAATAGATATAATCCCAGTCCACTCAAGTAGGACTAGATTGGAAGTACTTAAAATCCAATATTCGCAATAGGGATTGTTTATTATGAAGGCAGTTATTTTGGCTGGGGGATTAGGGACTAGAATTAGCGAAGAGACACATGTTCGTCCTAAGCCCATGATTGAAATCGGCGGTAAACCTCTGCTTTGGCACATCTTAAAAATATATTCCGCTCACGGTATCAATGATTTCATCATTTGTCTTGGTTACAAGGGCTACATGATCAAAGAATATTTTGCCAATTATTTCCTACATATGTCTGATGTTACTTTTGACATGACTAAAAACAAAATGGAAATTCACCAAAATAATGTAGAACCCTGGAACATCACTCTGGTTGAAACCGGTGAGAAGACCATGACAGGCGGACGCCTGAAGCGAGTAGCAAAATATCTAGATAATGAAGATTTTTGTCTAACTTATGGTGATGGCCTCGCTAATGTCAATATTCGCAATTTAATTTCTTACCACAAAAAACAAAACACCCTAGCAACATTAACCGCAACTCAACCACCAGGTCGATTTGGCGCTCTTTATTTAGAGGGTGAAAAGGTGTTGGGTTTTAAAGAAAAACCACAAGGTGATGGTAGCTGGATTAATGGTGGATTTTTTGTTCTATCGCCCAAAGTTATTCAATACATTAATGACGATGATACTATTTGGGAAAAAGAACCTCTCGAACGTTTAGCCCAAGAAGGTCAATTGTCTGCTTACCAACACAATGACTTTTGGCATCCCATGGATACATTGCGAGATAAAAATTATCTAGAAGAACTGTGGGAAACAGGTGAGGCACCATGGAAAATTTGGCAAGACCAACAAATAAATAATTTAACGGGAATTTATGCTTAATTTCTGGCAAAATAAAAAAGTATTGGTGACAGGGCATACCGGCTTTAAAGGTAGTTGGCTATCACTCTGGCTGCAATTATTAGGCGCTGAAGTGATAGGGTTTTCGCTCAATCCACCCACCACACCCAATTTGTTTGCATTAGCAAATGTCGAAGATGGAATGACCAGTATTATCGGTGATATTCGCGACTTCTCACTTATTAAAAATGTCATCAATGAATACCAGCCAGAAATTGTCATCCACATGGCCGCGCAAGCGCTAGTTCGTCATTCCTATATTGACCCTATCGAAACTTACAGCACAAATGTGATGGGAAGCGTTCATCTTTTTGAAGCAATCCGACAGAATGACTGCGTAAAAGCTGTGGTCAATGTGACAACTGATAAGTGTTATGAAAATAAAGAATGGCTCTGGGGTTACCGAGAAAATGATACTTTAGGTGGGCATGATCCTTACAGTAATAGTAAAGCATGCTCTGAACTTGTGACAGCAGCTTATCGAGATTCATTTTTTAAAATAAATAATATCGGCCTTGCCTCTGCAAGAGCAGGGAATGTAATAGGCGGTGGTGATTGGGCTGCAGATCGTTTAATTCCTGATATCATAAATGCATGTATCAAAGATGATGATGTCATTATTCGAAATCCTAATGCTCTACGTCCTTGGCAACATGTTCTAGAGCCTTTAAATGCTTATTTACTTCTAGCGCAACGATTATATGAGTCACCTTTAGATTTCGCAGAGGGCTGGAATTTCGGACCAAGTGAAGCAGATGCAAAACCCGTGAGTTGGATTGCTGATACCATTGTTAAATTTTGGAATAATGGCAAGACGAATTTAGTTCTGAATAAAAATCCACAACCTCATGAAGCAACGAATCTCAAATTAGATTGTTCAAAAGCAAAATCGTTATTAGCTTGGCAACCTCGCTGGAATCTTGAAGCAGGACTAGCTCAAACAGTTAGTTGGTATAAAGCATACCAAGCTTCAGAAAATATGCGTGATGTAACCATTGCACAAATTAAAAATTTTATTAGTAACCCTACAAAATCCCAAAACAAATGTAAAGAGAGTATCCCACAATGAGTACAGAACAATTTATTCATGTTCCATATGGTCGAACAGTTCATGGTGAAGAAGAAGTTGAAGCGGTCGTTAAGGTATTAAGAACTTCAACTCAAATGGGTACCAATGTTCGTGAAATGGAAACTCGAATTGCTGATTTATTTAAAAAACAGTACGGAATCATGGTGAATTCTGGTTCTTCGGCAAATTATTTAGCCATAGAAATTTTAGATTTACCCGCTGGTTCTGAAGTGATTACTCCTGCTTTAACTTTTTCAACAACAGTTGCCCCATTGGTAAAAAGTAATTTAATTCCAGCTTTTGTCGATGTAGAGCCAGGTACTTTCAACATTGATGCAAACAAAGTTGAAGAAATGATTACAGAAAAAACGAAAGCAATGATGATTCCTAATTTGCTAGGAAATCTTCCAAATTGGAAACAGCTTAAAGATATCGCGACTAAACATAATTTAATTTTAATAGAAGATTCAGCAGATACTTTAGGCGCAACCATTGATGGCCTTCCAGTAGGGCAATACACAGATTTAAGCACTACTAGTTTTTATGGATCACATGTAATTAACTGCGCTGGCAATGGCGGCATGTTATGCGTGAATGAAACTAAACTTGCTGAGCGCGCTAAACTATTACGTAGCTGGGGCAGAAGCTCTTCACTGTTTGTAGAATCAGAAGCGATTGAAAATCGTTTTAATACAGTCGTTGACGGTATTGATTATGATGCAAAATTTGTGTTTGAAGCTCTGGGGTATAATCTGGAACCATCAGAAATGGGTGCTGCATTTGGTTTAGTGCAATTAAAAAAACTGAATGAAAATATAGCGACACGTGAACGTTTTTTTAATGCGCAGACAAAATTTTTCAGCCAATACGAAGATTGGTTTATTTTACCTAAGCAATTGCCTAATTCACGAACTGGTTGGTTAGCTTTCGCTCTTACTCTGAAAGATGGCGCACCTTTTACACGCAAAGAATTGCAAATCTTTTTAGAAAAAAGAAACATTCAAACCCGTACAGTGTTCACCGGCAATATTTTACGTCAGCCTGGATTCAGCAAAATTAAACGACAAGAATCTAAAGCAGGATATGCGCATGCTGATCAAGTCATGCGTGGTGGAATATTGCTAGGATGTCATCATGGTTTAACTCAAGAAATGATGGATCATATGCATAGTTCTTTTGAAGCTTTTACTAAAGTTCACGTTAATAAATGTGTACCTGCATAATTGTGACGGAATAATATGTTAATCCTACATAAGCAATTAATAGCATTTATCATAATCGGAGTTATTAATACTCTGTTTGGCTATGGAATATATGCATTATTTGTTTATCTGGGATTTCATTATGCATTAGCAGCTTTTTTTGCAACATGTGCTGGAATTCTATTTAATTTCAAAACCATTGGTAAATTTGTATTTAAAAACTCCGATAAAAAATTATTTTTAAATTTTGTAGGGGTTTATTTTATTTTATATTTTATCAATATTTCTTTAATTAAAATCATAAAACAGTTATTAGATAATCTATATTTGACGGGTTTTCTTGCAGTTATAATCACAGCAGCTATTGCTTTTGTATTAAATAAATATATTGTGTTCAGGGAAAACTATGAAACTAATTAGTATAGTGACTCCATGCTATAACGAAGAAGGTAATGTGGAAGAGCTACATGCCCAAGTTAAGGCCATACTCGAGCAATATCCTAACTATCGGTATGAACATATATTTATTTATAATGCCTCCAAAGATAAAACCGTAGAGATTTTAAAAAAGATTGCTGAAAAAGATAGTAATGTAAAAATCATTGTTAACTCTCGAAATTTTGGTCATATACGTTCACCTTATTATGGTCTTTTGCAGGCTAAAGGTGATGCGGTTATTTCCATAGTGTCTGATCTTCAAGACCCACCTGAAATGATTAAAGAATTCATTCACCAATGGGAACAAGGTTACAAAATTGTAATCGGTGTCAAACCTGAAAGTGAAGAATCATGGCTGATGTTTACTATACGTAGGCTTGGTTATTATTGGATAGGCCGTATTGCAGATGTGCAATTAATTAAAAATTTCACGGGTTTTGGTTTATATGACAAAGAAGTTATTAATGTATTGCGTTCCTACGATGACCCTTATCCTTATTTTCGCGGCATGATTGCTGATATAGGATTTGATATAGCAAGAATCCCTTACAATCAACCAAAGCGTAAACACGGAATAACAAAAAATAATTTTTATACGCTTTATGATATAGGCATGTTGGGTATCACAAGCTATCCAAAAATTCCTTTACGTTTAGCCACTATGGCTGGTTTTTTTCTAGCGACTTTAAGTTTAATCTTCTCCGTCTTTTTCTTAATTTATAAAATCATTTATTGGAATAGATTTGATACTGGGATGGCACCTATATTAATTGGTTTTTTCTTTTTCTCCTCGGTGCAATTATTTTTTATCGGCTTGCTTGGCGAATATATAGCATCAATTAATACGCGAGTGATGAAGAGGCCTTTGGTAGTTGAAAAAGAACGCGTTAATTTTGAAAATAATAAAAAAAATCCAGTTTTAGTAAATGAACAATGCACAACAATTTAAAAGCACAGAATCAAATAATATCAAATGATCTTGATTTGATTCTTACTCAAACGGTCTCTTTTTGGGAGGAGCTGCGTGGGCAATGCATTTTCATTACGGGTGGAACTGGTTTTTTTGGTTGTTGGCTTTTAGAAAGTTTTCTTTGGGCAAATACTAAATTAGATTTGCAAGCCAGTGCAGCAGTGCTAACACGAGATAAATTTAAATTTTCGCAAAAGTATCCGCATTTATTTTCAGATCCTGCGTTGAGTTTTTGTGAAGGTGACATCACNNGACATCAGAGATTTTGAGTTTCCTAAAGAAAACTTTTCCCATGTTATTCATGCTGCAACGGATGCCAGTGCCAACTTAAACGAAACTAATCCTGTGTTAATGTTGGATACCATTGTTCAAGGTACAAAACACATACTTGAATTTGCTAAACACTGTGGAGCAAAACGTTTTCTTTTAGTTAGTTCAGGTGCTGTATATGGCAAACAACCATGCGAGATTAGCTTTCTTGCGGAAGATTATCCATGTCAGCCTAAGCTAGATGATTTTAAGTCAGCTTATGCAGTTGGTAAATGCGCAGCAGAACATATGTCTTTTTTGTATGCTAAGCAATATGGCCTTGAAGTAAAAATTGCAAGATGTTTTGCTTTTATTGGCCCTTACTTACCTTTAGATACAAACTTCGCTATTGGTAATTTTATTCGTGATGGGTTAAAGGGCAAACCAATTGTTGTGAATAGCGATGGATCTTCATATCGTTCTTATTTGTATGCGGCTGATTTGGCTGTATGGTTATGGACAATTTTATTTCGTGGCGCAACTGCTAGACCTTATAACGTAGGTTCAGATCAAGCATATAGCATTAGTGAGCTTGCACATTTAGTGTCAAGTACGGTTACTTCTAAGCCTGAAGTTAAAATAATGAAAGCACCATTAGCAGGTGCTATACCAGAGCGATATGTGCCTGATGTAAGTCGAGCACGGAAGGAATTAGGATTAATACAGCAAATAAATTTAAAGCAAGCAATACAAGCAACTACAAGCTGGTATTCTCATTTGGAGCAAGAGTATGCAAATTAAAGTTAGTGAATATATAGCAGAATTCTTACGCGTTCAAAAGGTAGATCATGTTTTTGAAGTGGCTGGTGGAATGATTACACATATTTTGGATGCGGTTTATCAACTTGGGTATACAAATATTATCAGTGTACACCATGAGCAAGCTGCTGCATTTGCGGCAGATGCTTATGGAAGGGCGACTGGAAAGCCTGGGGTTGCTTTAGCGACTAGTGGTCCTGGTGCTACTAATCTTTTAACAGGTATAGCAAGTTGTTATTTTGACTCATCACCAGCAATTTTTATTACAGGCCAAGTGAATACGTATGAACAAAAGGGCGATTTGAAGATCCGACAATTAGGATTTCAAGAGACTGATATTATTTCAATGGCAAAGCCTATTACAAAAAAATGTTTTCAAATTAACGTTGCCGAGCAAATTGAAGCTATCATGCATGAAGCATATGAGCTCGCAATTAGTGGAAGACCTGGTCCTGTATTAATTGATATTCCCATGAATATACAGCGAGCTGAAATCAATGTGTCTCCTATTAAAGAAATAGAGAGAATTAAAATTGCATCAAATTATCTAACTGGTCAGCTTGACACGCTTAGTGAAGCTATAAAAAATGCAAAACGCCCATTAATTTTATTGGGTAGAGGAATACAATGTGCGTCTTCAGAAAAAGAGTTATTACAGTTTATTGAATTAACGCAAATACCTGTGGTCACTTCGTTATTAGCGTTAGACACGATTTCTTTTGAGCATCCATTGCGTGCAGGTTTTATAGGCACATATGGTAATCGTTGGGCTAATCTAGCGATTGGTTCTGCAGATTCATTAATTGTTATCGGTAGTCGTTTAGATGTGCGTCAGACCGGCGCAGATGTTAATGGTTTTAGACAAAATAAAACTATTTTTCATATTGATTGTGATGAAAGTGAAATTAATAATCGTGTTAAAGAGTGTGTTTCAATTGTCGCTGATGCAAAGGATTTTTTAGATCAGGCGAACTCTCACTTAGCATCACATAATTTCCCTTCTTTTTCTGCCTGGATAGATGAAATTAATCTTCTAAAAAAATCATGGCCTGATGTTAATGAATTAAAAGATTTCCAAGGTATTAACCCAAATTATTTTATGCATGTTTTATCAAAATCTTCAGAAGACGCCATCGGGTATGTGGCCGATGTAGGTAATCATCAAATGTGGGCAGCTCAATCATTAGAGATTCATGCTAAGCAAATGTTTGTAACATCGGGTGGAATGGGCGCTATGGGTTTTGCGCTGCCTGCAGCTGTAGGTTTGTCACTTGCATCTGGAAAAAAACCAGTAGTAGTAATCGTAGGTGATGGTGCATTCCAAATGAATATACAGGAATTACAAACTGTTGTTCGAAATCGAATCCCATTAAAAATTATTGTTATTAATAATAACTGCCTGGGGATGATACGCCAATTTCAAGATAGTTATTTTGAAGGTCGTTATCAATCTACTTATTGGGGATATACCGCTCCTGATTTTTCAGCTATTGCAGCTGCCTATGGTATTGCAGCTAAAACTATTTCTACCACAGAAGAAATTGATGCGGGAACGAGGTTATTGTGGGAAAAAGATGATGAACCATTTCTGTTGCAAGTAATGGTAAGCCCACACATGAATGTTTATCCTAAGATTGCATTTGGTAGGCCGATTAGCGAAATGGAACCATTTTATGCGCCAGTTAGTGTTGAGAGTACCTAGTTGTAAATAAATATTGATTCATTATATTAATTTTTATATATATTTTTTTTCATCATTAATCACTGTAATACCATTTAACCAGCCTTGATTAGCAAAGAAGTTCTTAAATAATAATCTTAGCAGTCATCTTTTGCCGCATTACGCCATAGCACTCAATATGTTTAGAAATAGCTAAATAAAGTATTTGCCAGTATATAGAGATCTACTATAATCGGGTCAAAATCACAGAGTTATAAATTAAAAGTTGAGTAATAATCTTTATGTCAAATCGCAATCAGATTTTAGCGAATGATGCCAAGTCGGTTTGTCAGGCCGTGGATCTGAGCTCGCTTAAAAACATGAAAATTCTCCTTACGGGTGCTTCGGGTTTGCTGGGTTTACATTTTTTGGCTTCACTTCGATATGCCAAGAAAGTACAGGGAATCGAGATGCAACTAATTGCTCTTGCTTTTTCGCCGCCCGATGAACTTTTGCAAGAAC
>DHXK01000097.1:0-2145 GCA_002413665.1 Legionellales bacterium UBA5158 | reverse complement strand
TTTGCAAGAACTTACTGGAGATGGTTTTTGTCAACTTCTTCAGGGAGATTTAACGGATTCATGGTTTTTAGAGAGCCTCGAAGAATTTGATGTTATTATTCATGCCGCTGGATACGGACAACCCGGCCGCTTTACAGCAGACCCGGTTCGTACCTTAGAGCTAAATACAAGTGTTACCCTGACTCTCGCTAAGAAATTAAAAAAAGGCGGACGATTTTTATTTACGAGTTCAGCAGAGGTGTATACCGGCTTGTCTATAGCGCCGTTTAGCGAAAATCGAATTGGTACCACAAATACGGAACACCCGAGATCATGTTATATAGAAGGCAAACGGGCGGGTGAAGCGATAGGATTCGCTTTTCGAAAAATGGGGGTCGATTTTAAATCAGTCCGAATTTCACTTACTTATGGTCCTGGGACGCGCGATGGTGATACTCGGGTCGTAGGAATGATGATTGGTAAAGGCCTCAAAGGCGAGATCCAATTAATAGATTCTGGTTCTGCTCGTCGATCCATGCTTTATGTTTCGGATGCGATGGTGATGCTGTGGAATATTTTACTCCATGGAAAACAAGGTCTCTACAATGTTGGTGGAAAAACCGAAGTTTCGATTTTCGAACTAGCTGAACGAATCGGGGAACAGCTTTCGGTTGGTGTAAAGAAATCAAATGAAGATAGTTTGGCTGGAGCTCCAGAACAAGTACGCTTGGACATGTGTCGTTTTGAGAGTGAATTCAAGTATCGAGAGTGCGTTGATCTTGATCGAGGACTTGCACAAACAATTCAATGGCAGCGCGAAGGATTAAATAAATTATAAAAGGGAAATGCTCTATGAAAGTCACTCTATTAGTTCCAACTCTCAATGAATATGAGTCTATGACTCAAGTCATGCCATTAATTGATAAAAACTGGGTCGACCAAATTCTAGTTGTAGATGGTGGATCTACCGATAAGACAGTCGAATGGTCTAAAGCTCAAGGTTATGATGTTTACGTCCAAAAAGCGCCAGGTTTGCGCCAAGCCTATCGTGAAGCGCTTGAGTACGTGAAAGGTGATGTCATTATTACTTTTAGTCCTGATGGAAATTCTCTCCCCGATCGCATTCTTCCTTTGGTTGATAAAATGCGTGAAGGATATGACATGGTGATTGTTTCTCGTTATCTTCCACCGGCAAAAAGCCAAGATGATAGTTTCGTTACGGGCTTTGGTAATTGGTTTTTTACTAAACTAACTAACGTTCTTCATGCTGCGCATTACACAGATGCGTTTGTGATGTTTCGTGCCTATAAGAAGAAGCTTCTCTTAGATCTTCATGTGCTGGTAGATGAGGAATACAAGACCCCTGAAAAGTTGTTCAAAACAAGAATTCCAATTGAACCCCTTCTTTCGATTCGTGCCGCTCGACAGGGTTGCAAGGTTGGTGAAATTCCTGGTGATGAACCTGCTCGTATTGCAGGCATCAGAAAACTTCAAGTGTTCCGCTGGGGCGCAGGGTTTCTTTATCAAATTTTGCGCGAAGTGTTTCCTCGTAAACACGGACATTTGTCCGCTCAAAAAAAAGCTCAGTAAGCACTGGAATCAACAAAAGGAGTTCGTTATTTCCATTAATAAGTTACAAGATCACATGATACCAAAATGGCTTCCTTTGCTTGCAATTTTTTTCGCATTTTTTGCCTATTGGTATTATTTTGCATTTGCTCATCCAGTTGAAATTTGGACTCCAAATGAAGACGCGCCTATCATGGGATTTGCCCAGGCGGTGAATATTGATTTTTGGTTTAGAACTTCAGGTGTTCGGGCTCTTTCTCAAGCACAGTTTTACCAACCTGGTTTACCGTTTCAGTTTGTCAGTTGGATTCTCTATAGACTTGCCTATTTTGGGCAGACCACTAGCCCGATTGAATTATTCAAAATCTCAATTCAAAATCCGGCGCCATTTTGGATTAGTATGGAGATCACAGCACTTCTCCTTTCTTTTCTTTCGTGTTTTCTCATCTGGAGAAGGGCGATTCAGTACGGAGTAGTGACAGCGATTGCGGCGACTCTCGTTTTTTATTCTTCAATGTCCGCCTCTCATTATGGTTTCATCGTATTTTGGAACGAGAGCTTTACTTTACTTTTTGCCGTCATCTATTTTTTTACCGC
>DHXK01000234.1 GCA_002413665.1 Legionellales bacterium UBA5158 | reverse complement strand
CTATAGAGCGGAATATCCATTTAATAAATCTTCCAATATATGAGATGCAGAGTAAGTACCCTTATCGGAAAATTTTTGAAATCCAGTTTGATTGATAAAATTGTTCATGAAAGGAGAAGCAATTTTACTTTCTGATTTAACAGCAGTTGTAAAACCATCAGTTAAAGCCTTTGCACTGTAAGCTTTACCCAAAGCACTTCCGTTAAATACTGATTTGGATTTGTGGTCTGTAAAAGTGATCCCATAGATCCGGCCTTCTTCATTTTTCCTATAAACTACCTGTATTCCTTTGCCGGCTAAAGTCTGTTCGAACTCCACTTTTGTCGGATGCCTGAGCAATACAAAATCAATGGCCTGTTTAAGTTGTAACTTATATGGCTTTCTTAGTTCTTCGTTAAGCTTGTAGCGGTTTTCAAGAAACTTCAGTGTTGGCTTGCCATAAATACTGCTGGCTTTAATTGGGACACCAATTTTTTTACCCTGTTTATCTAAAATTCTGTAAAGCAATCCATTCTTTTGAAACATTTTAGAATCTTCGCTTCCACGATCAGCAATCACATTATATTGTCGCAGTACTGCATTTAATTCTGGTAGTGAGGTATATTTCCAGTTGCGGGTAACAGATCGTACAACATTAGCAATAGCTTGTTTGGTTTCATCTTTGCCATATAAAGCTCTTTGAATATCGACTTGGTTAACCGGAAGATTATCCCTTTGTCCCTTACTTTCTGCTTCTACCAGACTATATTCTTTTTCCAGGCTCTTTCTTGCTGTTTCCGACTGGTTCTTCCCGATGTTGTGCAAGTCAATCCTCTGCCCATTACTTTGAATGTTTGTAGTCACAATATGGACGTGGGGATGTGCAGCATCGTAATGCCGGTATAGCAGGTATGGCTGATCTTCAAAACCGATGGCGGTCATATATTTTTCTGAGAGCTCTTTTAAAAGCTCATTGTCTAATTTATCTGATGCATCAAAATTCAAGGAGATATGTATCGCATTGGTTTTGGTACGCCTGTTCTTTTCAACAAAAGCTTCAAAATGGCTTAGCTTATTCGTAAGCGATAGCCGGGAAGCTTCCGCGGTAAAGTTCTCTGCTAACAATATTTCAGCCGTTCCTTTGCCTACCTTATGCTCATTATAGCTCAGTATCCCCCGGATATGTTTGCCTGTGATTATTTTTGCAACCATCGCTTTCCCAATTCTTCAATGATGTATAATAAAGCATCTCCTTTAACAGCAGCATCCCGATAAAGTCCGGCTACTCGCGTGGCATAGAATAGCTTCTTTGTTTCTTCAGGCGACTGGTGAAAATATCGGGTGATCTGATTAATATTGTTTCCAATGGCATTCAATTCCTTCCTGATCCTGATCAGTTCGGGCATGAATTCTGCTAATGTTGAATCAACTGTTTGAACTCTAATTTGTCGGTTATCCAGTATATCCCTGAGCAAATCACTGGTGCTGCCATTGGTCATTTTCTTAGCGAGCTCTGACAGCTGCTTGAATTTTGCCTGGTTTACTCTTGTCTGGATCTTGTGTTGTAATAGTCTGCTTTCTTCAGCTTTTTTTCTTGGCATTTCTTGTCCTCCTTCAAGTTTCTAACCAGCATCAAGTTCCGCAGATGACTGGATTTAATAGCCCCCGAACTGAATCGGAAGGTTGGGGCAAGATGTTTTTGGATACAAAAATACATCTTGCTTTTCACGCCTTCGGCCGTGAAATCATGAAGGTAGGACTGTTTTAAAGGAGCGCAAAATTAGGTTGGCGGGAATGGAAGGGGTTGGCGGAATTGGCGGAGAATAGATAGCTAATGATTAACTTATATAAAGTGTCAGAGGCGCACTTCACTTGATATCTTCTCAAAGCGGTGGTTTAAGAGGGCTTTCATATTGCTTAATTATTTAAGCACCCAAACCATTGCTTGCCAAAAGGCAGATATAATAATAACAAACATTTTTTTGAAAATAGGTGGTTAGTTGGGAGGGTTTGCCTCAGCATCTTTATTATTGGAACATCCAGTCATGCTCAATTGTTGCCCCACAAACTCTTGTTAACTCAGATCTTAATGGCGGATTAGAATTTTCTAAGGCACCGAAATATTTTCTTACTAATTGATGGTATTCATTCCCCGCAAGTGCAATAAAGAAAACCTTTCCTTTCAACGCTTTATCCTTGTAAGTGAAAACCTTACAATAACCGTACTTTTTAAGCTTACACTTTAAGAAGATAATATTAAAGGTCGAACCTACACCATGTGAATTATTATTTGGATATTCAAGCTTATACCAACTTTTTATTGCTTCCTGATCAATTACTATTCCCATCTTTTATTAAAATTATTCATACTCTGCATCCATTCATTTTTTAATTTAATAATCCTACTTATCCTTTCTAGCAACCCATGGGTATGCTCTCTTAAAAAAGCATTTTCAGCATCTTTTACAAAATCTGACAATTCTTTTTCAGTATTACAAAAGTCTACGTTTTGTCTAATAATAGTAATTTCATGTGCAAGTTATCTCAAAATAAGACAAATATATTTTAAAACTTATATTTAAGGCAAAAAACTGTATTTGCGAAATCATTCAGTCCACCTTAATGAAATCGATTATAATAACTCCGAAAGCTTATTTGCATCCGGCAAAATATCTTTCATTTCTTTAGGAACTTGCCTCGCTGTTCTAAAAGTTGCTGCTCCCATTGCACTATCAATGGATTTAAAAGCATATTCAACAACAGTATTAGATTTTTCTTTGCAAATAATTATACCAATACTTGGATTTTCATTTGGTAACTTCACCTTATCATCCAATACATTGAGATAAAAATTAAGCTGCCCGGCATATTCTGGTTTGAACTTACCCCGCTTCAATTCAAAAATGACCAGGCTTTGCAAATTTCTGTTAAAAAAAAGCAGGTCAATGAAAAACTCTTGTCCATCTACTTCCAGCCGATATTGATTGCCAATAAAAGAGAAACCTTTGCCGAGGCCCAGAATAAATTTCCGGATATTATTTACAATTTCGCTTTCGATAACCCGTTCATTTTCATCACCATCTAAAGACATAAAATCCCATAGGTATTCATCCTGAAATACCTGTAAAGCTGTTTCTTTTAATTCCTGTGAGACAGTATCATTAAAGTTATTGGGTAATCTTCCCTGATGTTTAAAAAGGCCTTCATTAATCTTATGTTCAAGTATTGATACAGACCAGTATTCTGTTGCTGCATGGCGAATATAAAAATAGCGTTCTTCTAAGCTTTTGCATTTGTTAAGCAATAAAATATGGTGGGTAAAACTGATTGAAAAAAATAATTCAAAATCAACCTGTAATTCCGTAGTCACTGACTGCAGGATTACAGGATTTTCTATTTTCGCAGTCACTGACTGCGAAACCTCATGATCAGGATAAGCCTGATAAAATAACTTCATGTTATATAGGTTACGATCTGAAAATCCCCGTAAACCAGGAAGTTCGGTTTGAAGGCTGTCTCTTATATTCTTTAAAATAGAATTGCCCCATTTTTCAGCAGCAATTTTTTCTGTTAATATCCAGCCTGTTTTTAAATATAGACGAAGTTGTTCCTTGTTAGCTAAACGGGCAGCAGCATAGCGGCTTTGTATGATATTTTGCTTCAGCTCTTTCAAAAAGTGAAGGTATGATTGATTAATTTCCATGGTGAAAAGATTTACTTGATGAATAATTATCAGATATAAATATCTACCCTAATTTTTTCCGAAGATTAGCCATATCCTCACTTACCTTTCTTTCCAGCACCCGTGCATAAATTTGAGTAGTAGCAATTTTAGTATGCCCCAGCATTTTGCTCACTGTTTCAATAGGTACACCATTAGAAAGCGTAACAGTAGTTGCGAATGTATGCCTGGCAATATGGAAGGTGAGGTTCTTTTTTATCCCACAGACATCAGCTATCTCTTTCAGGTAACTGTTTACCTTTTGATTAGATATAGCAGGGAATAATTTACCACACGCATGTGCCCTTGGGTCATCATTATATTTTCCTAGTATAAGTTGTGCTTTTGGAAGGATAGGATTGTTCACTGGGATTCGCGTTTTTTGGCGAAAAGTTTTAATCCAGTTTTCCCCATCAATTCCGATAATAATATGATCAATTGTCAGGTTCATTACATCTACATAAGCCAACCCGGTATAGCAGCAGAATACAAACAGGTCTTTAACCATATTTAGCCTTTCGATAGTAAAAATCTTCTCTTCCATTACCAAGAGCTCCTTCTCGGTTAAAAAATCTTTATCTACTTTCTCGTATTTAAATTTGTAGTTCTTAAAAGGGTCAATAAATGTCCATTCCAAACGGATAGCGAGGTTTGTCATCTTGCGTAAACGGATCAAATGCTTCATCACACCATTGTTATTCATCGGTTTCTGGTGGTCAACAGGCTTATGATTTCGTAAAAAACACTCAAAATCAACAATGAATTTATAATTAATCTCATGCAGAAAAACATCCTTTTTTGTGAATTGGCTCAGTAAGAATTTGGTTAGATAGCGCTGGGTGACATAGTAATGCTTTAAGGTTCCCCACTGGAGCACGGTTTTAGCCTGCTCATTATGGTATTCTATTAAACGGGACAAAGTATACTCAGGATCACCGTTGCCCAGGAAAGCATCTTTGATCGTATCCATTGAAATGATACGCCCCTTAGATTGTAATTCCTGATAACAATCCCTGATCATCATCCGAACTTCATCGAGGTACTCATTAATTTTTCTGCCTTCGCCGGAGGTTCGCTTTCCTGCACCTTTGTCTTTGTCCCAATGTTTAACCTCAACCTGGTAGTTCTTTAAAGCGATATAGCTTTTTTCCCCATTGATCACCAAGCCCAAGGAGATTGGAACTTTCCCATCTTTCATTCTTTCGGTCCTTATTTTGAAATGGATTCCGAACGTGCTAGTTGTTCTCATACTAATACAATTTGTTACAGTTTCATACTCATTGGTATTTCAGCTTATATTTTGGTGCTGAAGTACCGTATCAAACAGGCGCAAAAAGGGTCAAAATTGCTGGTTTCTAACCCTTGTAACTAATTGCCATACAATTAGTTATCCCACTTTAGAGCACCACAAATGTAAATACATAAATTTGGTACTCTGATTGGTACCAGACAGATAGCGAAACTATGGGAAAGATTGGGAAGGTGTTAAAACATAAACGCCTGTAAATCAGATAATTTACAGGCGTTTGACCTTCTTTGGGAAGGGCTTTCGTGCGCCCACCTGGGCTCGAACCTATCTTTGTAAATAACTTATTATCAATAACTTATAAAGAAAGTCAATCTTTAGGTGCTTAGTTATGTGCCCATTAATTGACTATTCAAATATACGTATTTGCTGCTTAATTCTAATTAAGTAATGGAATTGTTGTCAAACCGG
>DHXK01000093.1:15113-19420 GCA_002413665.1 Legionellales bacterium UBA5158 | reverse complement strand
GACTCATACTGCATATAATATATTGCATAACATAATAAGATTCTTTTAATATCGTAGAAATGTCATGCGGCAACATGGAGTCTAAAATAGGTTTATAGATCCTTTTATCTATATCATATTTCAAAATTTGCGACTTAATCTCTAAAGGCAATACTAGAATAATTCTATCTATTTCATTGGCTATCGTTTCAGCTATTTGAGATATATGTGGCAAATAACATGAAAAGAATTTATTTATAAAGTCTGTGGCAAATACAATTTTATCATTTGCATAAGGATAAATAATATTAAACAAGGCTGTAGATTGATTAGATGCAACAAGGTCGCAAACACTTTCACCTAAATTATTTTTAATAAAGAGATCATGTTTTCGCTTAAGCAAGTATTCAGTTAGAATAACATTATTCTTTAGAACTGAAATGTGCAGCAGAGTATTGCTCTTTGCATCTTTCAACTCCACATCTGCTGGAATATTATCTATCAACTTAATAATACAACCTTCATCAACATTGTTGGTGTCGACTAATAATTTTTCAATCAAAGAACAAGTTGATTGAATCACTAATGGAGAGCGGAAATCTTTGTTATGAAAAAATTCTGTCAATGCCTTATCAATTAATTCCATTCTAATATCAGCATCTAGCTTTGAGCTTAACTTAGACAAAAGAATCAATAACCTGATTTGAACATCCTCATTAGTCAACAATTCTGGATGTAAATTTAATGCTTTTGAAATTTCAGCAACGATTTCAGAAATATTAAATACAGGTTCTTGCCATGACACTAAGTTAGCAATAACGTTTTTCAAAAGTGAAAGCTTGTAATCTAAAACTTCTAAAAAAGTGACTTTTGAATGTGGAATGAAAACTTCATCAATTTGCTTTATTAAAATTAATGAAACTACTGGAGCTTCACTCACTTTTTTAAGAGCTCTTTGAAGAATTTCATGACGCATTGCAAATGAAAACTTTTGAAAATATTTAAGCGGAATTTTTTCTAAAAAATAAATAAGTTCACGTTTTTCATGAATAAATTCAACTATTTTTCTCAATGAACATGCTTTTAAAATGGTTTTGTAAGCTGGGGCAGTTAAGTTTTTTTCTAATAAAAACTTTCGCTCCTGCCCTGATAATAATTTAGCAACTTGTTCTAGGTCATTACTCACCAAGGATAATATTCTTTGAATACCCTTCACATAATCAGCATCAATGTATTCTGAATGAGAAAAAGATCTTCTCCTAAGCCTTGCACTTACCTGCCTTGGATGTATATATACTTTTATAAAGTCTGTTATAAATTGTATTTTTTTATCAGCCAGGAAATACAGATCTTCCAACAAACCTACATCTCCAGATTGAACAACCAAATCATAACTAGATTCTAAGTCTACATTTCTGAGAGCAGGATCCGCATGACTTTTCAATAAATTCCCCACCTCAGTATGGTTACTTATCTTAATGGCCAAGTGTAAAAGAGAATTTCCTTGTTTATCTTTATGTTTAATAAGTGATGGATGAGCCTTGAGAATTGTATCAATAATATTTTTGTTTTTGGCATCACATCCCTTAAATCTACTCACTAAAAAATCAAACATGAGATCTGTTGCAACTTTAATTTTAGTATCTTTTTCATGAGCTATAAGTGGAGTAAACTTCTGAATAATCTGTGACAACACCAACGATGGATTTTTTTTATAGACAGCAGTCAATATGGATTCTTTATTTGTATTCTTTAAAGTGATTTTAGCACCTTGATCAATTAAAAATTCTATCAAATCTACTTGACCGCTATTAACGGCGAGATAAATAGGATAGCCATCAGAGTATTGATCATTGACCCAAGCAGGATTTTCCTGAATTAATATTTTTAATAATGGGATATGATTAGTTAATAATGCAAGATGAAATAGAACTTTTTCATCCAAAGAATTTTTTTCTATTAATAATATATTGATGAATATATAATTTAAATATTCTTTAATTGTTTGGATTAATGAATCTTGGGTAATCTCAATTGTATCAATTAAAATCGCTTTATTGAATTCTTGCATTTTTTCTAAAACTTGTTCTTTTAAATCCATCAATGTAAGCAAAATTATATTACTCGTGACATTTTCTTTTTTTAGTTTTTTTTGTGCATTTATAACAAGCTCACGAACTTCGACACAAAAGTTAGTTTGAGCTAGAATACTATCAACTTCTGTAATGAAAGTTAGGCGGATGTGTTTTTCAATTTCCGCTTGCACTATTAGAAAATCAATAGGCCTATGATAACGATAATCAGATAAGGCTTTTAAAAAGATGAAATTTTCATTATATGAAACGATTTGTTTATGCAGCATATTGATATGGAAACTTATTCCCCTACCCGTATAAACTTTAAGGTTAGACTGAGACCCAAATGCTGGCATTTTAATTTCTTGTTCAAATTCGGGTTCATTTATTTTTACTGCTCCTGAAAGCACATACTCAGCAGTGGGTTTTAACGAATCTACATGTGTTATGGTTTCAGTTAATAAATGTTTTCGATTAATCCATGTTGAGTTTGAAATGACAATATGCGAAGCAAAGTCAGGCAATACTTCTTCATTTTTACTGCGCGCTAATTTTATTTTATTTGTGGCTAATCGTTTTGCAACTCCAAAATTATGATCTAAACAAATATCGATTGCTGTATAAAAAAGTTGTCCGCCTGCTGTTTGACATTGAAAATTTCCTCCATAATGTATGTTCATTCCTTTAAAATCAGCTAGCGCTTCACTCGTTGCTAAAGCTGCAGGTTTTGCAATACAGGCTGAATACTGTTTTGATTCGCTTACATTAAACTCGCGATTAGCAGTTTGATTATAAGTAGGATCTCCACTCGCTGGAATTGCTTTTGAAAATGTACTTATCTTTGCTGAAGACCCTCCTTCCACAAAGATAACCATATTGTGAAGATATTTATTTCCCTTGATATAGGGACAATCTTCATTAGTTTTTACTGGGATAGATGCAAATAGTAAATGTAAATTCTCAGGACAAAATTCAGCAAGTTTTTCAATTTTTTTAATTAGTGATGTAAAGCCTTGCAGAGTTAGGGGGCCTCGCTTTTTATGAGGATACAATGCAAATTCATTCATTGATAATCGCGTAATATGATTCACTTTATCAGGTAATATTCGCGGTATAAATTTACCAGAGGCTAAAATTTGTTTGATTGATCTGTAAAATTCCGCCTCATCTGGCAAGGTTGAAGATTTTTTAGGTAGATTAACTGCTACTAATTCGAGCAAAACATTTGGATCTTGAAAATTTTCTTTGATATGAATTAAGATGGCTCGAAAAGTAAGATCTTCAAGATAAATCATCATGCGCAAAATAAGCTCTTCCTCACTCTCGGATGAACTACACTGCAAACTAAAATTTTTGCTGCTAATACTATACTCGTTGAATTCGCCTAATGGCGGACTATTTTCGTCTATGCTATTGATTTGACGAACTATTATGTCTTTTATAACAGGTGGAGTGGCGCTTACAACTTGAAGATGGTGTCTATGTCTATTTTGTAGCTTATTGAGCAAAACCTGATTAATGGAGCCTGACAACATAGGGTTAAACTCTTGCAATAATGACACATTGCAAATATTTTAATCGTTTTAGTGGTTTGATGTCAAATATTAGCGTTAGCTCTATCTCGAAAGCTATACTGGAATATACAAAGTGGCTTACAGCAGTTTCAGTCAACTCTAATTCTAAATTATGGGATGGCATACCTGAAGTTTTTAGGATTTGCATAAGGGTATTCATAAATTCTTCTTTTGCAAGATGAACTGGGGACAAATTAATTGCAAATTTTAATTTATCAGAAATTAGGTTTTGAGATAACCATTCGACATATTGTTTAGACACATTTTGCAATACCCATTCATCTATAGAAATAATAAATCCATTTTTTTCTGCTATTGGTATAAAATCATCAGGCATGATTAAACCATATTCTGGATGCTGCCATCTTAGTAAAACTTCCATCCCAGCAGGTTGTTTACTTGGCAATTTATATTGTGGTTGATACACCATGTAAAATTGATTTTGTTCAGCTGCAGCAGGTTCTGAAGAAAGAACCATAGCTGATAAAAAAGCGTTACTTTTTTTATGTTTTTTTTAATTGATAAGTTTGCGCATAGTGATTAGTTATGAGCAAAAAATAATGATCTTATTTGGTGTTTCTTATCAGGAATTATATCACAAAATTCATAATTCTTTGGGGGGTAGGTTTAAAGCTAGCGCAATAATTTTTTCAATTCGGGCCATATATTATTTAACAGG
>DHXK01000093.1:12250-15009 GCA_002413665.1 Legionellales bacterium UBA5158 | reverse complement strand
GGGCCATATATTATTTAACAGAATAATTTGTGCTTCTGCTGTAGGATGAATTCCATCTGCTTGCATGAGCTTTGTTTTATCATCAATGTTATTTAAAAATAAGGGCACAACTTTCACATCATCCTGACGACCTAAATTCTGAAATATTTGTAAAAATTGTTGTGTGTAAGTTATCCCGTAATTAGGAGGTATGCGCATACCGAGAACTAGAATTTTGCTACCTGATTTCTTTGTTAATATAATTAAATTCTCTAAATTTTTTTTCATGAGGTCAGGTGATAATCCTCGCAGCGCATCATTGGCGCCTAATTCGATAATCGTGATTTGTGGTTTGTATTTGGTGAGCGCAGCTGGCAATCGTGATAAACCATTACTAAGGGTATCGCCTGATATACTAGCGTTAACCACACGATACTCATGGTTTGATTCTATTAATCGTTTTTCTAATAATTTTACCCAACCCTGCTTAGGGTCTATACCATAACCAGCACTTATACTATCACCCACAATTAATATTGTGTTTTCTGCTAGCACTGGTACAGTAAAAAATAATATTAATACGGTAATGAGGAATTTTTTCATGTCTATGGACGCCTCAGTTTTCCTAGAAGTCACCCATCTTAACAAACAGATACCCAGTGGTGATAGTCAAATCATCATCTTAAAAGATGTTAATTTAACGATTAAGAAAGGTGAAACCGTTGCCATTTTAGGCGCATCGGGTTCCGGCAAAACCACATTGTTAACTTTGCTAGCAGGATTGGATTTGCCGACTCTAGGTGATATCTATTTTCAGCAATACCATCTCAATGCACTCGATGAAGAAAAACGTGCTTTAATTAGAGGCGAATCCGTCGGATTTATATTTCAATCGTTTCAGCTATTACCCACCTTAACTGCGCTTGAAAATGTGATGCTGCCACTTGAAATTCAATATGTTCCTTATCAACGTTGCAAGAAGGAAGCAACAGAATGGTTGAATAAAGTTGGACTGGGTGAACGATTAAATCATTACCCTTCTAAATTGTCCGGCGGTGAACAACAGCGTGTGGCTATTGCGCGTGCATTCATCAATCAACCTAGCATTATTTTTGCTGATGAGATGACGGGTAATCTTGATACGCAAACAGGGCATTTAATTTCTGATATTTTATTTTCGCTCAACACCCAACAAGCTACGACATTAGTATTAGTCACGCATGACAAAACGTTAGCATCACGCTGTCAAAGACGTTTGCTTTTAAATGAAGGTATCTTGCAACCATGCTAAAAACTTTTTTTCTAGCAGCAAAGTTATTGTGGCGTGAATTGCGAGCCGGTGAATGGCTTATAGTATTTTTTGCATTACTTTTCGCGATTACAGCTATCACCTCCATTCATTTTTTTACCGATAGACTAGTGCGCGGACTCGAACAGCAAGGTGCTAAATTTCTAGGGGGAGATTTGGTTATCAGTAGTTCATCTGCTATTCCTACCAACTGGATACAGCAAGCCAAAAAACTACAGTTACAAACAGCGCAAGTGTGGTCATATCCTTCGGTTCTTAGTACAAAGAAAAAATTACAATTAGTCAATTTACAAGCTGTATCCAATAATTATCCTATTCTGGGTGAGAAGACTATACACCTTGATGCCTACAGCGTTTGGATTGAACCTCGATTGTTACCGTTATTAGCAGTCCAAATAGATGACATGATCACCATAGGTGCCAAAAATTTTCAAATAAAAAAAATCCTCACATCAGATATTGATATGCTCAATACTGGCTGGTCGATTGCTCCGCGTGCGTTAATGCGATTAGAGGATGTGCCTGCTACAAAAACTGTTTTGCCAGGAAGTCGTCTTGATTATCGTTTATTGTTAGTCGGTGAAAAAAATAAATTACAACAATTTCGCCAGTGGATTACGCCACAATTGCAACCCGGACAAGTCATACTGGATGTTCACAATCAGAAATTTGCGTTGCTTAATGTATTAAATCGGACTGAAAATTATTTGCAGTTAGTATTGTTATCTTGCTTACTCATGAGTGGTGTTGCGATTGCATTAAGTGTTCAGCAATATCTGCGACGTCATTATGCTCACGTTGCATTATGGCGTTGCTTAGGTGCAAAGCAAAAACAAATTATGCAGATTATTTTATATCAACTTTTAATGCTTGCCATATTCTCAGGGCTAGTGGCTATTTCAATCGGATATGTTGCGCAAGTAATATTTGCGAATCTATTTAAATCTTTCTTGATATTCCCCTTGCCATCTGCGGGGCTGGCTCCTGTTATTTTAGGATTTACAACTAGCGTGTTTTTATTATTTACATTTGCCTATCCTATTATTTATGTATTGCCACGCACCTCACCTTTGTATATTTGGCGAAATGAAATAGCAACCGGATTTCTACAAGGAAATTTCGCACCCATCATCTCTGTTTTTTTTATTTCGGGCTTTATTTATTGGTTTATGAATTTTTCAGTATTAGCTTTTTACTTCATTTATAGCTTAATTATCTGCATTGTTATTTTATATGGACTAGCTTTGTTGTTATTAAAGTTACTACGTCTAATTATTTTAAACACCGAAGGAGCAATAAGAAGAGGGTTAAGCCAGCTAGTACAACATCCCAAAAGTGTAATCTTACAGTTTGTTGGCTTTAACTTAATTTTTATTTCACTGATAGTTGTAGGCTTGATCAGATCGCAGTTAATGATGAACTGGCAACACACTTTATCGACTAGCGCACCAAATTATTTTGCCATTAATAT
>DHXK01000093.1:6064-12148 GCA_002413665.1 Legionellales bacterium UBA5158 | reverse complement strand
GAGCCCTACAGACCTAAATAACTTACAACATTTTTTCCAACAAAATAAAGTGTCTGTCGAAGGGATTTATCCCATGATCAGAGGACGATTAATTGCATTAAATGGAAAATCTATTTTAGAAGCCGTACCTAAATCTGAAAGCAATAATAATGCATTGCATAGAGAATTAAATTTAAGTTGGATGTTACAGCCACCGTCGGATAATAAAATTGTCACTGGGGCGGACTTCACATCACACGATATAGGTAAGGCTGTCGTATCAGTAGAAAAAAAATTGGCTGATGATTTACAGTTACAACTAGGGAACACATTAACTTTTCAGGTAGGAGAGCAAAAGCTATCTGCAGTCATTACTAATTTACGCACAGTTGATTGGTCTTCGTTTCATCCTAATTTCTTCATGATATTTCCACCTGGCTTGCTTGATCAGCTGCCTACAACTTATATTACGAGTTTCCATCTAGCAATCAATCAAACTGTATTACTCAATCAATTGGTACAATTATTCCCGAATGTGACGGTTATTGATGTGGCTGATTTGTTGACTCAGATGCAGGACTTAGTAGGAAAAGTGACGTTAGCCGTTCAATATTTATTTTTATTTACTCTAGGTGCGGGTATTTTAATTTTTATGACGAGCTTACAAGCTAGCATGGATGAAAGACATCTAACGTATAACTTGTTGCATGTGTTAGGGGCTAGCAAGAAATATATACGAAAAAGTTTGATCGTGGAATTTTCTTGTCTTTTTGTGCTTATTGCCATGTCAGCAATTTTATTTTCATATTTGATAGTCTATGTGCTTGAGCATAGGGTTTTTAATATTGTATGAAGGTTTTTCGCCTCTCCCATTGTGAGAGAGGCTAAAGTCGGGAACTTGCTAAACTATATGTCACTCTACTTACTACTCTCTGGGGAAGGTATATGTGCGCAGGTGATTTAGATGCTATTACGGAGAATTTATAATGAAAAATACCATGATGATTAAAAATCGTAATGGTGTAAATTTAAGTTATACCATAGCAGGCAGTGGCGAATTAAATTTTGTTCTTATTCATAACGCTGGTGGCAATCATGAATTTATGAATGAACAACTGGCATTTTTTTCACAGACTGCACAAGTGTTGAATGTAAACTTACGTGGGCATGGCGAGAGTGATAAGCCAGATCAAAACTACACAGTAGAAACTTTTGCTGAAGATATTATTTATTTATGTCAGGCGCATAATATAAAGCAAGCTGTATTGATTGGATTAAATTATGGTGCAAATATTGCAATAGAAATAGCTAATATTTCTTCTCTGGTTTCTCATCTTGTATTGATTGACCCTCCTATTTTAATGGAACATTCTGTCATTCAATTTATCCAAGAGCATATAGATGATCTGAAGAAACCAACAAATGAAAATTTTGCGGAAAAAATAGTAGCAGAAGTATTTTTAAATACGCTGGAAAAAAATAAAAAAATAGCGATAACTGCCTTTAAAACCACTGACAAAACGACGCTTTCTTCAATATATGAAAACTTATTGAAATGGGACCAGGAAAGCATTAAGAAATTAATGCATTGTAAAATGCCTATTTTAAACATTCAATCCAGCAATCCTTTTTGCACAGAAAATATTTTATTAAGACATTGTCCGCATTTAATAACGGGTAAAACTGTTGGATCAGGTCATTGGGCAACATTGGAAGTGCCCGATCAAGTGAATAGCATGATTAAACGATTTGCAGATATCACTTGCGCATCCTAGGCTAGCTCACTTCGCTCTATGCCTAGTAGAACGGACACGCAATACAACGTGCTCTTCGTTAGGTGAAGCTAATCCATAATTTTTTAAAGTAAAAAATGCATGAGCACAATCGATCAAATGATATTTGTTTTGATAATAAACTTTTCTTTGATTAAGTCTTCTTCTAGTCTCTACTACATTTTCTACAACATAGCTACGAACCCCAGCGTCAGCTCCCTCAATAGCAACGTCTGCCTGTTTCAAGCTTTGCAGTTTGAGTAATGGCTTCACGAAGTATAGGTTATGAGGTGGCCGCGCAATAATATCCAAAAATGCTTGACTGACTTGAGTAAATTTATTCTGCACAGGCTGCAAGTCATGAACCCATGGGGTCAAATTTGCGGTTTCAATATAGGGAGCTATTGCCTTAAGGATTTTAATGACATCTCGATTATTTGTACTTACCTCGCCACTCTTTGTTAGCACTTTATAATTATCAAATAATTCAAATAATTTTTTTTGTTGGGAGCGTGATAATTCACTTCTAACAGGATCCAAAATATAATCCATTGCAAAACGATAAATAACAAAAGGTAGCGCGCTGACAAAACTCTCGGAATTATTTATTTCCGTTAAGTGTTTAAGCCCACCTATGATTCCTAAAAAAATTCCAAGTATGATTACTAAAGTATCTCGATCTTGTTTTTGCAGGTGATCAGTTTCATCTTCAAACGCTTTTATTAAAACATCTAAATGATTTTTAGGCGGCACTAATTTTCTAGCAAATGAAGATTGAGATGCCCGTGAAACATCCATTGGTGGCAGCGGATCTATCAAAACGGGTGGCACTGACGCTGGTGTCACCGGAATGATTGAAACGGGAGATAACGGAACTATCGAACGAGCTGGCACGGAAGACGGTGTCACTGGAAGGATTGAAACAGGTGGCAGTGGAACATTTGCCTGAAGATTATCTAATTCTACCGAAGAGTTATGCTGTATCGATCGCAAAGGAGAACCGTCTCCTGCGCTGGAATCAACTGAGTTAACACTATTTTGTAATTCCGATATGGGGTATTGCCTGATTTTTTGCTCTATAGAGATTTTAAGCTTACTGTTTCTATCAGAAATCTTTTTTAATTCTGCTCTCACACACTGAATAAATATATAATCTGGTTCCTGCGCATTTTTAAAAATAATTTCGCAAGTTAACATTCGGCTTTTATTGGTTTTTTGAAATAACCTCCTGAAACTGAGAAATCTTTCCTGGGCATAGCTCAAGACAACTTTTAAAATTTCTTTTTTGGCAGGACTCATTGACTCTCTCGACATCCAATGTCTTAAATTTATTATAGTTTTTTGACGTAACAGTTTAGGATGGTCGTAAGAAAATTGTATGCTAGGGAATGGCATAATAAGGTTTTTCCAGATAAATTGAACAGTGGGTTTTTTATTCGATAATAGAATAGGCTAAGGTTAGATACAAGGCCAATCTTATTTTAAATGTAGATCTAGCTTTCAGGTGGAGAATATTTTTGATTAAATTTTACTAGCAATAACCCCGCACAATTCAGGCCTAAAGGTAAACTTCCTGACAGTAGTTAGCTATTTTGTTTTTACTAAAAAAAACATTCCCATTTGTTATTGCGAACTTACAATATGATAATTTTTTCAGAAATAAATTTAGTGTCTAATAAAATAAATATCTTTAAATAAATTTTATTGAGTACATTTTAAATTAATGATGTTACATATTAGTTTGAATTTAGAATTTTTAGTTAATTGTCTTTTTAATAAGGATTACAGCCTAGTGGCACGGGTTAATCCTATATGTTATATTCTTTGCGTATAGCTATTATCAATTCCATACTCACTTTATATCTGCAAAAATGAGAAGAATAAATTATGCATATTCGGAAAGGAAATTTTATAGATTTCTCAAAATTCTTTGAAGACAAAAACACTTTTGCAAACATCCATATTCCTCCAGATGATAAAATCATTGATTCACGTAATAATTCCAAAATAATAATATCTGCTGGAAGAGTGTTAAATGCATTAAAAAAAGAAAGATTGCAAAATGAGACGGCTGAACGACATCGAATTGAATATCAATCCTCCTTACCGGGTATAAAAATTGAGAGCAGCAATAAAATTGTTGGAATAGTAGAATTAGATTCTATAGATGCTGCGCGTTTAATGGCTCAAAGATACCCAGGAAAAGTTGCTATTTTAAATATGACAAATCGACACTCAGTAGGTGGAAATGTTTTTAATGGCGCTTTGTCACAAAGTGAATCCCTCTTTTGCAAGACCACATTAGGTTTAAGCTTGCTACTCTATGCTAAGACCCATGGCGGATTCCAGAAGATGGATAATCAGGGTGACGTTAGACCCTACTTTGGTATAAATAGTTTTGATCAAACAGATATTCTTTATTCTTCCGCAAAGGTTATACGTAGCTTAACATTTAATACAGAAACAGGAACTTGGCACTCTGAAGATTTGTTGCCAACTAAGGTGTTTGAAGTCAATATTATTTCTTCTGCGGCAATACGTCATTTTCCTGATAACGATCATCAAGACCTGCCATTTGTGGATTATTCGAATGACGGAAATGAAATTCGCTATACACAAGATGAGGCAAAAAGTATCTTCTTGGCAACCCTTTACAACCAAATTCATGTAGCGATAAAGAAAGGAAATCAAGCATTAATACTGGGTGCATTCGGTTGTGGAGCACTTAATAATAATTCCGAGTTCATTGCTAAATTATATCGAGACGTTATTCAATTACCAGAATTTTGCGGAAAAATACAAATCGTTTTTGCAATCCCTGGTGAAAGAAAAGAAATTATTGAAAGCTTTACACAAGAATTTATAAATCCACTGCTAGTCAACACCCCTCAAAAAACTTCTGCAATTTTAAAATCAATCAAACAAGAAAATAAAATGTCAGCCTGCAATTTTAATCAACCTAATCTTGATTTATTCGCTCACTTTAAACAACTTTATTTAAATTCCCCTTCAAATAATTGTTTTATCACCACCATGAAAGATAGATTAATAAGTGGTGAAGTGCATTGTTTTGCACAAATCAAAGAGTATGCCCGAGAGAATCCAGGATCCCGATCTGCCAGTATTTTAACAAGTATGAACATTCCTGACATGAATACTAAAGATAAAGAATTACTAAATGACACTTCAGTAGATTCCAAACAGGATAAAACTAACATCGAATCATCTGCCAATAAAACACTTTCCTCCGATAGCTTTCAAAAATTCAAAAGTAGTTATATGAACAGCTACAGATTGTTTTTTTTCACAACGCCTATTCATGAAAAATTGAAATCCGGTGAAATAAATTCTATTGAACAAATAATTGATTATGCTAAAAATAATCCTAACACTCGCACAGCTACTATTTTAACTGAGCTTGGTATCAGAATTTAACATTCATGTACCGGACAAAGAGTACCAATTTGCCGTTAATCCCACATTTCGCTGCGCTACATACGAGCTACGAAGTAACACCTCGCGGGGGAAATATTGACACAATATGACACAAACTTCTCAATAAAAGCATTTAACCCGGATCTAGGTTTGAATTTTTAGAAGGAGTATTTTAGATCTAAAAGCGACTAGATGCTTTTATCTGCTTGAGATGTTCTATTTTTTGTACATTGTTCGTGAATCAAGAAGATTAAAGACAGAAACATATGCAAGTCAACACCCGGACTATGTAATAATAACGGGCTGGAAAAATGCCCGTCCTTAGATTTACTTCATTATTGGTAATAGGTTATGTCACTGCTCTTACTTAAACTCAAAACACTCAAAGAACTCTTTCCGCACTCCCACTACGAGAGAGGCTATGCCTATTATCGAAACGGTCATGTGCGTAATCTAAAAATTGAAAATGCGGGTGAAAAAATAACAGCCAAGGTGAAAGGTAAGGGCTCGAAAATATATAATGTTTCCATACTCTTAACAGGCTCAGGTCAAAGAACGCATGTACGTGGGCTTTGTACCTGCCCCATGGTGATCAACTGCAAGCATGTTGTTGCAACTCTTCTACAAGCGATGAATCCTTCAGACATGGATACAACTGCTCCCCTACAGGATACAAAAGTTGATCATTGGCTTCGCAGTTTAAACAATGCTCTCACGGCGAATAGTCCGCCTGCGGACGGCATAGATGAGACCTATAGTTTATGTTATGTGCTCAATACGACTCACCACAACAAAACTGATTTTCAAATCGAACTCTGCTTATCTAGGCGCTTAAAATCTGGAACCTTCGGCAAGCCAAAAAAATATAGCCTAACTTCATACTCTCATCAACATCATC
>DHXK01000093.1:5135-5969 GCA_002413665.1 Legionellales bacterium UBA5158 | reverse complement strand
TCATCAACATCATCTGCTTCCGATTGATAGAGACCTACTTCTTAAATTAGAAATTTTAAAAAAGAAAATTTCTGGATATTCTGCTACGACTGCTTTTCCACTGAAAGATGAGGCGGGCGAAAAATTATTACTCGAAATAATTTCGACGGGACGATGCCATTGGTTATCTACTGAAAACTCTGCACTCATCTATGCTCAAACAAAAACTGCAGAATTAAATTGGAAGACTGATGAAGAAGGCTTTCAAAAGTTATATTACTCTATTCCCATCGCATCTTTTGACATTCTGCCCATACACTCTCTATGGTATTTAGATAATGAAACATCAGAGGTGGGTCTACTCGAAACGGGTTTAGAAAATCATATATCAAAAATATTATTATCGTCGCCTAACATACCACCTGAACAAGCTAAAGAGGTTGCAGATTTATTAATGAAGCATCAAAAGCTTGGCAATGTTAAGCCGCCTAACTTATTTAAGGAAATAAAAATCGATAAAATAAAACCTGTTCCCTGCTTACAATTGTCAGAGCACTATCTGACAGTGCCCAGCGAAAATTATCGTCAGCCTAGTCAGATTAAACAACCTATGGCCTCTCTATCATTTGACTATGATGGAAAAGATGTTGCGTGGAATAACAAACAAGCTTTAATTAATATTGTAAAAAATGACTGTTTAATTAGATTTAAGCGTGATCAAGACCTTGAAGAAAGTGCAATGAATGATTTATTAAGTCACGATTTATGCTTAGTCAGTGATGTTCCTGAAATCGCCAAATTAAATAATAATTTCACACATTATTTTACAATCAATCAGGATCCATTGGATTTTAG
>DHXK01000093.1:0-5031 GCA_002413665.1 Legionellales bacterium UBA5158 | reverse complement strand
GTCCACTATTAAGAGCTAACGGTTGGCATATTAACATAGCTGATAATTATCCTTATCAAGTCATTGAAGAAACTATCGATGACTGGTATTCATCTATTGATGAAGGCTCAAGTTATGATTGGTTTAATTTGGAATTAGGTATCACGGTAAGAGGAGAAAAAATAAATCTACTTCCCGTGTTGCAAAAATTATTACAAAAACTTCGGGAAAACAATCATCAAGCCATCCCAGACACTGAAAAAGTGTTTGCGCAATTGCCCAACGGAAAATTCATTGCCCTACCCAGCGAACGAATTAAAAATATTTTAAATGTACTCATTGAGCTACACGACAGCGAAAGCTTGACTGACGAGAAATATTTACGTTTATCAAAATTACAAGCTGCGCGATTATTGGAATTGGAAGCTGCAATGGGGGCTGCAAAATTACGCTGGTTTGGCGGCGAACACATCAGACTACTTGCGACAAAACTAGCAGATTTCAAAAGTATTGAAAACATCAGTGTGCCTCTGCAATTTAAAGGTGAATTACGCCCTTACCAACGAGACGGATTAGATTGGCTGCAATTTTTACGTGAATATGAGCTCAGTGGCATTTTAGCCGATGACATGGGACTGGGAAAAACAGTCCAAGCCTTAGCACATATCATGGTTGAAAAATTAAGTGGACGTATGGTTAAACCGATACTGGTCATAGCACCTACTAGTTTAATGTTTAATTGGCGCATGGAAGCTGAACGTTTCACTCCTACATTAAAAGTCTTAGTACTGCACGGCCCTGAACGTAAACACGCCTTTGAAAATATGTTGAACTACGACCTGATTCTAACGACGTATCCACTCATAGTCCGCGATAAAGAAATATTACTGAAACATGAATTTCATTTCTTAATTCTAGATGAAGCACAATTTATTAAAAATTCAAAAAGTCTAGCGACTCAAATTGTGCAACAACTTAAAGCAAAATACCGACTCTGCTTAACCGGCACACCTTTAGAAAATCATTTAGGTGAATTATGGTCATTGTTCCATTTTATGATGCCTGGATTACTGGGCAATGAAAAAAAGTTTAATCGATTATTCAGAATACCCATTGAAAAACAGGGAGACCAAGAGAGGCGCTCTCATTTAAATCGTCGCATTGCGCCCTTTTTATTACGTCGTACAAAAGATAAAGTTCTAAAAGAATTACCCGCAAAAGTAGAAATTATCCGTCATGTAGAATTGGACGGAACACAACGTGATTTGTACGAGACTATTCGCGTGACTATGCAAAAAAAGGTAAGACAAGAGATTGCTAAAATGGGATTGGCACGTAGCCATATTATTCTATTGGATGCGCTACTTAAGTTACGCCAAACTTGTTGCGACCCACGTTTATTAAAAATAAAAATAGCCGAAAAAAGTAAATCTTCATCCGCAAAATTTGAATTATTAATGACTATGTTAGTTGAGTTACTGGATGAAGGACGTCAAATTTTATTATTTTCGCAATTTACTGAAATGCTAGGATTGATTGAAGAAGCATTACATGAGAAAAAAATTGCCTTTGTTAAACTCACAGGCCAAACAAAAGATAGAGAGACACCTGTACAACAGTTTCAGAATGGTAAAGTATCTTTATTCCTGATCAGCCTAAAAGCAGGCGGCACAGGGCTTAACTTAACAGCTGCTGATATCGTTATTCACTATGATCCCTGGTGGAACCCTGCTGTAGAAAGTCAAGCCACTGATAGAGCGCATCGCATCGGTCAAGATAAAACCGTATTTGTTTATAAGCTTGTTGCTAAAGGTACAGTAGAAGAAAAAATTCTAGAAATGCAAGTACGCAAACGGGCTTTGATGGAAGGATTATTTTCTGAGAATGCTAACGGCAAATTAAAACTGACTGAAAAAGAGCTGCAAGGATTATTTGAACCTTTAGAATAACTAGATACTTGCGCGCTCTTCATCTCTTCCACTAGGCAAACATAGCATATGTACACATTTCATGTTGAGCACACTCTTGGCTACAAAGGGAAGGTGAAGTTTTTAAATTATAAATATAGTTATTTATTAGGAGGACTATACTGGATACTTCTCACAATATGATGTGCGTGATTATCAAAGATTTCTCCCTTGATATCGCTAAAGGATGCATCAGCTCGATCAGACATCCATTTAATTAACTTTTCAATATTATCCCCTTTACTCTCTTTTATGAGTCCATCCTCAAAATATACTTTCGCAGTATATCTATGCTTCATAATCTTCACCTTTAATTCCTTTTGCGCTAGCAACTAAGACGCTCTGCATGGGCAAGACTTTATGCTAATAAAAAATTTGCCACATGAATCCTTTAAGCAGTTTTATTCATTGTATCATGGCGTGCACTAACAGAATTATCTGGGTCTAGCGCTTTAGCTCAACCCGATCAGGCGACAGTAGAAGCGAAAAATGCTCAAGATGCACATCGACGCGGTGATCATGCTGATGAAGCTAGGCATTACACCCATCTAGCAGATATTGAACATGCACGTGGAAACCATCATGCTGAAATGCACGCAGAGCAGCATGCACATGAAGCAAGTCATGAACCGACTGGCTGTTCCATTATGTAATGAAAATAAAGGGCTTATTCCGTGCCCCTTTTGCTACTCCTCATTAACGCTTATCTTCACAGATTTCTCTTAAACTTTTATTCTTGTTAAGATAAAGATGATTTTTTTAAGGACAGAAAATATGAAGTTTTTATTTCTTCTTTTAACTCTTACTTTAATCGGTCCCCTCTGGTTAATTCTCAACAATAAAATTGATTTTACAGCTGATTGGCGCACCGCGAATCGTGCAAGCATTTATACATTTTTAGTAAGAAAATCATAGGAAATCAACTTTTTCAATATTCTGGAAGAAATCTTAAACTATCTAGAAATTTTTCAAAGTCAGACATGAGCTCACCTCCTAGTTTTAAGTATAGGCGAGAAATAAAATGCTGCCTGAACTAAAATTATATTTAAATCATGAAGTTGAATAAACGAATCTATAGAGCACATCGGTATGGTCAGGGAGCTTTGTTTCATTTTGAAAAGACTAGGCTATACTTAAATTTAATATAAATTAAAGGATCCAATATGTGGTTTAAAAATTTTTTCACCTTATCACTATTGATACTTTGTTACTCGACGGTAGCGCTTGCAATTCCCGCTCCTTTTATCAAAACTATTACAACCTCATCACTCAAACAAATTAAAGACGCCGAAAATTTCACAACCTTACTTTATAGTGCCGTACTTACTGAGCAACAACTTGAGGTATCTGGTAATAAGGATTATCAGTTAGCAATAGGTGAATTATTTTTCACCCCTCCTCTCTTTGGTGCTTACAAAAAAGATTACGAAGAAATTCTCAAAACCGGTGAAGAAGGCTGCATTAATCACAGGGTTTTTCTTAACTCGCAAGAGATAATACAAAACTTTTGGGTAGGTAAAATTACATTGACTAAAACCAATACTTTAGTTCCTGTTTATTTAGGGGTTCGCAATGAAGGCTTGAATACAAAAATCGGTCTCATGCTGCATTTAGTGCTAACAACGGATGGATGGAGAATCGAAGATATTAGCGATCTTGATTTAAAAAATTCATTGAATGAACAATTGCAGACTTGTTTAAAACAATAAAATCCTTCAGGATTTTTCTTCTCTGTTTATACAGCAAAAACTCATATTTGAACTATACTCTTTATAAATCTAGCAGATTAAGTATGTGAATATATATTATTTTCTTGTTTAATCAGACAGTTATATGGGGTAAAAAAGATGCCAGGCTCCGCTGAATCGTCAAAAGTCAATCAAATATTAAAAGATGCGCAATACGAATTTGACTCTACTCCTTTTGCCAGCTTTTCAAATGCAGGTAAAGATTTCACCTGTGTAATTGATCCTTCAAATCCTTTAAATCCAATTGGAGATCCTTTAGCTCTTTTAGATCAATTAAAAGAACGTATTCATTTACTTGAAACACTTAAATTTCCTAATCCGCCTTATGAATGTAAAAGAGTTATGATTGACGTGGACGGAGTGCGCACGTCAGTATTATACGTAAAATGTGTCAAAGATCTTAAGACACTAAGTGACGAACAGCGTTCAACAATGCTGAACACAATGGAAAATACATCTATATTAATTCGTAAACTAAGCATACTTGCAGGAATGTTAAAGGGGTTTACATCGAAGCCATCGACGCATTATGCAACGAATCGTATTGACCAAATAATATTTGACGCTGCTAATCAAGCCATTAAAGAAGTTGGCGCCGACCACGAAATCTCACTAGTATCCATCATACAGGGTACACCAAGTGAAATAATGCAAGACTTCGTTGGAAAACTCACTACTGCTTTTGCTGATGCACAACCAGTTGATCCACGTGCAGCAAAACTTAAGCTCATTGAAGAAAATAATAAAATACTAGACAAACATGACAAAAATTATATAAAACTAGAGAAACATGAAAAAAAGTATATTGAAGATGAACTAGCAGCTAGGCAAAAACAAGCTGTAAGTAGAATACGAAACGCTGAAAAATATTTTGTAGCAGACTTAAATTCCAATCGTTATATTATAAACGAGTCAGTCATTGAGACAAAAATCAAAAGGATCAACTTCCTCACAGGGAACGAAGAGAATGAAACAAGAACTATAGTTCAACTTGATGTACCTTTTAATAATACGCTCACTGCAGAACAGCTTGCCGAATTCGAGGAATTAAAAAATAATAGAAATGCAAGAAACAAATGGTACTCGAATTTAGAAGAATGGGAAAAAGATCAGATAGTCGCAGCGACCATGTCATCAAATGGAGTTCCATTCAAACATATGTTTCAGTCTTCGGCTATGCAAAATTTACCGGGTGTAAAAAATGCAAGAACAAATTATTTAATTCAAAGAAATAGAGACGGTACTAATACTCTTTTAGCTAGAAGTTTAAAAACGGCAACTCAAGTACCCTATGAAACACCGGCTCGCTTCCATGCCCAATTAGCGCGAATGAATGT
>DHXK01000283.1 GCA_002413665.1 Legionellales bacterium UBA5158 | reverse complement strand
AAAATCCCGCTCCGTTTGAGTTCTGTGGCCATATCGACTGCAAGTTTTATCGTATCACGCCCGGTCACCTTTACAAGGGCTGCGCAAGTCGCAAAGAGCGCGACCCTTGTAAACGCGCTGCGGTCGTGACCGATTAAACTAGCAGTCGATTTGGCTGCCAATTTAATTGGAGTTTTTTAGATGAATAATTTAGAGCCTAGAATTTATGTTGCGTGTTTAGCAGCTTATAACGACGGTCATTTGCACGGCGAGTGGATAAATGCGAATCAGGATTTGGATTCATTGCATGAAGAAGTCAAACACATGTTAGCAGCAAGTCCAGTTCCGGATGCCGAGGAATTTGCGATTCACGATTTTGAAGGTTTTGGTGATGTTAGCATAAGTGAATATACCGGCTTAGAAACTATTCATGAATTAGCTGAATTTATTGCGGAGCATGATGAGTTAGGTGCTGCAGTGCTAGGTCATAGCGGAGGTAACATAGATGATGCGCAGAAATTATTAGATGAGTGTTATCACGGTGAGCATGACAGCGAAGAAGATTTTGCTTATAACTGGATTCACGAAGTGGACGGCAGGGAAATTCCGGAATACTTACAGAGTTATATTGATTACAAGGCTATGGCGAGAGACTTTTTTATAAATGATTTTTTCTCACTTGAAATAAATCATAAAGTTCACGTTTTTAGTTATTTCTGATTATGGAAGCCCGTGTTTCTGCGGGCTTTTTTTATCTTTTTAATACCCATGTAATAACTGTAAATACCAAGCTAAGAATAATGCAGGTAGTAATCGGAAAATAAAAAGTAAAGCCGCTACGTTTAAAAAGCATATCTCCTGGCAAATGACCAAGGCCGAATTTTTTTAGTAAAGGCCATAACACGCCAAGCATTACAAGCATCAATCCAAACGTTATTAGCATCCGAGACATTCAGTTTTTCCAAAAATGATTCAATTAATTTGGTCATAACTATACCTAAACTTTATATTCATTCCAGCTATTTAGGTGATAAAAATGAAAACACTCACTCTTCAAGAAGCAGCAAATTTATTAAAAATGACACCTGAAGGTTTGCGAGTAAAGGCAAATAAAGGGCAAATCCCCGGTGCGAAACCAGGTAAACGATGGGTTTTTAAGGAAGATGACCTTGCTGAATTTTTACAATCCCTTTATCCTAGCACCGCTAAAACATTGCAGGGTGTCATTGATTCCAGTAGGAGGAAAGCATGGCACTTTACAAAAGAAATAACACATGGTGGGTTAAAATCAGCCACCATGGAAGACGACTACAACAAAGCACTGGAACAACAGATAAGTTAGCTGCACAAAGGTTACATGACAAGATTAAATCTGATTTGTGGAAAGCAAATCATCTTGAACAAAAACCTGAAAGAACATGGATGGAAGCAGTTGTACGTTGGCTAGCTGAATCGCAGCACAAAAGTAGTTTAAGTGATGATAAGTCACATTTAAGGTGGGCAAGTCCGTACCTTAAAAATTGTCTATTACATGAAATTACTCGAAACATGGTTGATGGACTTGCGGATAAAAAACTTAAGGAAAAGGTCAAGCCTGCAACTGTTAATCGTATGCTAGAAATTATTCGTGCGATTTTACGTAAAGCTGAGCGTGAATGGGAGTGGATTGATAAAGCGCCCATCATTCGTATGTTAAAGGAAGATACCAGGAGAATTAGATGGTTAACTTATGAAGAAGCGAGTCGTCTTATTCAGGAGCTTCCTTCTCATCTTGCGGCTTTAACTACATTTTCATTAGCCACAGGATTGAGGCGTACGAATGTTACAGGTCTGCAGTGGTGTGATGTGGACTTAGTAAAAAGGCATGCTTTGATACATCCTGATCAGGCAAAAATGAAAAAAGCTATTCCGGTGCCTTTAAACGAATCTGCTATAGAAGTTTTGTTAGAGCAAGTTGGAAAGCATCCAAGTTCTGTTTTTACTTATAGAGGCAGACCTTTTGTTCAGTGTAATACAAAGGCTTGGGGTAATGCTTTGAAAAGGGCAGGGATAGCAAATTTTCGTTGGCATGATCTTCGCCACACGTGGGCAAGTTGGCACGTGCAAAATGGAACATCTTTGCAAGAGCTTCAACAGTTAGGTGGTTGGACAAGTTTGGAGATGGTACTGCGTTATGCGCACTTAAGTAGTGATCACTTAAAAGGTGCTGCGGAGCGAGTGAAGGTTACAAATTGGCTACACTCATCTGTCACGGCCGGCGGGATTTCACTGTAACTGGTTGATTCTACTGGTGCGCCCGGAGGGATTCGAACCCCCGACCACCTGGTTCGAAGCCAGATACTCTATCCAGCTGAGCTACGGGCGCGTATGGATGGGTAGAAGGGCGTGATTATGCGTGTCTGCGGCTGTTTTTTCAAGGGATTACTGATTTAAAATCGAATGGACGAACTTTTTTTCAAATTGTTACAAATCTCAAGTTAAGTTATAAAAACAAATCTTTTCTTCTAAGTGGATTTATCGCATGGTAATTAATGACAATTAACATATTACGTCATTTGTAACCTATTGAAATAAATAATAATAACCTAATTTAATGAGAATTTAAAAGTTAAATAGCTGTCTCAACAGCGCAAGAAATCACCAGCATCATCAGCATCTTTATTGACAAAAAAGTAATCAACTGTATAATAAAAAGCCTTGATGGCCTTAGAGCTAATAATTTCAAATTTGATGCTTTTCTAGCAATTCACACCAAAAAGCCTTGCGAACGGAAATGAAATATCAAGCTCAAGATTTCCTGAGATTGTTAATCGTCATAGATATTTTTGTATAGTAACGATGAGACTTTAGCTTATGATTATTCTTAAAAAAGATCTTGAAATTAAACTCGGAATATCATCAGAAGATGAGGTCACTAGTCAAAATGAATATCAATCTTCAGGACCTGGCTATTTTGATTCATGGATGCAGTTAGAAGGCAGAAAGGATTGTTGGCAACGTACCATTCCTATTTCATCTAATACAAAAAGAAAAATCATTATTTCATTTCTTATTATCGAAGTGACTGAAGATGATTTAGAAGTACTAAGGGCTCTTATTAACTATTTCGATGTTTATCTTTGGTCGGGAGATAAAGTTTTAATAAAGGATTTAAATTCACTGACTGATACCGATGAACTCTATAAATTAAAAAATCATATCGTACCTAATACGCGTATTGCCGTTGAAGAAATTTTAAGTAGACAAAATATCAGTTCTGATGAATATATCATTTTAGATTACGAAACATATTACAAGGCATTCTCAATAGAGGAACTAGAATTAGATTTAAGAACAATAGATTTACTGAATCAGGAAGACGTACTAAAGTTCAGTGCTATGGTTGACTTCAGTAAAGTATTCGCACTAAAAATGTATGCTCCTACTCATTTGGAACGATCGAAAATATTAACTCTTTTTCCCAATCTGAAAACAGTAAATATTATAGGTGTCCTTACTGATTATGCAGAAGAATTTCAAAAGTTTAAAAATCCTCAGTTGAAATTAAAAGTAAATGATAGAGAATGGGATAAAAAGCAAGTAGGGATACATTTTAATCATTATCCTGAACAATTAGAATTTGATACTGCTCTTAATCATATGAAAAATTTTCTTATAATAGATTTTATGGAGAATGCAGAACAAATTTTTTCAGATAAAATGCATTATTTAGATTTCAAGAAAGTAAAATCATTAGCAAATATTAAATCTATAGAATTTTCATTCTGTAATTTAGATTTTCTCCAAATATCGTGTCCTCAAGATGAAAAATTAAAAACTATCACAATTAAATCTTGTACTGTTAAAAACTTGTCAAAATTTCTTAACCAATTTCATGACATAAAAGAGTTATTTCTTAACCATATTCATAACCAAGAAATTGATTTATCTGAACATCTAAGCATTGATGACATTGAAATCTATGGATCGACTGTTTCAGTCATTAAAACGCCTAAAGCTCAAATATCTAATTTAAAATTATCCAAAATAACAACAGAAAAAATGGACTTATCTGCGTGCAGAAACATGGAAAAATTTTATATATCTGCAAGTACACTGTCTGATATTATATTCCCTTCTGAGTCGTCTTTACGGCGGGTAGAAATATCAAATGTCATAGGATTAAAAAAAATTGATTTTAGTGATTGCTCAAAATTAGAAATGCTAGATTATGCTAACGTGGATCCCAATATTATTATTTGGCCTAAAAATAATAATATTAAAAAAATTACAATTCAAGAATGTGCACAAGAACCACATAGAATATTAGATCTTAATAGCTGTATTCATTTAGAAGAGTTGAATATATATAGTAGCTTCGTATCACAATTGATTTTGCCAAAAAATAGCATAATAAAAACAATAAATTTATTTGGAGCTATGTATTTAAATGAAATCGATTTATCTGAGTGTCATTTATTAGAAGAAATAATCATTAAAGAAGGCGATTTACAAAAAATTATATTTCCAAGCCCGTCTGCTCTGAAACGCATAAAAATATCTCATAATGAAAAAATGCGTGAATTAGATTTAGCTACCTGTACGCATTTATCAGAATTAAAATTAAAAGGGCTTAAGTTAAGCCATTTTGATATGCCATTAAATACAGTAAAAAACATAAAACTAATTGGCTGTAATATACCTGATTTAGCTATTAGAGAAATGCCTAAATTAGAAAGTTGTTGCATTATCGATGAATCATTCATTTCTGAAAAAACATGGAAAGAAGGCTCTTCATTGATATTAATTAAAGCATTTGACATTTCACCGCTAAAAAGTTTACTTGAATTAGAGCTGGATATTAATTGCTTGAGTAATCTGTTAACACTGCCGGTCAATTCTAACCTACGCCGATTACAAATAAGGTCATGTTTGCAGGAGGACTATTGCGATCAGTTATATGTTCTTATATTGGAAAGACATCAAAAATTAGAAGAGCTGGATTTAAGTTATTGTGACTTAAATAGTCTAAATATATTAGAACCCTTGTATGCTATGAAGAGTTTAATGATTGCTGATTGTATTGGGCTAGCAGCACTTGATTTAACAAAATTTCCAAATTTAGAAACTTTAACAATTGTAAATTGTGATACCACCCAACTTTATTTTTCGGATAATAAGATTAAAATAATAAGATTAAGCGCTGTTGAACATTTTCATAGATTAGACTTTAATAATTGTAAGGAGCTTGAATATTTAGATGTCTATATCATTAAAGGCAACGCGCTCCCAGTTTATGTTGAGAATTTAGAAAAGCTGAAAACATTTTTTATCAATGTTGAAATAAAATATCCTATTGCTATGCAGTTAAGTCATTGTAATAATTTACGTGAATTATCTATTTCTGCCGAGCAGGTCATCGTTAACCTAAGATATAGTCCTAACTTAAGAAAATTAAGTTTGGTATCACCTGTCAGTAATTGTCTTGTCTATAATATTGGTTTATGCGCGAAGTTACGGTCAGTAGAAATCAGCGCACCGAATGTTGATAAAATTCAACAAGAATTTAATACATTTCACCATCTTTCTAAGTGCCATGCACGATTTATTAACTTTTCAGCAAACCCTCTTCAACAACAACCATTAATGCATCCGCAAGCATTGCTAAATAGCCAAAATAAATCAAGTCCAGTAGCGTGCTTATCTTATCGAAAAGCCAAACGAGTTGATAGCAATATTCAGCAGGATCAAGTTTACCAAGCACAGGGTGGTTTTAAATCAGTTTTATATACGCAAAGAGGTGAAGTGGCCAATGATTATCGAATTGAAATATGGGATCAAATTAGCATTAATGCTTCTGGTAATATTATTGTTTCAGCTGAAGCTACTCAATTAAAAAAAATAAATATCGATCAACAGCACCCTTTAGATTTAAATCTTTTAGCGAATTTAAAGAATCAAATTGAGAATGATCCGAATTTAATTCTAGGACATTTAGAGGGGCTTTTATTGCCTGGAGAAATTTATGCATTACCTATTTTGCATACTGTTGAAAATGAAGATATTGAATTTTATTCAGATCCAAGTGCCGCAGTTGATGTTTATTGGGATGAGTTGAAACAACAACATTTTGTAATATTAAAAGGAGTGCAATCACAAAATGTAAATATGGCATATAAATTAAAACAGAATATAGATTATGAAAAACAAGATATAAACTCAGTTTCAAGCAAGATAGATGTGGATTTGTTACCAAAAGAATTAAAAGATGAAATGATTAAACAAATAATCGGTTCAGTCGTAGATAAAATAGTTCCTATAAATGATTTAATGTTTATCTTTGATATTAGCTTATCACGAGAAGAAAAAATTAAACGACTGATAGCTTATTGTAGGTTTGATGTGGAACCTTTAAAATCTAATCCACAGACAGATATAGAAAAAATATGTGCTTCTATACGCGAACGAAAAGGTGAATGCCGACATAATTCTGAAGCGTTCATGGTGTTATCTCGACTATGCGATGTTCCTGTTCGAATTAGTCATAATGAACAGCATGTATTTTGTGAAATTCCTGATGCCAATTTACATTGGCATAAAGTGGATTTAGGCGGATCACGTAGAGTTGATTTGACTCACAGCTCTGTGAGACAAAATGCATTAGACAATCCTAATATTCCTATCTTCAATGTTAAGGTTCATGCATTACAACAAGCTCCTCAAGTTGTAAATATAGATGCTACTGATTCACAGATGTTTAATCATTATAAGGCTCAATTTAATTCGAAAACAGCAGTCCTGTCTCTTAACATAGAAAAATTATTAGCCATAAACGATGTTCACCCCTTAATTAAATTAAGAGATAATCAATCTCCATTTGAGATTAATGAACAAATTATTAAATATTTAAAACTAAAAAACTACGATATTGAAAATAAGTATTTATACATTGATAATCCAAATGATTTTTCATTATATTTCTCTCCTTGGCAATTAATAGATAATGTGTTTAAACAAAGACAAAATGGATTGCTGCATGAACTTATTAAAAATGGAGGTTTGCTTGTTGTAAATTGGGAGAATTTTTCAGCAACTCAAGTTGTGAATTATAAAAGTATATTAGATGCCGTCCCTAGACTATTTGGTGATCCTGTCAGTAAAAAATTGCAGATAGTGGGCCTCAGCAAAGATCAAAAAACATGCGCAGCTTTTCTGACACGCACTCAGTCTTTTGAGCTTGAATATCAATCATTTCTTTTGGCTCAAGTAAGTTCTCCAAACAATATTCCATTAGTTGTAGATTTGTATCACAGTCCAAATTGGCGCGAAATGTTGTATGGAAAAATAACGTATAAAGGAAAATCGAAATTCCTACAACCAGGAATTTTGCATGAAGCCATTAAGAGCTCACGTTCTATCATTATTGAAAATCCACCTAAGGGTGATAAAGATTATGATCTTTTATTACATAGACTGAGAGTCGAAAGACGTATTCTTTATAATGGCGAGTTCTTAAATATCCCTCCTGAAGTCATTGTATATGAAAAGATTGTGAAAAAGACAAATACGTTATTATCAAATATACATATTTTATATGAGTCTCATACTAATGTGTTCTTGAAGCCTAGCCCAATTTATATAGGCATGCATAATTTTTATGAATGTTTTGATTTGTTGGTGATTGATGACAAGAGCAATGCAGAGACGAAAGAGGGTGGTTTTTTAAAAAGCTATAATGAAATTGAAAATATTTTTTATGTTACTAGTAATATATCTTTATCTGCTTGGCAACAATTGTCAGATAAAATTAAACAATTTCCTAACAAAAATTTTGAATTTCTCTTGGCCCCAGGTGTTAACATGGGAAATATTTTTGAAAATAAAAATAGTACACCTCAGGTCGAAGAAAAAGAATATTCCAGCCCACATATAGTGAGTAATGATACCGATTACACTTGCGAGAGATTATCAAATCATTTGCAACAGAAGGGAGAAAATCCACTTATTATAGATGTAAGTGAGCAAACAAGTTTTTCTGAACTAATTGCTGAAATACAGTCAGATCCTATTAATGGATTTACATTTATTGAAAAAGATTTGTTAAGCGCAATATCGGCTGGTCGAACTGTTATTTTGAATGGAGATTTATCTGCTACTCTTTATCAGCAATTATTACCCTTGCTGTCAAAACATCCGCATTTGAATATTAATGGTATCCGTTTTGAGCCCGTACGCAAAGATGTACCTGCATTGATTTTAGTGCTGCCATCAACGACAAAAAATACTTTGGGTTTGTCACTCTTTAATGCAGAAAATTATACTTTTGCAGAGTATGCTGCCAGTATTTTAAAAAATAAACCTAATGCAAACGTTTCACTCGAAAAACTTCAGGTTTTTTTTGATGCCGCAAAAATGCTTCCTCATAAGGGAAAAGATAGACCTGCGCAAGTAAAGATATCATTTCATTTGCTAAATCGCATGGTTGAAAAACTAGAATTAAATCCTATACTTCATTCCCATAATCCAGTCAAAGGATTGTTTCTTTATGATTATCCAAAAGAAAGTGAAGATTATGCCTATTTAAATACAATAGCAAAATATTATTTTAAACAAGAAGATGGTAACACAGTAAATATCAGGAAATTAAGAAAAGCATTTGCGAGATTTGATTTACAAACACCATTAAATAAAAGCCAACATGCTTGGAAAATTTTAAATTGTTTCCACGGAAAATATCTACACAGTATCTTAGGTGAGAATTTACAGAGTTGTTTGGAGGTGAATTCAACTTTTCCAGCTTTAAACGCTCAGGTGATAAAAGTACTTTTTGAGCAGGCAGCTGATGTACTTAAAAAAACACATTCAGATGTTTTAAAATCTAAAAATATATTTATAAAACAAAGAGAACAATTACAAGCCTTATTAGCTGCCAAAGATACGCCTATTATATTTTTGAAAGGTCCTCCTGGCGTTGGTAAAACTAAAGCT
>DHXK01000076.1 GCA_002413665.1 Legionellales bacterium UBA5158 | reverse complement strand
GTATAGTGTCATTTTAACAAAAGAAAATACAATACCAAAGACTGCTAGCGGCAAAATGCAAAGAAAAAAATGCGAGCAGCTTTATTCAATCGGTTTAATTAATATTTTAAACTCGAATAGTAAATTTGAAAAACCAGCTAATATTGTATCTGCAAACGCCAACGTCGATAATGGTTCTCAAGAGTTTCAAAAAGATTTTAAGAAAATCATAGCAAAAGTATTAGCCCTTGATGTAGCTCAAATTAATTTAACTGCCACTATCAGTTCATATCATTTTGATTCAATTAATATAATAAAAATTGCAGGCGCTTTTAACGAAAGATTTAATTTAAATATAACCCCAGCGGATTTATTTTCATTTGCTACTTTATCTGAGTTTCATGATTCATTATTAAATAAATATGAAGAAATAATTAACAAACATTATTCAACATCTGTTAATTCAAAATTACATCAAAAAATAAAGCTATCCACCAGCGATGAAATTGCTGTGATAGGAATGAGTGGGGTTTTTCCTGGAGCAAAAAATATTGAAGAATTTTGGAACAATCTTGTTCTTGGAAAAAATGTTATTACTCATATTCCTATTGAGAGATGGGATACTCAAGTTTATTTGGGTGATCCTCATCTTGATACCAATAAAACAAATATAACTTGGGGTGGGTTTATTGATGATATTGATAAATTTGATGCGGATTTCTTTAATATCTCTGCACGTGAAGCAGAGCTCATGGATCCACAGCATAGATTATTATTGCAAACAGTTTGGAAAACAATTGAAGATGCAGGTTATTCAACGACTGATATAGCAAAATGTAAAGCTGGATTATTTGTCGGCTTGTTTAATCACGATTATGCAGAACTATTGCAGAAAAATGACATAATAGACGCTTATACAACAACAGGCGTTGCACCTAGTTTGCTAGCAAATCGCATTTCGTATTTATTAAATTTACAGGGTCCCAGCGTAGTTATCGATACTGCATGTTCCAGTTCATTAGTAGCAATTCATCAAGCCATTCTATCTTTGCAAAATGGAGAGTGTGAGGTTGCAATTGCCGGCGGCGTTAATGCATTACTTACACCGACTTCTTTTATTTCGGCAAATAAAGCAGGAATGTTGAGTGAAGACGGGCTATGCAAAACTTTTTCCATTGACGCAAATGGTTTTGTGAGAAGTGAAGGTGTAGCGTCTATTTTATTAAAGCCATTAAATAAGGCTTTAGCAGATCACGACTTTATTTATGGTGTGATCAAAGGCACTGCAGTTAATCATGGTGGACATGCAAATTCATTAACAGCGCCTAATCCAAATGCGCAAGCAGATGTAATAATGGATGCTTGTCGTCGTGCCAATATTTCTATTGATACATTGCAATATATTGAAGCGCACGGAACTGGTACTGCTTTAGGAGATCCAGTCGAGATTAATGGATTAAAGACAGCATTTAGTCATTTACAAATTGAACAAGGACTGAAGCCTCTAGTAAAAAATTCCTGTGGTTTGGGATCGGTAAAAACACATGTAGGTCATTTAGAATCTGCAGCAGGTATCACCGGTGTGATAAAAGTGTTATTAGCAATGCACCATAATATTCTTCCTGCAAATTTACATTTTTCAAAATTAAATCCTTATATAGACATCACGAATAGTCCATTTTATCTTGTTAATAAAAATCAAAATTGGACAAGAGAGTCTGACTCTTTGGCTAGGCGTGCAGGTATTAGTTCATTTGGATTTGGTGGTACTAACGCACATGTCATACTAGAGGACGCACCCAAAAGAGTTATCCAAACTACCGTCAAAAAATATCTCATCACATTGTCAGCAAAAACGACGGTTGCTCTTCAGGAGAAGATTAGAGAGCTACATGTTTGGCTAGGCGATAAACAATTTGAAGAGATTTCGCTGACAGCAATGAGCTACACTCTAAATAAAGGGCGAAATCATTTTGATAAGCGCTGTGCTTTTGTTGTTGATTCATTAGATAACTTACAAAAAACTATTAATAATGTTCTTGATAAGAAAATACCCGATAACTATGTCTCAACAGCTAACGATAATCTTATAAAAATAAAATCTAAAGAGTTATTAATAGATATTGCGCATGATTATGTATCAGGTGAAGACATTGATTTTGATAGTTTGTATTTCACTGATAATAAGCAACGCATGTCTTTGCCAGGTTACCCATTTGCTAAAGAATCCTATTGGTTTTCAAAAAACGACATTAAATCAACAAATGCTAGCTTGCATCCACTGATTGATGAAAATGTTTCAACACTTGAATGCGAAGTTTTTAATAAAAGGTTTTTAGGTAATGAATTTTATATTTTAGACCATAGCGTTAATGGTAAAAAAATTCTACCAGGAGCAGTTTATTTAGAAATGGCTAGAGCTGCGGCAAAGTTTGCGTGGCCACAGAAGCATACTGTTATGTTGAAAAATATTTTATGGTTGAGCCCTTTATATATTGATAACAACTCTATCAATATTAATATTAAGTTATCTACTCAAGATACTACTATTCATTTTTCCATAAATGATCAATCAACTTTGTATTCACAAGGTGAATTAAGTTATTCGGATCAACCTGAAGCAATGGCTGCTTTAGATTTAAAGGCAATTAAAGCACGATGCCATCATAAAAAATTTGCAGAAGAAATTTATACTGAGTTCTCAGTCTCAGGAATTAATTATGGCAACAGTTTTAAAGTGATACACGAGCAAGTTAGTAATGATGTTGAAGTATTATCAAAAATAATTTCCCCAGTCAGATTAAATGAATATGTGCTGCATCCTAGTTTAATGGATGGTGCTTTGCAGACAATTTTTGCATTGTTGGATAAGAATGATTTATATGTACCATTTAGTATTGAAGAGTTAAAAGTATTTAAAGCAATTCCCTCTATTTGTTATGCCTATGGTAATTTGATTTTAGGTCAGCAATATCCTTCTTATAACATTCAGATTGTAGATGAGCGGGGAGAAACAGTTGTCTATGTTAAGAATTTTTCGTTACGCCCCTTTGCTGTTAAAACACCTCATGCGCAGAATGAATTAAATTATTATACCTCACATTGGATACAGGAAAGTAATGCTATCCCTGTTTCTGCAAACACTACACATATTTTATTGCTTTCATTAAAGCAAAAATTGCTACCCATTTTAAATAAAACATTTGGTGATAATGTTTCTTCAGTGTTACTGAGAGAGGTTGAATCCTATAGTAAACTGCTCATTAATCTAAAGGAAAAGAATAGCTTTCCTAACATAATTATTTATTCTCTTGACTCATTAGATGATAAGTTTGACCAGCTTGAAAAAAGTTTTTATACGCTATTTAATTTAGCAAAATCGCTAATTGAACTTAAAATAAATCACAATATTAAAATATTATGTGTGTATCAACAAGAGTCAATTTATATAGAGTCGCTTTCTGGATTTGCGAAATCATTACATTTAGAGAATCCAAATATAATATTAAGAATTGTTAAATGTTCATCTTATGAAAATATTGTAGCTGAGCTTTATCAAGACGATATTCTAGTGCGTTATAATAATAATATTCGTTATGTCAAACGTTACAAATTAATTGAAAATAAAGTAAGTCACGTTCAAGTGTTAAAAAAATCTGGCGTATATCTTATCACAGGTGGTATGGGCGGATTGGGTTTGATCTTTGCTAGATATCTTGCGAAAAATTTTCAAGCTAAGCTTATTTTGATTAATCGATCTCCTTTAACTACTCAAAAAAATCAAATCATTGAAGAGTTAGAAAGTGATGGCGCTAGTGTTATGTATTTTCAGGCTGATGTTTCTAAGCTATCTGCTATGCAATTAGTTATCTCACAATGCAACAATAAATATGGGGCACTCAATGGTGTAATTCATGCAGCTGGTGTGCTGCGTGATGATTATCTTTTAAAGAAAACTGTTGAAGACAGCTACGCTGTTATTGCACCCAAAATTTTGGGTACAGTAAACTTAGGTCAAGTCACTAAGGACCAAGTATTAGATTTTTTCATGGTATTTTCTTCAGCATCTTCTGTCTTTGGTAATATTGGTCAATGTGATTATGCGTATGCAAATGCATTTTTAGATGCTTTTATCGAGCAACGTAAAATTGGACTAGGCCACGGAAAAAGTATATCTATCAATTGGCCACTGTGGATTGATGGTGGGATCTCAATTTCTGAAGCTACTCAAGATTGGCTACAAGAAACGTTAGGAGTGACATCATTAACTACTGCACAAGGGTTAGCGGCTTTTAATGCTTCTTTATCTCATGACGAAGCGCAATGGATAGTATTGCCAGGCATTCAAGATAAATTAAATTCAGCATTAAATACTCAAGCCGTTAAGCTGATGTCATTGCAAGAGCAAGCATCATTCACTTTGCCGGATGATTTAAATAGCCAAACATTAGCTTATCTAAAAGAGATTATTTCCGCTGAAACAAAAGTCTCTATTACAAAAATTCAATCAAAAATAGCCTTTGAAAACTATGGTATTGATTCATTAATGATAGTCGGTCTCAATCAAAAAATAGCAACGCTATTTGGACAGGTTCCTAAAACCTTGTTTTTTGAATATCAGAATTTAGCGGAGTTAACACAATATTTTATAAAGAATCATGCGGCAACTTTAGCAAAGATATTTAACCAGAATTTTGTAAATGAACCTTTAGCCTTAAAAAGTACTCGCTTTTTGCCAGTGCATAATTCTACTCAGATAAATAGTAATATCGCTGCAGAAATAGATGTTGCTATTATTGGTTTAAGTGGTCGGTACCCTGCAGCTGCTAACCTTGATATATTTTGGGAAAATTTAAAATCAGGCAAAGATTGTGTTTCTACTTTACCAGATGGACGCTGGTTGAAGGATGACGATAAAAATATATGGGGTGGTTTTCTGGAGGATGTTGATAAATTTGATCCCTTGTTTTTTAATATATCTCCGCGTGAAGCAGAATCCATGGATCCTCAGGAACGTTTATTTTTAGAAACTGCGTATAACACATTAGAAGATGCGGGATATTCTCGTGAAAGCTTAGCCTCCAAAAAAGTAGGTGTATTTGTAGGTGTAATGTATGGCCAATATCAACTGTGGGGACAAGAAGCCCTTGCTGTAGGAAAAGAAAGTTCTGCTAATTCAGTATTCTCGTCTATCGCAAATCGGGTCTCCTATTTTTTCGATTTTCATGGTCCTAGCATGGCATTAGACACCATGTGCTCTTCTTCCATCACTGCAATTCACTTAGCCTGTAAAAGTATCCGAGATGGTGAATCAGAATATGCGATTGCTGGAGGAGTTAATCTAAGCATACACCCAAGCAAATATTACTTGCTTGCTCAGGGTGGATTTTTATCTTCTGATGGGCGTTGCCGCAGCTTTGGTGAAGGTGGAGACGGATATGTTCCTGGTGAAGGAGTCGGCGCAGTTTTATTAAAATCATTGTCTCATGCAATCGCAGATGGCGATCACATTTATGCAGTGATTAAAGGCAGTAGTTTAAATCATGGTGGAAAAACAAATGGCTATACAGTGCCTAATCCGTTGGCTCAGGCTGCTGTTATTGAAACAGCTTATCTTAACGCAAACATAGATCCATCCACTATTAGCTATATCGAAGCGCATGGCACAGGAACTTCCTTAGGGGATCCTATTGAAATTAGTGCATTAAGCAAAGTCTTTAAAGCGGATTCGTGTTCAATAGGTTCTGTAAAATCTAATATTGGACACTGTGAGTCAGCTGCTGGTATGGCTGCTTTAACGAAAGTATTATTACAACTTAAATATAAAAAATTAGTCCCTTCGTTACATGCACAAGCTCTTAATGTTAATGTAGATTGGGAAAATTCAGTCTTTCAAGTTCAGCGTGAATTAACAGATTGGAATTCTCATTATGAGTTTCGTCGTGCGGGTATTAGTTCATTTGGCGCAGGGGGATCGAATGCCCATATGATAGTAGAAGAAGCACCAAATCCTGCAGATCAAACTAATACCCAAAAACCTTTTTATTTACTCACTCTTTCTGCAAAAACCGAAAGTGCATTAACTCAACGCATAGAGGATTTAGCAAAGTGGGTTTCAAATCAAATTGGTTTAAATAATGAAGTTGATTTACAAAGATTAAGTGTGAACTTAAATAAACGGCGTAGTCATTTTAATAAGAAATGTGCTTTTGTAGTAGCCACAGTAGCTGACTTACAACTGACATTAAACTCTCTAGTTGATAATAATATTCTTGAAAATGTATTTATAAATATTCATGATACCGATAAATCTCGTACTGATAGCGTATTCAAAAAAATATTTAAAAACCTGATAATTGCGCAATCTGAAATAATATCGCCTGAAAATTATCGTAATAATTTATTGGCACTCGCTAATTTCTATACTGATGGTTATGAATTAGATTGGAATCAATTATATTCTGGCATGAAATACCAGAAAATGTCATTACCTATTTATCCATTTAGTAAAGACAGATATTGGATCCCGATCAAAGAAAATAATATAATAAATATTACAGAAGAAGAAACACCTGCATCACTCATTAACAATATACAAAATATTTTTAAACAATTTATTACTTCTACTTTAAAAATAAAATCACATGCTATTAGTCTAACCGCGTCTCTTTCAGAGTTAGGTTTTGATTCAATTACGTTTAAAGAGCTAGCATCGCATTTGCAAGATTATTATAAAATTGAATTAGCGCCGACTTTATTTTTTACTCATAATAGTATCCAGCAATTAAGTCAGTACTTGTTAGAGGCTTATCCTCAAGTCGCTGGAGAGAGTCATAAAGAAAAAATAAATTTAAAAAAAGCAGAAGATAATAATCTTGACATTAAGGACCAAGCTATCGCTATTATTGGAATGCAAGGGTATTTCCCTGGTTCTGATGACTTAATAAGTTTTTGGAAAAATATAGAAGCAGAAAAAGATCTGGTGACTGAAGTGCCTATGGATCGTTGGGATTGGCGAAAGAATTATGGTGATGCCAAAAAAGATCCCACTAAGACAAATTCAAAATGGGGTGGTTTTTTATCTTCTGTAGATCAATTTGATGCTGGATTTTTTAATATATCAGCACGTGAAGCCAATTTGATGGATCCACAACATCGATTATTTTTGCAAGTTGTTTGGCAAGCTATTGAAGATGCAGGATATAACCCACTGACCATTTCTCAACAAAAAGTAGGTTTGTTTGCTGGGATTGAATTTAGTGAATATCAAGCATTAATCGCTAAATCAGCAAGTGATTTTCATGGATATATTGCGACTGGCAATTCTCATAGCATGCTCACTAATCGTGTTTCTTATTTTCTAAATTTAACGGGCCCTAGTGAAGCGATTGATACAGCTTGCTCAAGTTCTTTAGTTGCTATACATCGCGCGGTTAAATCAATTCGATTAGGTGAATGCCAGATTGCCGTTGCTGGCGGTGTGAGCTTAGTTTTAAATCCTGATACTTATGTTATTACTAGCCAGCTAGGTGCGTTATCACCAGATGGCCGATGTAAAACTTTTGATAAGAGTGCAAATGGATATGTGAAGGGTGAGGGTGTAGGCGCGATATTATTAAAGCCAT
>DHXK01000271.1:1316-4650 GCA_002413665.1 Legionellales bacterium UBA5158 | reverse complement strand
ATCTAAACCTGCAGCATGAAAAACTCCACCTAAAGCAGGTAATGTATTTTTTATTTCTGAAAATATTTTATCAAGTTCAGAAAACTCAGAAACATCTGCTAGCCTGATAGAAATATTGATATCTGTAGTTCGTAACGCCTGTAATATAGTTTGAGTATTTGTTGATGGCAGACTGCGTCCGATTAATACGATATGACGCGCATCATTTTTCACTAACCATTTAACAACTTCCAAGCCAATACCACCTAAACCACCAGTTACAATATAAGTTTTTTTAGGTGATAGTAAAAATGCATTTTTTTGAGCTGAAGAGATAGCTAAAGGAAGAGCACGCAAAAGAAATCTTTCATTGCTACGCCAAGCTACTTGCGTTTCTTCATCCTCATAGCTTAACTCATCCATTAAATCATCAGAAATATTATCATCCACATCTATGTGTTTAATTTTCAGATGCGAATATTCCAATGAAAAAACTTTAATTAACCCTATGATAGGCGCTACTTTTAAGTTAATAGGATTGTTAATTGAGTGCGCAAGATGAGTCACGAAATGAATTTTTATTTTATTATCTAAAACATTCAGTAATTTCGTAATATTTAGAGCTGAACGAGTATTTATACTAATAGAGTCTAGTAGATCCTTATTTGAATCCACGTCACAAAAATAAATAATACTTTCTATGTCATTATCTTTAATAATTCTTTCTAATGACTGGTCAGGTAAACCTAAAATAACAAAATGTCCTTTCGTTTGCATGCTTGTTATAAAGTCTTCTATTGCTGTTGTAAGTGTAACAACAACCAACCACTTTTTATTTTTCTTAACATTAGAATCAAGTGTAGCAATATGTTTTTGCCAAGTTAAGTGATAGAAATTATTTTCAAACTTAAGTGCATTTCCATCACTTATTAATTTAGACCAATGATACTGTCGTTGAAAAGGATAAGTCGGTAAATCTAGTTTTTGCCGGCAATGGGCTTTATTAAAGTTATGCCAATCTATCTCTGCACCCTGCACATAGACTTCCGCCATCCCATGTAACGATTCAAGGTTAACCGTTATTTTATTTTTTATTTTTGTTCCACGATAATAATTTTTATTTTTTAAATTGCTCAGCAATTGTAAAGTGGTATCAGCAATCACTGCTATACGCTTTTCAAAATGGGTCCTGCCTGCATTTGTAGTATAAGCAATATCACCTAAATATAAATCAGGATATAGTGCTAGATGTTTGCAATAACTCTCTAGTAACTGATCTAAAGCCTTGTCAGTTTTTGCTGACAGCGTAATGATATGCTCTAATCTAGATTCGATCTGTTTATAATCTAATGGAGGAGCTTCTTCAACAATCAAATGTGCATTAGTTCCACTGAAACCAAAAGAGCTAATGCCTGCGCGTCTGATGCGAGTTGATTTTTTCCACGATTTTCCAGTGGTAGGGATGATAGCCGGAATAATATCTAAATCTATGCGTGGATTTAGTTGATTCAGATGTAGATGTGCAGGAATTTTTTCATGTTGTAAAGATAAAATAACTTTGATTAAAGCAGCAATACCCGCACCACCTTCCAGATGGCCTATATTTGTTTTCACGGTACTTATAACCAGCGGATGTTCCTGTGAAAATTGATTCGCAAAAATAGCGTTCAATGCGCTTACTTCAATAGGGTCACCTAAAGCAGTCCCTGTGCCATGCGCTTCAATATAATCTATATCCGCAGGATAACAGGATGAATTAAGCAATGCAGTTCGAATTAATTCTTGCTGAGCAATACCATTCGGCACCGTCATGCCACTGCTCGCACCATCTTGATTCACGGCAGAACCACGCAACACAGCTAAAACTGTATCGCCATCTCGCACAGCGTCAGACAGACGTTTTAAAATGACTACGCCACATCCTTCACCTCGACCATAACCATCTGCGCTGGCATCAAATGCTTTGCTACGACCATCGACTGACAGCATTTTGGCTTTACAGCAATTAATAATAACTTCGGGTGCTAAAATAACATTCACACCACCAACCATAGCAAGATCAGACTCGCCGCTACGCAAACTCTGAGCGGCAAAGTGTATTGCAACTAATGATGATGAGCAGGCTGTGTTGATAGGTGTGCATGGGCCTTGCAAACCATAAAAATATGACAAGCGACCAGCAGCGACACAAGCTGCATTCCCTAGACTGAAATAGGCATTGATATCTGAGTATTGACTGTATTTACCCAACAATCCGCCATAGTCATTTGTGAAAATACCTACGAAAACACCGGTTTTTGTATGCTTTAAATCATCTGGTGCTATGCCAGCATGCTCTAGAGCTTCCCAACTTGTTTCTAATAATAAACGTTGTTGTGGATCCATCACTTCCACTTCGCGTGGAGAAAACCCAAAAAAGTCACTGTCAAATTGTTTAATATCATCAATGAAATTTCCACGTTGGGTATACATTTTTCCAGGGGCTTCCTGGTTAGCGTCATAGAAAGCATTCACATCAAAGCGATCTTCAGGGACTACACTTGAAGCGTCTATGCCCTGATTTATCATTTCCCAGAATTTATTTGGATCATTTGCGCCACCGGGAAAACGACATCCCATACCAATTACGGCAATGGGTTCAGCTTGTGATGCGCGTAAAGAATTTAATTGAGTTTGTGCTTTTTGTTGAGCTACTAATGCTTTTTTAAGTGCGGTGATTAATTTTTCATTTTTGTCTTCTAGCATTATTTATACCTTAAAAAGATAATTGTGCCCACCCTACATAAAATCAATCAGAACTACCGAGCCGCGACCGTCAGNNCTCATTGCAAAAAATTTTTTTTCTATTTCATCTGTTTCTACAATTGCTTTCACTATTCCCAGCGGATAAAGTGTTTTTAAAATATAGCTAGATAACGCATTAATCGTCGGATAATCAAAAATAAGTGTCGCAGGTAATCTAACTTGAGCACCTAAAGCTTGTTGTAACTGATTATGCAACTCTATAGCCATCAACGAATCCATTCCTGTTTCAAAAAAACCTTTATTGTCATCTAACATATCAGACTTAAGTTTTAAGATGTCTTGCAATTTTCTATGTAAATAATCTTTTATAAAATCTAGACGTTCATCAGGTTTTATTTTTTCTAATTCTAAAATAAAATCTTGCGCATTTCCTAACATCAAACTAATAGGCATAGTTTGAAAAAATTGATGCGATGCCACTTTCAGCGTCATACCTTGCATCACAACTAACAGTTCATCTTCATCATTATAAACACTCAAATCAGCAGTAATATCTGAATTATTAATTTCATGATTTAGTAGAATATGAGCATAGGCGTGTTTAGTAATC
>DHXK01000271.1:555-1088 GCA_002413665.1 Legionellales bacterium UBA5158 | reverse complement strand
ATATATCTCTGAGAGTTTAGGATGGATTTTATTTAGCACCGCAATACCTAATAATTGAAAACAACCATCCAACAACGCTGGATGACAAATATACTCTTCTATATTTAGATCTAATTTTAATTCTGCAATCCCACTATTTTCTTCAAGCCATAAGCGTTGAATGCTTTGAAATTTTTTCCCATATTGAGTATTGGCTAAAGCCTGATGTTGATATACATCTATCATAGGCTCGGCTTCGGATAACTGAAACTTATTGAAATTGTTGTCTAATACACTATTCACATTTAACTCAGCAAGACAATGGTTTTGCCAAGTGTTATTTTCTGCATTTAATAAACTATGAATAGCCACTGAATAATTATTTTCTTGCTTATCCACTGTTACTTGAACAAAAGTAGGTTTATCCACCGATAATCGCAAAGGAACTTTAAAAATAAGATTTTCAATGAGAAATGGTTCAGTTAACACTTGCTTTGCTGAAGCCAAAATTAATTCAACAAATCCAGAAGCGGGAAATATTATTTGATTTAAAG
>DHXK01000271.1:0-478 GCA_002413665.1 Legionellales bacterium UBA5158 | reverse complement strand
TTAAAAATTTATGATCAAGAAGATAATCTAGTTTAGAAACATCGAGTGACTGAGAAAATGAAAAGTGTGAAAGTGGCGATAATAATACCTCACCTAACAACGGATGATTTTTTTTATTGGCTAAATGCAACTGCTTAGGCAAAGCCCAGTAACGATCTCTCTGAAATGGATAGGTTGGTAAGAAAACTTTGCTTCTGTGATAAGGTGCATCAAAGGCCAGCCAATCAATATCAGCCCCTATTAAATAATGTTGAGCAATAATATCAGCATGAATGCAAGGCAACTCTTCATCTGATTCTAAATCAAAATTACAATCTTCATCAGGGTTTACATGAACCACCAAGAAATCTTTTTCTTTTAATTTAGTGATTAACGCATCTACTGTAGAAACAACAACAGCTAAACGATATGAGAAATGTGTACGTCCTGCATTCGCAGTATATGCAATATCACCCACCGAGCCGCGCGCGTCAGCAAG
>DHXK01000233.1 GCA_002413665.1 Legionellales bacterium UBA5158 | reverse complement strand
CGCACTTCTAATTAAAATCCGCCTATCCCTTTTTTTACCTCATAAGACCGTAGAAGAGCCGACAATTTTTGCTCATCTCGAACATATTGAATCTGTTGTCTCAATTTATAGAGAAAATAATGAAGAGAAAACTGGTAAATATAAAATGGTTTCTAAGCTTTTAAAAGAACTTAATCAGATTAAAAAGGAATTAGATCTACATATTATTAACCCTGATAACGCAGTTTTACAAATTCAAACTAAGTTACAAATTGCTCATCAAACAAAGGGTTTAAATAAAGGTATATTTAATCACTCACGTATTTTCCGCATTCTTGAAAATGCTGTGTTTCAGAATGAAAAACTCATCGTTATGTTTTCAAAAAATAAAAATAAACCATAACGCTGTAAAACTATTTTGGTAATGAAAGACTGGTATCTATAAGGTAGACTAAATATAATAAATAAAGGTCTCTCTAAACAGGCTGCAGTCCGACGGAGTTAACATAAAATGAAACACAAACATAAAGAACACAGCGCCAATGAATCTAAACGCGTTCCATTATGGAAATGGGTTTTGATTATAATAATGGTGGTCGCTATGCCATTATTTTTTTCACTCGTTAGAACTACTCAGACACAACAAGCGGTTATGATGAGCACACCAGAACCAGCACAGTCTACACAGAATCAAAATGCTAATAACAATTCATAAATAAATAAGCAAGCATAAAGTGACATATTATTTTCTTTGGCAATATTCAATAAATTCTTTCGCGGGTAAGGCTTTTGAATATAACCACCCTTGGCCATATTCGACTTTATGTTGAATCAAATAGTCAGCTTGTGGTTTGACTTCAATGCCTTCTGCAATAATTTTCAAGCCCAATGTTTTTGCCATATCAATAATGTGAGGAGTTACACTACTCGTTGCAGAATCTTTTTCAATAGTATCAACAAATGATTTATCAATTTTAAGTACATCCAAAGGCAGTCCTTCAAGATAGGATAAGCTGGAATACCCCGTACCAAAATCATCAATCGCAACTTTGTAGCCTAGGTTTCGTGCTTGAGTCAGCGTAGCGCGTGCTGCCTCCACATCCATAAATCCACGCTCTGTTATTTCTAACCAAATTTGTTGGGTTTCTATTCCTGTATGAAACATAGCAGCTTGTAGAACGGGTAAAAAACGTGCTGTTTTAATATCATCAGGGCATAAATTAATAGCAATATGTATTTGCTTGTTAGCAACAAGGAATGTTTGTAAATCAATAATAACCTGTTTAATGATCTGGTTCGTAATATCTGACAGTAATCCATTTTCTTCCGCCAATGGAATAAAATAATTGGGATTTATAATAATTCCATCAGGACGTTCCCATCTAATTAAGGCTTCAGCACCTATGCACATTCCACTAGTCAGCTCAATTATCGGTTGGTAATGAACTATAAATTCTTTATTCTCTACTGCAATTTTTAATTCACCCAAGGGTGATAGCCTACGTCTAGAAAACCAAAACACCAGCCACACCATACCCATACTAATCAATACACCTATAGGTAAAAATAGCTTATAAAATTCAGTTAACTCCTGATCAACGAGATATCTTGGCTCTATTGCAATGGCTATTAAACCTACTTCACGCACTATGCCAACGAGATAATCACTATGTAATTTAGATTTTGGATTAGCCAAAATTTCTTTAAGGAAGAGGGGGTCAGGATTATTAAGTGAAGCCAAGAGGCGATTATCGGTTGTTGCAATAGCAAATTGCATATAAGGCTCAGCAATCACATCGACAAATCGAGTAGGGTTTATGAGTATATTATAATGACCATAGTGTACAGCCATCATCTTACTGTCTAAACTCACCAATGGTTGCATTTTTACGGTAACTTCAAAGCCATCTGATGTTATAAAATCTACAGCATCTTTCTGGATGACACTTTTGATCAAGCCCCATGATGTGCATTTCAATAATCCATTTTTAAAATATCCAATTTCCTCTATTGAGTGAGCATTCATGGCCATTTGACGAATTTGATCTATATGCCGATCGGAACAAGGAGGCGTATCTAGTTTATCGAGTGCAAGCAATATGCCCTTGCCTTCGTTGATGGTTAAGCTTGCTCGATCAATCACCCTATGGGCAAATTGGGTTAACCTGACTTCTTCAGAAGCGATAGCGCGATCCCATGAAAGATACAGCATGGCGGCTACAGGCAAAATAATGCCTAATAAAGCAAAAAATATTGCGATGATGATAACTCTGGCTCTTCGCAATTGAGTCTCCAATTAACAATGAGTGATGGTGATAGTCACTATACAGCGAGGCGAAACTTTATGATCAATATATATAATCACATAAATATTCTTGGATGTCGCATGATTACGAAACTCTCGTAAACGAATTAGTAGATCATGTGGGATGTCATTTTTTATAGCACCAAATCAAACTACCTGGACATTTTTCGGTCATAAAAACACTCATAAAATCAATTGGTTATATTTTAAGCAATATATTTATTTTACGCTATAATTAAGATATATTTTGTGTTTGACGAGGTGTGTATGGCAACTGATAGATCCTCCAATGAGCGGAAGGTAGTTCAGCCCTCTTTAGATGATATGATAAGTGAATTTGAAATTACTCATATACTCGAAAAAATACTACCTCATGCTAACCTCATCATTAAAGCTACTGAAGTCTTGGCAGCTCTAAAAACAACTTTTAAAAATAAAAGAGACTCCATAGTCGATACCAAGGATGAAAATTATAAACTTGAAATTAAAAAAATAGATGCTGAGACAAAAGCAGCAGTCGATTCCGAGTTGCTAAAAATGGAGAGTAACTATCCTAATTACCAATATTTAGCTATAATTTATAAAGACATTAAAGAAAAAATCGAACAGCCAGGCTATGTTGAAAAGCTTACCCAAACAATGGGAGGCAATCTTGAAAAATTAGATAATTTTATTCAAGTACTAAAACGTAGCAATTTAAAACCTAGTGGCTTCCCCAGTGATCATACCCCGCGCACCATTCCTGAACTGTTAGATTCGGTTCTTAACAAAACGAAGGAACAATCTTCCCCAAATAATAAAGTTTTTGTAGACCACATGATTGCCTTAGCTGCAGACAAACCAAAAAGCCAAGAGTTTACTGATAGATTTAAAAAAGTCTTAGTGAGTGGAATGCTTGAGTTGATGGGAATTCAAGATACCAATCAAAATTATCATACTATTTTACATGCTCTCGAAATGCAGATGGATAGTCATCTAAAAATGCAAACGATTCTAGATCAAAATAGTGTTTATGATCCGAATTCAATGTGGGCTAAATTGAAGGATAGCCCACTATCTCTAGTGACTGCCGGCTTAGCTGCATTTCATGACATTATTCAAAATCAAGGACAGCACACCAATGAAAGGTTGAGTGCGGAAGCATTTATAAAGCATTACAACGCAGAATTTAAAAGAGATCAATCACCTGAGCAGATTGCTGCAATGGGAGCAGTGGCGAAAGACGTTACTATAAAAGGTACCACATTAAATATGTCTTTTGCGCCGGGCACCAAACATGAATCACTTTTAGCCATAGAAAATAAGGTACTAGAAGCGTTTGGTAAATCAACAGAGAACTTTGATAATTCACCTGATGAAGTTATCAAAGCGATGTCGGGTGTTTTGGCGACCAATGACATCCAACGATCAAGCAGTACACTTGCTTTAAATTATGTAGTATCTGAGGCAGGAAAATTACCGCAAGAATTAGAGTCCGCATTAAAGCAGACTTTCATTGCACATCTGCAAAAAGAGCCGTTTAATTTTAAATATGATACGCCAGAGAACAAAGCTAAATTAAATGCATTCGTTGATGCAGTTCTACCTGTTTTTAAAATTCTAATAGGACAAAATGTCAGAATGATGGCAGATGGACCTTTTAGAAGTTTTGGTGATGAAGCTTCCATGAAAGGATTGATGGGAGTTGAAGATGCAGCCAGAGTAGCGGGCACTAGTCCAGAAGCATTGCAGACTTTTAATGAAAAAATTGCCGGATTTATTACCACACACGGCAATAAAATAATAGGTAAGTTAGGAAATGAGGCCGGTTTTAACGAAAATATGGATAATCTTGAAATAGTTAAAATGTATGTAGCTGCTGGTAATGTTAACATGGCGAAAATACTGAAAGATCAAGTTGTTCATTTTGACGAAGATATATTTCCTGTTTTAGCAGGAAAAGGAATTACTAATGCTTGTGATGTGCACGGAAAAATTTTATTACCTTTGTTAGCTGAAATTTTTAAAGGTGTCGAAAACGTAAAAGAAAAAAATGATGTGATGGCTGCAGTAATTTTTTGTACTTCCAACCAACACGGGCTAGATGAACTTGTTAAGCGACCAGACCTATTAAAGCAAGCCTTTGCAAATGACTATGGCATCAAATTAGGAGAAAATTTAAGTGAATCAAGCGCGCGTGTAGTAGCATCTGCTTTAGTATCTTTGCAACTTGATCCTGAAGTAAAGGCACTATTAGGAGAAAGAAAAACGCTTGCCGCTGAATTACAAAATTTAGAGAGCAAACTATATATTGAAAATCAGATTAATGGAGATCCTGTCCAGATTGAAAAATTGAAGGCTGACATTCAAGCTATCAATGGAAAAATAGATATAAATAAAAACGCAATTAAAGAAAGCGCGGAAACAAAAATAGATGGCCAAGCTGTATCAGCACGACTATCTCCTTCTGATCTAAGAGAAATCCCTGCAGTGCAAGAGAGCGTGGTCGAATTTGCTTTACAGGGGGAAAATGAACCAACTTTATCACCGGCCACCTCATCATCTGGTAGTTCAAGCGATAGTGAGAAACTTGAAATTTTATCTTGGGATCCTGCGGATGATTATCTCTTGGCGCCTGTAGACAAATTCACTTCAGAAGCTATAGTACCCTTACAACAAAGTCGAGAAATGAACGAGCTAGATTCGTCTCAGAATGATCAAGTCAAACATTCTGTACGCAGCAACGGTGGACGATAAAACTATGTCAGAGCCCAGAACATTTTTTTCAACATCTAATCCTACTGACGTATCAGTTATGCCAATTACTCAGAAAAAAACAATAGCACTGGGTGATCCTGCAAGTGTATTAGAGCTTTATGACAATGACGAGAAAATGAGGCTGAAATTGAAAAATCCTGCCTTAGTTCTACCACGGACCTTGATTGAATCTTTGCAAAAAAAAGGGCTACCTGGCGTGAACATAAAATCTCTCTACATAAATGAACCCTATACTGTGTTTGAGCAATACTTAGGAAGTTATTGTTATAATCGTTTTAACGAATTAAAAGCATCGCCAGATAATCCTAAATTACAATTCTATTTAGATAAAGCTTGTGAATTTAAATTTTTTTCTGCTTTAGTGGTGCGCATGGCGGCAAATCAAAAAATATTGAAATCCTCTTACCTTGAATTAAATGTAGGGCAGCAAGCTTTAACGCAATTAGCTCAGGATACGCTGAGTTTAACTAATAATTATTGGACCTTAGGCTTTCTTCATGCAGCGCTCATTCATTTGGATATCGGAAATTATTTAGCAAATCAAGGTAATCTAGGTGGAGGCGATGAATATCAAAAGATTGCTCTTAAGAATTTTTTGCGTGCAAAAGAACTGAGTAAATATTCAAAACTGCCAGATAAGCACAAAATTGAGGTGACTATTTGTGGTAAAAGAAGCTTGGATGAAGTTTTTAATTTTAGAGGTAATTGGGATGTCGCAGAGAACTTTTTTCTAGCTCATTACCGACCTAATGCGCAAATGGCTATGAATGAAAAATTGTATGTACAGATGAGGGAACAAGCCCAAGTAGAGATTAATGCCAGAGCCGGGCGTGCAGCAGCTGGGATTATCAAACCAACTCAATAAATATGTAGCCTACGCAGTGCAGCTGGACTGCACATAGGC
>DHXK01000074.1:593-8209 GCA_002413665.1 Legionellales bacterium UBA5158 | reverse complement strand
GCGCAAATAACAACGATTAACCCCTATGACCAAGTGGTTTTTGTCATCGATAGGCTGGGAATGACTTCCAGGTCAAACGGATCGATTGGCTGCTTTTTCTGAGCGTAGTAATAACCGAGCGTGGCAATCATGGCCGCGTTGTCGGTACATAAATTCATGGGCGCGTAGTCGATGTGAAGGGGGAGGCGTTCGCTTAATTTGCGGCGGAGTTCTTGGTTAGCGGCCACGCCGCCGGCGATCACGACCGACTTGGGCGCAAAGTCACGAAAGGCCAGCTCGGCCTTATCAATCAGCGTTTCGGTCGCGATGTGTTGGAAGCTGGCGGCAAAGTTTGCCCGTTGGACATCATTTAGAAGCGCCGGAAGGTCACGTGAGGGAAAAGTAAAGTCGACGCCCACTTCACGTTGGACGGCCCGCAGGACGGCTGTCTTCAGGCCAGAGAAGCTGAAGTCGTAGGCACCACTCATTTTTGCCTTCGGCAAGCGGTAGGCCAGGTGATCACCGTCGAGGGCGGCTTTGGCAATTGACGGGCCACCAGGGTAGGGTAGGCCGATAATTTTTGCGACTTTGTCGAAGGCTTCGCCGACGGCGTCGTCTTGGGTCTGGCCCAGCAGTTCAAAGTCGCCGTGGTCGCGGAACAGCACCAGTTGGCTGTGGCCGCCACTGACAATTAGGGCCAACATTGGAAATTCGGGGGCAGTCTCGTTCAGGAAGTTGGCGTAGACGTGGGCCTCGACGTGGTGAATAGGGTAGAGGGGTTTATTTTTCAGCGTCGCCAGGGTGCGAGCGGCCAGGGTGCCGACCAGCAGCGAGCCAATCAGGCCGGGGGCGTAGGTGACGGCAATGGCGTCGATATCGTCCCAGGTCAGGTTGGCGTCAGCCAACGCCTGGTTGATGACGGGGTTGACCACTTCGATATGGCTGCGGGCGGCCACTTCAGGCACCACGCCGCCATAGACCGCGTGAATATCGATTTGCGAATTAATCACGTTACTTAACAATACGCGCCCATCCTGCACAACCGACGCGGCGGTCTCGTCACAACTACTCTCAATTCCAAGTATTTTCATCTGTTATCTAGTGTAGCAGAAATTCTATTGCTCGCGATTTCCTTGCCGAACCTACCCTTAGTGGCCGCTTCTTAAGGTTCGAGTCCAGTATGCGGAGCCAAGCATAAGCACTTTACGAAAGTACGGTGTTTTTGCTTTATGGTATTAAAACGTACTTGATATTTCAACAAGCTTATGCTATCATATAGTTATGATAGATAAGCTAAACGATAGCGTCCCCGAGTACGAAAAACAGCAACAAGCTATTGATAAAGTGCTTAAAGTGGCAGAAAAATTAGTCGACGAAGACTTTGCCAGAATAGTGCAAGAAAATGAAGCAAAAGTTGAATATAAGAACTGCCCTAAAACGCCCCTTGAAATACTCGAAAGCCACAAATATACTGCGGAGTTTCACCTTCCTAGTCGAGAGGGTTTTCAAACGTTACTTATTAGTTTTTGGGCCGCCAATCCGTACAATCGAGAAGACCCTGACGTGCTGTTAAAGGTGCTTCACAGTGAAAAAAATTATGCTTATGATAATCAAGAAATTAAGCACGACTATACAATCAGACAAACACCTGACGGTGACCGTGTGCTTGAAACTAGTGTGCGAGATTTGACTCAGCTCAATCGAAGCAGCGAGGCGTTCGAAAGGGCCACGGCGAGCGGGTTGAGAAATAAGGATATAGCAGTCTTGGGACTGGCACACTCAATAAATTTGCTCGACACGCTTCATGCAGAAGCGTCTGCAACAGCCGAAGAGCGACAACTCGGTCTACACGCATCTGAGTCGGCCGACATCACTAATCTAAAGAACCTTCTGGATGACGCCAGGCCATTTGATGCATTGTATTAATGACGAACTATTTGATCTGGCTAAAAAAAGTTGCGAAGTACGACCACTAGCGGGAGGCAGCAGGTTCTCGTTTGATACGGATTGTCCTGAGCCTGACTACGACAAAGATCTTTACGATACAGTGAATCAATACCCCGACAAATCTTACTAGATTGTAATTTTAAACTGTTAATGAATAGCGAATCTGCTTGAATGGAGTAGAATTAACTCAGTATGAAAGAGTTAAAAGTATATCTTAAAGATTGTTACGGAATAGCCGAGTTTGATGAGGCGTTTGATTTTACGCAAGGCTCAAGCACTGTGCCTAGGCACTCTCAAACACATCTGATCTATGCACAGAATGGCTTGATGAAGTCTTCTCTTGCGAAAACATTCAAAAATATTTCTGATGGAGATACTCCTAAAGAGCTAGTGTACGGTAAAACATCTAAATATAAGGTAGACGTAGACGGTTCCCCTATAGTCCCCGGTTCAATATTTGTCGTAGAATCAAAAGCTCAATATTTTGAAACGGACAAGATGGCGACCTTACTTGCCGATAAAAAAACACAGGCTGAATATGCAAGCATTGTTTCAAAAATTGATTCTGCAGAGAGCGAGGTGTTTAAATATGCTGCAACTAAGCTCAGAGTACGAAGCCCTATCGATGCTATCTTAAAATTCGATCAACAATTTGGTACAGATGAAACTAATCGCTTGGCTCGAATCCTTAGTCTGAAAGAGCAAGTAGAAAAGGTTGACCCGAAGTACCTAAAGGTTGATTACAAACTTTTTGAAGATAGTAGGGTTGTCGCATTCTTAGAAAAAACAGAAACGCACATTGCATTGCGCGACTATTTTGATACTTATGACAAGTTACTTGAGCAATCAAAGTATTTTAAAAAAGACGTTTTTGATTATATAAACGGACAAAATTCTTATGAAGCACTAGATAAGAACAACTTCTTAAAAGTAGATAATAAGATAATTTTATCCGACGGCACTGAGGTCACCGACGCTGAGGAGCTAAAAAAACTTTTTCTTGAGGATAAAGACCGAATATTTACTGACCCTAAGTTAAAAGAGCAATATAACAAACTGGATCAAGCGATGCAGAAAAATGCTCAGCTACAAGGACTTCGAAAATTCATGGGTGAGAATAAAGACTTCATACCTCTCATGCAGAATGTCAACAATATGAGGACATCTACTTGGGCAGCATACCTACAAGAATCAGGTGCAATATACGATCAATTGGTGACTGTATATAGTGATAATGCCGCTGAACTAAAAAAGATTTATGAAAAATCCGAGGCACTCGAAACCGAATGGCAAAAAATTGTAGACAAGTTTAATAAGAATTTTAATGCACCGTTTAAGGTAAAGATTAAGAACAAAAGAGATTCAATATTAAATGAAACAAAACCGGTTCTAGAGTTTGAGTTTACTGATGGTGTAGGTGTAAGTAAGGTAATTGATATTGCCTACATGAGTTCGAATATACTCAGTACGGGTGAAAGTCGCGCCCTATATATTCTTTGTGTAATGTTTGAGATTGAGTCTAGGAAAAAAGCTAGTGGTGATCATTTGATTATTATCGATGACATCGCGGATTCTTTTGACTATAAAAACAAGTACGCGATCATTGAATATTTGCACACCGTCTCTCGTACAAATCGCAATGGAATTCACATGATCATAATGACACATAATTTTGACTTCTTTCGAACTGTACAGATGCGCTTCTGGGGCAAGATATATAGAGAAAAAACGCATATTGCCAGCAGAAGTAGCAGTGGGGTTATAAAACTTGAGCCAATTACGTCTATGTTTGAATTCGATAGATTCAGACAGGAGCTAAATCGTAATGAAGCAATCTTTATAGGATGTATTGCATTTGTGAGAAATTTAATTGAATACTCGCAGGGTGCATCCAATACGGACTACCAGCTCCTTACTGGGGCTTTACATGTAAAATCAGATACCAAAACTCTAACCGCAGAAAATATTTTAAAAAGCTTTGACCCATACCTCAAGGGAGTAGTAACTGGTAGTTACGGAACTGAATTATATGTTGATATCCTTGAGAGGAATGCCAAAGCGATCATGTTGACTCCAACGTCATCAAAGCTTGAAGATAAAATTGTCATCGCTATCGCGGTACGACTTAAGGCAGAAGATTTTATGATCACACAATTAGTAGCAAACGACTCGACTTATATTGTTGACGCAACTAAAGATCAGACAGCTACACTATTTGAAGACTACGTAGGTGCATATTCTGATCAAGATGACGCATATCCTGTATTGAATCGGGTTATGCTTATGACACCAGAGTCCATTCATATTAACTCATTTATGTACGAACCCCTTTTGGACATGTCTTTACAAGAATTGGTAAATCTTAAAATCGATTTAGATAACCTGAAATAATAGAGCTGTTTAGTGTCGTCGCTGGTTATGGGTCTTTAAAGTCAGGCTTGGTAGGCCTATTACTCTATCGATTTTTTGATTGCTTACTGGCTCGAAAGAGACAGTGAGAGTATGATTTGGATATGTCCCAGACAAAAGATGATATAGACGATGCGAACAAGTTACTTCTTGAAATCGAGCTTTTATATCATGAACAAAAATATCCAGACGCCTTAATAAAAGTTTCCGAATTTAGGGATAAATATCCTGAGTATAAACCAAGCATCATCGGTGCTTTGATAGATATTGGTTCAGCTACTAATAATGACCAGCTAGTTAAGGATGCTATTGAAATATTTGAAGCTATGAGCCCGTCTGAAATCTCATCTCAGGCATTATATAATGCAGGGAACGGCTATCAGATACTTTTTGAACAGAAATTATATTTAGGTGTGAACGTATTTGATTGTAAAGATTTGATCGATAAAGCCATTGCGTGTTTTATGGGCGTGACCAATCGAGATCCAAGACTTAAAACAAATCTAGCGAATTTACTTGATGAAATCGGTCGTCCAATCGAAGCCTTACTGCAATATGATGCCGCAATCAGTATTGATCCTAATTTCGGCATGGCACTTGGTAACAAAGCCCTCACTATGGGGAGATTATCTTTTGTCTCAGATTATCAGACTGTAGACTTGATATACGCATACCAGCTTTATCAACAAGCCTTCAAATACAAAAACTCAATAGTCGAGGTTGGTGGACCGAATTCATTACATGATTTTGAAAAGGATTCAAAATATATAGAAAATTTATTTATTAAGTCAGGTGATCGGAAGTTATTATCGCAAAATTTGACTCACCCCGATCTAGCTATTAAGAGTGAAAGTGATATTCAACGTTTCTATACACAGTATTGCTTAGATAAAGACTTATATCTCAATCTTCATATTCACTCAAACGTAACAAATGCTTCGATTGGTGATCACATTGGCTTTCACATAGTTACGGATATGTCTGAAGAGTATAGTGATAGAAAAAAACACGTTAGTGAAGTCGCTTTTCGACTCAATGAAATCAAAGAAGCTTATATAGCTGCTAGATTGTCACTGGTTCAATCTCAACACGTGAATGATGATTTTTCAAGCATAAGTAAGCAGACATTGATTGTTAATAATCTTGATTATTCAGTCAGTAATATTTACGTTGGCTACTTGAAGATGTCTTTCAAGGAAGCTTTTTCGGTGTTAGATAAGATTGCGATCCTACTCAATTATTACCTTGAACTTGGGCATAAAGAAAACAGTCCTCAACTAAGCTACCATAGTGTCTGGTTCGATAAACTCGATAAGAAAAAAGATATAAATGACAAAATAAAACTACATCAAGCGAAACTGTTCGGATTATATAGTGTGTTTAATGAAATAAAAACGTCAGAACTAGATGAAATTAGAAATGCACTAACCCATAGGTATCTCAGGGTTTCAAGAAGTATGGGCAGTATAAACGGATTCACCGAATATGAGGATCTTGTTGAAAAGACAGAGGCATTACTTTTTAAGGTTAAGTGTTCTATTATTTATCTACATTTATTTATAAATGATGTAGAGTCTAAAAAGAATGGCATAAACGTTGAAAAGTTATTCAAAATGCCAATGAATACAGGCCAGTGGCTTGACCTTTGGAAGTAATACAATAACTATATGGTTACATCATTAAACTCACTTACGGTAAGGCTCAACGCAGAATGGGGCCCTGAAGATCCTGAGGTAGAAACTGTATGGGTGCTTCTGAAAAATATAGCAAAAAGGCTTCCAGACGAGACGGTTGAAGACGAGGCTGATTTTAGGATAGATAGAATATACGAAAAGTTGGTTGAAGCAAGAAATCATTATATTGTTATTCGTGGAAAAGAATTTAGTGGTAAGACGGTCAGTGAACAAGATGCTATATATAATTCTCTTTATACTGCACTTTGGAGCGCATATAAAGATAGATTACCTGCGTTCGGCAAATCAATAGGATATGACCTCTCGTGTATATTTGCTGGTGAAAAGCAGTTTGAATCTCAGCTAAATTCTTTTGTAACGCGATATCCAGAACTCGAATCATTTAGATCTGTCATTTTGAATCAACGCCAGAATTGGCAAAATAACCTTAGAGATAATAGAAATGTTCAAACTCACGACGGTGATCAAAGAAATCAGCGTGAAATTGTGGACTTAAATACGCCAAGCCAAGCGAAGCAATACTTTGCGCTTGTATGCAGGGCAATTGAAAGCATTAGTGTTGCGATTTTGTCTTATAAGATTCCAGAATCGTGGAACATTGTTCCTGTAAATGAGGGAGCTACTGTATTCGACAGGGTTCATAGATACGAGTTACGGCATGCAATACAAGGAATAGACCCTAGTCCGCTTTTTGACAATCCGTATCATTGATATTTATTGTATATCTTTACAAGAGTGCTAGTATGCAGATATGGATACCGTAGAAGAATTAGATAAACAAGCACGCGAGAGTGCTGAGCGTGCAAACCAAATAAGCTCAGAGTATAGCAAAAATACTGGCACGATTTACAAAGAACCGTCCTCTGCACATACTAACATTGACAAATAAGCATAAGTATGAGATATTGTGAGTATATCTAGCAACAACAAACAATCTAGAAATAAAAACTGAAAAGGAAAATTACATGAGCGAAAAGAGCCTAAAGCAAGTCAGCGACGAGGCCAAAACCAATTATGGTGATTACGATGCTGCCTATAAAAAGCACGACGAGTCTGTAAAGACGCTTGAAAATGACCACGAAGATATCGTCGTTAATCATTTACTCGGTCAAGTTGCTCGTAATGAGATGAAAAAAGCGACGGGCACTGATGCGATAGATGCTTATCACGAAATGAATGACTATGCAGAGAAATTAGACATTGCCAAGGCAAAGATTGGTCAAAGCGTGGTCGACAGGTTCGTAGCTAAGGCTGATTTAGACGAGGTTGAGCATAAGGGCAAAAAACAGTTCCACGATAACGAGTCTACGTATCACGAGGCGGCGGTTCTAGAGGCTCACCTTGCCGGTGTAGCGATTGATGTCGAGCAGCCACTTGTCGTCGGCCAGCAAGTGCCCGTTCGGGTTGAACACGTTTAACTATTAGACAGCAAATGCACGAATTAATGAAAGAGCCGGAATTATTCGGCTCTTTTTACTAGTGTGCGGGGTACAAAGAACCATCCTCTGTACTAAATAACAATTGCGAGCATCCATTATTTATTGGATGCTCGCTTTTTAAGCACAAGTTTTTTATACTAAGACTATC
>DHXK01000074.1:0-385 GCA_002413665.1 Legionellales bacterium UBA5158 | reverse complement strand
AAGTTTTTTATACTAAGACTATCGTGGCAAAGAAAAAACAAACAAAATCATTTTTACAGCTTACGAAACACCATGTTCGCATGGCGATTGTGCCACATAAAAAAAATGACTATCGCCCGCACCTGATCCGTCGGTACGGAATTATTGCTATTGTTTTTGTGGTAGCGGGGCTGCAGTTCGGCTACAATGCCGCCACAACTGGCAGCGTGCTGGGGCGAGAGTCGACCGTGACGATCGGTTCGCTGCTGGACGAAACAAACAAGGCGCGTAGTAACGATGGCGAACCAGCCCTCGGTTTGAACAAACAGCTCAGTCAGGCGGCGTACCTGAAAGCCCAGGATATGTTCGCCAAGCAGTACTGGGCGCATAACGCACCGGATGGCAC
>DHXK01000200.1 GCA_002413665.1 Legionellales bacterium UBA5158 | reverse complement strand
CTTAGAAGTAGGTTGCCAGGTCCCAGTTGCGGCATACGCTGAAATGAAACTTGAGACAGTTGTTTTAAATGGATTGGTAACCAGCATAGACGGAACTGTCGTTTTGCAAGCTTGTCATCAAGATAGTGTGGAAAATGTAAAAATGTTAGGCATCAGGGTTGCTGAAGACTTGCTTTCCCAAGGTGCGGCAGCGCTTCTTAAATTGTAACTATGTAACATGCCGGTCGCTTGCAACGACGAATGACTTCACACGTTACTGAATAGTTATCTTAAATTTTTATAAAGAAATAATGTATGAACTCGAATATAACTGCGTTAAATGGCTTGCGTATACTGGTAACCAGGCCGCTTCCTGCTGGCAAAGAACTTTGTTTTGCCCTGGATAGTGCGGGTGGTAAAAGTATTTATTTTCCAACTATCGAATTTGCTCCCTCTGAGAATGTTGAGCTTTTTCAGCAGCAAATTTCACAATTAGATTGTTATGATAGTCTTGTCTTTATCAGCCCACAGTCAGTTTATGCAAGCAGCCAAAGTATACATAAACAATGGCCCGTTTTTCCCTCTCGCGTTAAAATAGCAGCAGTGGGGCCAGGCACAGCAAAAGCATTGCAAGAGGCTAAGCTCCCTGTCCAGATTTATCCGCAGCATGAATGGAGCAGTCAAGGCTTGTTAGACATGCCGGCTTTTAAAATGATTTCTGAAGCAAAAATAGCGATCATGTCTGGAGCGGATGGGCGCGAGTTTCTCGCTGAGGAATTATCGGCGCGCAAAGCAACTGTGACAAACATAATTGCTTATCAACGATGTGTTCCACGGCATAATGTAGGGCTATATCTAGAATTAATAGAATCAAAAAATATAGATGCAATAGTTTGTACTTCAGGCGAAGGACTGCGCAATTTAAAGCATTTATTGCACGCTGCAGCCCAACATTTACAGGAGATTGTTCTGGTAGTTATCAGCGAAAGAATGCTTGTTTTGGCTCAAGAATTTGGCTGGAAAACAATATTATTGGCAAAAAATCCCAGCCATAGTGCTATTATAGAGATATTAAAAAATTCCAACCTCAAAAAACGTTAACCATTGGTATCTTGCGATACGTTGCGTCTAACCATAGTGCCAGAAGGAATAAGTATGCAAAAATCAGCAGAAGAAAAAACAATGATAGAATCAACTCCAGAAAGCGTGGTGGTGGATACTCACGCATCGTTGCGCTCGTTAGCATTAGGTGCAGTTTGTGTGTCTGTTTTAGTGTTAGTTTTACTTTCCATTATTTTTTATTTTGGATATGTGCGTTTAGAAAAAAATACTTACCAATTGCATCGTGTCATACAAGAATATAAAGATCATTTAACCAGTGCGCAAAATCAATTTTCCGGATTGCAAAAAACAATTGCTGAGTTACAACAAAATTCGCAAAATCAATTATCTAGCCAACAACAAATGATAAATGAAATTCGCAATGCACAACATGACAAAAGAGAAGGGTGGGTGGTTGCTGAAGCGCAGTATCTAACAAAATTAGCTAATGATAATTTACAAGTGGGTGATAATGTCGTTCTTGTCATTAAGTTATTACAAAGTGCAGATCAAACTTTGCGAGATTTGTCAGATGCACAACTGTTGCCTATACGAAAAGCATTAGCTGAAGACATTCTTGCTTTGCAAAATATTCCACAAGTGGATTTGTCTGGAACTTATTTGCAATTATCCGCGATGAATGATCAAGTGGATAAACTTTCAATACCTAATAAACATGTAATGAATAATGATAAAAGTGGCGTGACAGACGCAAAATCAAAATCATGGTGGAGAGAAGCACTGCAAGAAACCGGAGATATGTTAAGCAAGATAGTTGTTATTCGATATCACAATGCTCATGAATTACCTTTCATTGCTCCAGATCAGCAAGCTAATCTTTATTTAAATATGCATGCTCAATTTGAATTGGCTATGTGGGGAGTTGTTCATAAGCAACCACAAATTTTTCAAGCTAGCTTGCAACAAATCGAAATTTGGATTAAACAATATTTTGTAGTTGATGACACAGTTGCCCTGACTATGTTAAATAATATTAATCAATTAAAATTACTCAATATCCGTCCAGATTTACCTAATTTGACGGCTTCATTAGATGCTTTTAAAAATTATCTTGCTAGCCAAGAAACTCCCTCTGAACCCGCTGCAACACAAGATAAACAATAAGTTGGAGATGTAACGATGGTCAGATTTATTTTTATTTTAATTATTTTTGTTACCTCTGTTTGGTTGGGTTTGCATATTGCTGAAGACCCTGGCTTTGCTTTATTTTCTTATCATCAATGGTCGATGGAAATGCCGCTATGGTTTGCGGTTTTGTCGTTACTTATTTTATTCTATGTGGGCTATTTAATTTTACGTGTATTTAACAGCGTGGATTTCTCTTTGTATCGTTGGAAAAATTGGCTCAGCTTACGACGTCGTTATAAATCTTTTAGTAAGACTAATAGAGGGTTGCTGGAGTTGATAGAAGGGCAGTGGAAAAATGCTGAAAATTATTTATTAGCCGGCATACAAAAAACAGATTCACCTCTTATCAATTTGCTTGCTGCTGCCAAAGCTGCACATGAACAGGGTGCTTATGAAAGACGTGATACTTATTTACGTCAGGCACATGATTTTGATCCTCATGCAGATATTGCTATAGGGCTTACGCAAGCACAATTACAATTTAATCAAGGTCAGTTAGAGCAAGCATTGGCAACGTTAAGACACTTGCGCACAATTGCACCCAAGCATCCCGTGGTGTTGAAACTTTTAGAGCGAGTGTATGTTCGTTTAGGAGATTGGCAAGAATTATTAAGTCTGCTTCCTGATTTGCGTAAAGCAAAATTAATTACTGCTGATGAATCATTAAATTTTGAAAAAAAGATTTATCTTGAATTGCTCCATGCAATGGATAATAAGAACGAAAGCGATACGCGCAGTGTGTGGGATAAAATTCCAAAAAAATTAAAAAGTGATCCGGCATTAGTTGCCTGCTATAGTCGGCAATTATTAAGTTATTCAGATGCGGTTGATGAGCTAGATAAATTATTACAAAAGACGATTAAAAATGCTTGGGATCCTGAGCTAGTTAGGCTATATGGTTTGCTCGTTACGGAAAAGTCCTCCAAGCAGTTAGCGGCAGCAGAAAAGTGGGTGGGACTATATCCCCAGCAACCTGTATTGTTTTTAACGCTAGGCCATTTAGCCAAGCGTTCGCAACTTTGGGGTAAGGCAAAAACATATTATGAAACCAGCCTAAAATTGGGAGTTTATCCAGAAACTTATGCAGCCTTAGGAGATTTATTAGAACGGATGAATGACCCTGAAGCTGCAGCTCAAAGCTATCATGATGGTTTGCTGCTGTTCGTAAAAGCATCTAAAGCAACCCTATAGCAAAAAAATGGTCAATCGTGTTATACTACTGCCCTCATTAAAAATGGAATGGTTTAACACATGACCTTGTTGACTGTTTTGCACTATCCTGATAGAAGACTGCGTAATAAAGCGCTTCCGGTCACTCAATTTGATGAAGGCTTGCGCACGATCGTGAGTAATATGTTTGAAACCATGTATGAAGAAAAGGGGGTAGGCTTAGCGTCTATTCAAGTGGATATTCCACAGCGCATCATTGTCATTGATGTTTCAGAGGAGAGAAATTTTCCTCTGTGTGTGATCAATCCTGAGATTGTTAATCAGGAAGGCCTTCAACATGAATCCGAAGGCTGTTTATCTGTTCCCGAATATTTTGATAAAGTGGAGCGAGCTGCAAAAGTACGCATGCGTGCTTTTGATCAGGATGGTACGCCATATGAATTGGATGCTGAAGGTCTGCTAGCTATTTGTATACAGCATGAGATAGATCACTTAAATGGAATTTTATTTATTGATCATTTGTCTCGTTTAAAACAAGGGCGCTTACAAAAAAAAGCCCTGAAACAACAAAGATCTGAGGTCGAGACGTGAGCCTATCCCCTTCGCTCAATATTATTTTTGCGGGGACGCCGGATTTTGCCGCAGTTGCATTGCAAGCTTTATTAAACTCTCATCATCATATTAAAGCCGTTTATACCCAGCCTGATCGACCCGCAGGAAGAGGTCGCAAGCTTAACGCAAGCCCCGTCAAAGAATTAGCATTACAGCATCAGTTAATCATACAACAACCTCAAACATTACGTGATACGCGCGAGCAGCAACTCTTAGCTGATTTTCAAGCGGATATCATGGTCGTTGTTGCATATGGTTTGATATTACCTTTGCCTGTTTTAACAGCGCCGCGTTTAGGCTGCATTAACATTCATGGTTCTCTGTTGCCTCGTTGGCGGGGAGCAGCACCTATCCAGCGAGCGATTTTAGCGGGTGACGAAGTCACTGGTGTGACGATTATGCAAATGGATGAAGGTCTAGATACAGGACCTATGCTGAATAAAGTTGAATGTCCAATTGGTGAGGAAGATACGAGTGAGTGTCTTTATGAACGTTTGGCTGCGTTAGGGGCTAATGCATTATTACCCACACTCACACAATTAGCCGATGGCACTGCTCATCCTCAACTACAAGATAATACATTTGCTACTTACGCATCAAAAATAACAAAAGAAGAAGCACAATTAGATTGGAAATGTTCAGCTCAAGAGCTTTCACGTAAGATCAGAGGCTTTAATCCATGGCCGATTGCTTATACCCATGTTGACGATAAAACATTACGTATATGGCAAGCTCAAGTAATAGAAAAAAATTTTAACGCATCATCGCCAGGAATTATTTTACAAGTGAGTCCAGAAGGAATTGATGTTGCAACAGGAAAAGATATTTTACGTTTACAAAAATTACAATTACCCGGTGGCCGTGTGATTAATGCTGCTGATTTATTAAATGCACAACATAATATAATTAAGATAGGTAAAATTTTGGGTCAATCAGAATGAATTTACGAGTAGTTGCCGCGCGTGTTATCGCGAACGTTATGAGTGGTCAGTCTTTGTCAGATTGCTTGCCACAAGCATTATTACAGATACCTGAAGCACGGGATCAAGCATTAGTGCAAGCTATTTGCTACGGTGTTTGCCGGCGTTATTTTTATTTAGACGCGCTTTTGTTTTTATTATTAGAAAAGCCTTTTAAAGAAAAAGATCAGGACGTCTGTGCTTTATTATTAGTGGGATTATATCAATTGATTGATATGCGCATACCCGCCTATGCATCAGTTGCAGAAACAGTTAATGGCACATTAGAATTAAAAAAAGAGTGGGCTAAAGGCTTAGTCAATGCTGTTTTACGTGAGTATCAAAGAAGTGCCGATGAATTAAATCATGAGCTCAGCAATGATTTAGAAGCATCAACGGCTCACCCTGAATGGTTGATAAACATGTTAAAAAAAGCCTGGCCTACTCAGTGGGAAAATATTTTAATTGCGAATAATGAACATCCTCCATTAGTGCTACGAGTGAATCAATTACGAAATAGCCGAGAAAATTATCTCACAAAATTAGCTGCAGAAAATATTCAAGCACATGCTGTTCCTGAAACACTAAATGGGATCATGTTAGTCGAACCCATGGATGTGATGGAATTGCCTGGTTTCAAAGCGGGAGATGTTTCTGTGCAAGATGGTGCGGGACAATTAGCAGCAGAATTATTAGAGTTGGCACCTGGTCTGCGTGTTCTTGATACGTGTGCTGCACCAGGTGGAAAGACCGCGCATATTTTAGAAACTCAAAGTGAGCTAGAACTAGTTGCGGTAGACTTAGACGCTAAACGTTTAAAATCTGTCACAGAAAATTTACAGCGTTTGCATCTATCAGCAGATTGCATTGCTAGCGATGTAGCGAAAGTTGAAAAGTGGTGGGATGGCAAATTATTTGATCGTATATTATTAGATGCGCCCTGTTCTGCGAGTGGTGTGATACGTCGTCACCCTGATATTAAGTTATTACGTAGGCCAGATGATATGGAGCGACTCTGCCAAGAACAGTTACGATTGCTAACAGCTATGTGGCCATTATTAAAACCAGATGGTTTGTTATTATATGCAACATGCTCAGTATTTCCGCGCGAAAATACGGGGATTTTATCGCAATTTATGAAAGATCATACTGATGCGGCCGAAGAAAAAATTGAAGCAAATTGGGGTGAGGCATGCGAAATAGGTAGGCAGATTTTACCTGGGATGCATGGCATGGACGGTTTTTATTATGCCCGTTTGCGAAAAAAATCCTCACAAGACTAGTGCTCAAGACCATTGTGGTCGAAGCTTTTTTAGAATATGAACATGGAGTAACACATGCGTATTGAAAATGACATTAAGTTAGATTTTAAAGACGTTTTGATTCGACCTAAGCGCAGTATTTTAAAATCTCGATCGGAAGTGAAATTAGAAAGAGAATTTCATTTTAAGCATGCAGGTAAAACGTGGAAAGGCGTGCCCATCGTTGCAGCCAACATGGATCACACTGGTACCTTGGCAATGGCATCTGCATTAGCAGAACATCAGTTATTAACTGCTTTAGATAAATTTATTCCTATTGCAGAATGGCAGGCATTTGCAAAAACTCACCCAGATGTAGTTCCTTCATGTTGTGTCTCAATTGGTGTGCACGATAGAGAATTTGAAAAACTCGATGCGCTTTCCAAGGTAGTGGATTTTACTTTTATTTGTTTAGATGCCGCGAATGGTTACACAGAACGGTATGTAGAATTTTTGTCGCGCTTACGTAATACTTATCCTGATAAAGTCATCATGGCAGGAAATGTAGTGACAGGCGAAATGGTAGAAGAGCTCATTTTGTCCGGTGCTGACATTGTAAAAATTGGTATAGGGCCTGGTTCCGTTTGTACTACCCGTGAAAAAACAGGTGTAGGGTATCCTCAATTATCAGCCATCATAGAATGTGCAGATGCAGCGCATGGATTAGGCGGATTAGTGTGTGCAGATGGTGGATGCGTGACTCCTGGTGATGTTGCAAAAGCATTTGCAGCGGGCGCAGATTTTGTCATGTTAGGAGGAATGCTCGCTGGACATGATGAATGCTCAGGTGAAGTCATTGAAGAAAAGGGCACCCAATTTAAACGTTTTTATGGCATGAGCTCGGCTGAAGCAATGGAGAAATATCATGGAGCCGTTGCTGAGTATCGTGCAAGCGAAGGCCGCTCAGTGAACGTACCTTATCGTGGCCCGGTAAAACAAACCATACTCGATATTTTAGGCGGTGTGCGTTCTACCTGCACGTATGTGGGTGCGCAACGATTAAAAGAATTAACCAAGCGCACTACGTTTATTCGAGTGACCAAACAGTTGAATGAAATTTTTGTGCCCTATCTAGTTCCCACGAAAAGCTAACCTATTTGCTGTGCGGTCTTAAGTTTCATTATGTGTCATCCCCACTTCGCGGGGTGACGCAGGAGCTCAAATCAATTCTATTATTTATAGCCTATTAGCATCAGTTGAATAAGCTAAGAAGATATTATATGATGCCTTTTCCTAAATTTCTGTTGCGATAAGAAAACCCACACGCCAACGGAGAAAGATTTTTTTTATTTCCCCAAAAAATCTTAATCATGAAAAAAATTCGACCAAAGGAGCAATATCATGTTTAAAAAATTACTTATCGCCAGTGCGGTTTTTGCTATTAGTTCTGGTGTTGCTTTTGCTGATGGTGGATATGCAGGCTACAGTGGCGGAATGCGTGATAATATTAAAAATACAAATAGCTATAGGGGATTAGAGGGCAGGCTTTTTTTAGGATATGGCACTATCGTTAATCCAGCTTTTTATTTTGGTGGCGAAATATTTGGTGCGCCTGGCTCTATGTCCATTAATAATAATGGTTTGAAAACAACTTATGAGTATGGTGTATCGTTGGTTCCTAGTATGGTGATTAGCGAACATGCAATGATGTTTTTGCGTTTAGGTATAGTGAGAACCCACTTTAATAGTGCAAATAAAACAATTTCGGGTGGGCAGCTAGGTGTGGGTGTTCAAACAGGATTAACACAAAGTTGGGATCTGCGAGCTGAATATATTTACACTGCTTTCAATACTGTAAATAGTGCAACGGGCGCACCAAAGGCTGATCAAGCATATCTTGGCTTAGTCTATAAATTCGAATAATTTTTTAGATGCATATTCCTGCCTAAAGGTAGGAATATTGTGTGCGTTTGTCTCTTCCTACCAGAATTTTTTATTTTCCAATTATATTAGGAATAAAAATGTTAAAAAATATATTAAAAATTAGTACTACTTTGATTCTCTGCTCTGCAGTGACCTTAGCCCACGCTGGACCTTATATTGGAGTAGGTGGTGGGGTGAATAAAGGCTCTTGGAGAATCACAGATGTCAGCGGTAACAAATTAAATTTTGGTGGCAGTAGCTATACCGCTATACTTTTTGGTGGTTATGGCAATCTTGTAAGCCAATCTATTTATGTTGGAAGTGAAGTATCTGCGAATATGGGATCAACTGGTGGGCGTAATCTTACTATCGCAACAAGTTCTGGCGTTACAACTGGCTCTCTCAAGCAAACATATGGTTACTCAATTAGTGTTATACCCGCCTTAATGGTGAGTCCAGCTACTTCAATTTTTGCGCGCATAGGTATGGCCAGATCACATTTTCAAGTGAATAGTATTAATGCTACATTCAACAAAAGCAAAAATTTAAATGGTAAGCAAGGGGGCCTTGGATTAGAGCATATCCTGTCAGGTAATACGAATATTCGTGTTGAGTATGACGTTACCAATTATAATCCCTTTAATCTTTTTGACTTGAGTGTGACCCCACACAATAAACAAATTATTGTGGGCCTTAGCTATAAAATGAGTTAATGCTTTATGGAGTAATAGAAAGTGCAAAAAATACATGCGCAAGTTATTTTAGGATTGCTCGCTTTATTGATAGCGTTGCCTGCTGTATCAGCGGTGTCAATACCCTATGGGTATTATTTAGGTGGGAGCGTAGGATGGGCCAAAATATATGATAAGAATTATTCGGGCTCGGTAAGTCACTCAGGGTTGGGTGCAGGCATTAATGTAGGATATAAATTTAATCCCTTTATGGCATTCGAATTTAACGGCACTCATTACGCTGATACTGTGATTAAGGATGTAAATACAACAGTAGCTCGTGATAGTCATTACTCTTACAGTGCGCAAGGTAAATTGATGTTCCCCTTAGGCTCAAGTGGTGCTTCAGTGGTGGGGAAAGTAGGGGTTAGTCGATTGCAGTCTAACTTAAAAATTAGCAATTGCGGCGTGGCTGCGCAGAATGGTTTAACGTGTCAGACGGTATCGCATTATGCAACAGGGCTTTATTTAGCCGCAGGTGGCGAGTATTCTGTTACTCCCAATTTGTTAACAAATATCGAGATTGCGAGAGCACAAGGTAATTCGCATACAGGTGATGCTGCTATATTATCGTTGGGAGCGTCGTATATTTTTTAATTGTACAGTCTGTCTTTCGCTTCTCCCGCAAGGGGAGAGGCGAAAAATCCTAAGTGGGAACTAGATCAAAAAATCATTTTTAGCCAATCTGCAATATCATTTACTTCAGCTGCATTCACGCTATGTGCCATGGCATAACTATGCAAGCCCACTGAATACCCCTGATTTTTTAACAAATCAAATGTCATTTGGCTCAAAAAATAAGGAACAACTGTGTCTTCTTTGCCGTGACCAATAAAAATGGGAATTGATGCATTTGCAGGTGAAGCTATTTCAGTTAATTCTGTTGCGGAAAAGGGAAAGTAACCTGATAGCGCTAATATGCCACCTAAAGGTTTATCATAGTGCAAGCCTGTCATCATAGCGATTAACGCACCTTGTGAAAATCCTGCCAAAACAATTTTATTAGAAGGAATACCTTTTTTTTCTTCTCGCTCTATTAACAGCTTTATAGCGTTAACCGAATCATCGATTCCTGCTCTATCCAAATGGCCATCAATTTTTGTGACAGACGTAATGTCATACCAGCCGGGCATTACATAGCCATTGTTGATGGTAATAGGCCTAGAGGGCGCATTAGGAAAAACAAAACGAACAGGTCTATGTGGCCATAAACCAAATTGGGGAACAATAGAAGCAAAGTCATTACCATCAGCACCTAAGCCGTGCAGCCAAATCACGCACCCGGAGGCGGGGATAGGAGGGTTAATTTCAACGCAGGGTAACAAAGTATTTTGTAATGTCATAATGTGCCTATGTGGGTGATTATATATCATAAGATATTGGTAATAGTTTAAAGCGCTTGATTAGGATAAGGAGAAATAGTAATCTTTATTAATGAATACGCAAGTCTTGATGCGTTTGAATTTATTCATAACGGTCTGGGCTTTAATACCCTCTCTCACTAATAGTTATCAAAAGGAAGTTATACACTATGAAAAGGCATCTCAAATCAATCGCAGGCGTAACACTTTTAGAAGTCATGCTCGTGTTAGCAATTGCAGCCATGATTATTGTTATGTCTGTTAAATATTATCAATCCGCAACGGCGTCACAGCAGACGAACTCAGCTTTACAATCCATACAGGCTATTACTGCTGCTGCGGATGGTATTGCGCAAGGTGATGGTACATATACCTTAGTAACATCGGCAAATGTTTCAGCGATCACTGGTTCTAATGCCTTATATTTACCATGGGCACAATCCATTACAATTGCTCCAAGTGCTACCAATTATGTTGTTACGTTGCCAGCGACACAAGGAGTCATCTGTGCTTCTTTGAAATATAAATTAGCAGCTAACCCACATTATAATGCTACTGCTAATACATGTACTACTGGAACCGCTGCGCCATTTATTTATACCTACAGTCCATAATTATTTTTCTAAATAGTAAAAAAGCCGCAGATATAGCGGCTTTTTTTTGATTTACATTTTGTAAAGTGTCGCATCTCCGGGTGACACAAATTCGCATCGTAGTAATTGGCCAGCATCATTTAACTGTAGTAATAAGCGGTTAGGTCTATTTTTTTCTTCTCCATGCGATACAAGCTCATGAGCAACGGAAGAATAAAGATGTTGTTCGAGAATTTTTTCGATAGGTCGTGTTGCAGGTCCGCGCCATAACGTTTCTTGCACTAAAAAGCGAATTACCTCTGGAGCATAAGTTAGCTCTAAACCAAAGTTAGCATCTAAAACTTTTGCAAAGTTGCGTAGCTTGAGCTTTATTAGCTTTTCTACACTGCCATAATCTAATAATGAAAATGGAACGATATTTAAGTGACACAATAATTTTTGTGAAAAAAATCCTTCTAGGGCAGGCATCATTTCTTCGCATAATTCTTGCGGTGATAATTGATGATGTTGATGAGTCGGTTCATGCTTTTGTTCATTTAAAACTAATTGCATCAGATCGACTATTTGTGCAGATTCTTGAGATTGAGGTTGGGCTAAATTAATAATACGGTCTGCCCCTAGGTGAGTTGTAATAATGATGATAGCGTGTCGGAAATCATATTTTTTGCCTTGCTCGTCAGTCGCATAACCTTGCATAAAAATATCTTGTAGTAAGTCAAGTATCTTTGCTGAGCTTTGATCTATATTTTCAAACAGTACCACAGCGTATGGGCTTTTTTGTATTGCCGAAAAAAGTGTGGTGTGGTGATATTCTTCGGTTTGGCGTCTCACTTTTAATTCGGCAAGAGAGCCGGGGTGTTGGTTATTCTCTAAATTCACTTGTAGCAGTGCACCTTTGTGACCAAATAGTTGTTCAGCAATAGCAAATGCAGTTTCTGTTTTTCCTACATTTGCAGGGCCCGCAAATAAAAAACTACAAAGTGGACCTGATTTATTTTGTAATTTTATTCGAGCATATTGCAATACTAAACCAATTAAGTTCATCGCTGCTTCTTGGCCAAATATTTGTTTTTGTATGTTTTGAATGAAATCACTGGATTTAAATTTATTGTGTTGTAAATGTGAAAGTGGAATTTGCGTCCAGCTAGAAATGACTTTAGCAATTAAAGCATTTGTTAAAATAGGTTTAGATGGACCTGTCTGATCTGTTCGCTCCATAGCGCTTGCGCGTGATGCACTACTGTCTAATAGTTTTAAAGCTTTTTCCAAGCACGGTTCTGATCCACTTAAATATTGGTTTGCAACAGATATGGCATAAGGAAAGATTTCATCAGGAACTAACACGTGATGAAACTCTTCTAAATCATTTCGAAATGTTTTAAGGATAGCGGCTGCATCACTGCTGGCTGGTTCATTTAATTTAAGCTCAGTAAAATAATGCTGTAAATAAGGTTGTTTCATGATGTCGTAATGAGTGGGCGTGTTGGTTATTGCAATTAAACGCCAACCATCCTGAGATAAAAATGATTTAATCATGGGACCTAAATCATTAGCATGACTTTTAGTCTCGGTGATAAGTAAAGGCTCAAGTTGATTTATCGCTAAAATAATTCGTTTGTTGTTTTCACTTAATTCTTGAAAAAATGTCGCTAATTCAGTTTGCCATTGTGCCGAGTTAATTTGGGAAAGTGATAAGGCTTTTAAATCAAGAAATATAAAAATGGCTTCTCGTAATGTTTTAGGAATATGTTCTTCATTAAAATGCTGCGCAAGATTTTCAAGATACGCTAAATTATAAATATCAGAACTTGTTCCTGTGAGTATGAGATGGTGAATGTTCTTTCGACTTAAAGAGTCCATGATCAACGGAACTTGCGATTGATCTTTTAGTGGGATGAAACTTTTTTTATTCTCAGCGGGGAAGAGCGTTTTAATGTAGTTCATCAAAATGGTTTCACGTTGTTTTTTTGCCATGAAAGTAGTCCCCTATTTTTTGTAATTGTAGACAGGGTGCGATTAAAAATGTAAGTTTTAAATTTATATTGTAGGGTGGATTAGAAGCGCTTTTTGCTTCGTAATCCACCAATTAAAACTTCATTAGAAGATTTTGATCTGCTGGATTACGAAGCAAAAAGCGCT
>DHXK01000243.1 GCA_002413665.1 Legionellales bacterium UBA5158 | reverse complement strand
CTGATAATAGGCATTTATGTATCCTTTTTGTAGCGATGTCTGCAATAGAAAAGATAAAGATTTGCAAAAAAATTTTTGAACACCGGAAATAAATATGAAAATAACTTTCCTGATTTTAATTTTCTAAGGTGTCGAATCGTTTTCAAATAAATTAAAATTTTATGATGATGAATAATATTTTTTTGTTGTTGTTTTAGGTCAGACACGGAACGAATAAAATCTACGCTGACTTGATATTCTTTACTTTGTAATCCTTCATGGTAATAAGCATCGCGATATTTTCTTTTTAAGGCCAGTAGCTTTATAACTGATTTCTCATGACGTTGATTGATCAAATAATCAAGTTCAGGATCGGTTAAGGCTGCATAAAATTCTTTGTAATAACCATCACAAACATGAGAACAAAGCACGAGATCACAACCACTTGTTAGAGCATTATAGATTCTAGATTTTAAGTTTTTCCCCATCGTGGCAGCGCCTGTCATTTGTAAACAATCGGTGATGATGACACCTTCAAACCGTAGTTGATTCCTGAGTATATCTTGTAACCATACTCTTGATACAGCGGGAGGCTTGTCGTCTAACTTCATATAAATTCGATGGGAGAGTAAGATGGCTTTTAGTATCCCTGAGCTTGCTAGAGCCTTATACGGTTTCACACATACATTAAGCAAAGTTTTTGCACTAGCATTTGATATTGAAATTCCATAATGTGTATTCGTTGTTTCATTTCCTGACCCTGGGAAATGTTTTCCAGCACATGACAATCCGTGGGCTTGTAATTCAGATATATAAGTTTTTGCAATCTCGCTTACTGTGATAGCGTTATCAGTGTACTGGCGTGATGAAGCAGGGGTAAGATTTGCAGGTGATAAATCCAATACAGGTCCTAAACATAGATCAATACCCAAACTACCAAGCTCGTAGGCTGTTACTGTAGCCATGGCTTTCACTAATGCACGTCCTCGATTTGGATTTTTTTGATATAAACATCCAACGGTATAAGCAGTGGGTAATAAAGTGAACGTTTCACCCCGTAATCGTTGAACGCTTCCCCCTTCATGATCTATCGCAATGAGTGCAGGGCTTAAGTTAGCTTTTATGCGTACTGCTTGAATAGATGAAATGAGCTGCTTCAGTTGTTCAGTAAAATGATAATTTCTAGCAAACAGAATGACACCACCAATATGAGGATGAGCCAATAATTTTTTTTCAATAAAATTCAATTCGAATTGACTGACGCCTATCATGATAGGACCGAGCATGTCTAAGCCTCACATGCCTGTAACATCGTGTGCGAGATGGGATGATAATCGAAAAAGACTTTTCCGAATTCGTTACCATAGTTTCCAAGGTTCGCTAAGAAATGATCTTTAGTTATGATTTGTCTCATTTTCCGTAAAACACCTTGTTTTGTGGATAACTGTTCTTTTTCACTTGATCTGTTAGCGTTCCGATTGTTAAAAATGAGATGGAGAAATTTTGCGAAGGTTGGTATTTTTTGATATCCGGCTTTGCTGAGTCGCTCTCTGAAATCATCATCGTCACCACCCCACTCAGTGAAACTTTCATCATAACCACCGACTCGTGCAGCTTGTTCTTTGGTAAAGCAAATGGAGCCATAGGGGAGTAAGCGAATTTTCGCCTGATCAAAAAATTCTTCGAGGTCATAGATAAACGCTAGGTTTTCCTGCTTCATGTGTTTAATAATGCCAAATGCAAACTGAGTTGAATGACAATTTCTCAATAATTTCGCTATGCTTTGAGGGAGAGCAACAGTTTCAGGTGACATGACAATTATTTTTTCGTAGCGCGCTTGTTTAATTCCTACGTTGATAGCACTTGATGGGCAGCGCCAGGTATGCGCTTTTTCATTGACAAAAACCTTGATGGCAAATTTTACCTTAGAAAGGCGGGTTTTACTTTTTAGGTAAGTAATTAATTCATCAGACTCAAAGGGATCATCTACACTGATGATAAGTTCAAGATTAGGATACTGGTTGAACTCTTTGAGATTGTGATGTTCAAAACTAAAAATAAACTCTTTCAATTTTTTGTAAAATGGCATGATGATGGTAATCAAACTATATTCCTCACACTATTTTTAATAATTTTCTTCAACATAAAAGTAAATAGACTTTTTTCTATGCCGAAGTATGTTCTCACAAAGGTTGGAAAATGCCTCATCTTAGCCAGTATAGATTTATTTTTTGTGGATGTCAGATAGATGCTAATATAAAAAAAAGGTTTTCTCAGTAAGCGAAATCGTGATGTCTGTATGCGATGCATAAGGTTGCTACTTTTTAAAGTGTCCGTTGAGTTTCGTTTAAAACAAGCAACGTCGTTCGGCTTGATCAGTGAGGGGTTGAGTTGCTCAACATAATTGATGAAATCTCGTATATAGTCTAATGACCCATGTTTTTTAGCGATATCATATAATTTGTTCCAATCAAATGGATGCTGATAGTGCGTTAAAATGTAGAGTATGTCCATGATCCACCAGAACTTTCCTTGATGAGACATTTGCATCATGCCATGAACACAGGTATGGAATACTTGAAGTTCAGGTGAAAAGACATAAGTCTGATTATTGAAAATGGTAGTTACGCGCATATCAGAAAACAAAGATTCAAAAGAAGCATCTTGATGGGAGACATGCATGCACTTCCAATGCATATCGACATCTAGCTTACCTTTTCGATAAGTAATTGCATGAACATATTCCATCACCTCAGGTGTATGTAATAGGTGATTTTCAAATCGTATTCCCGTCCATTCAAAAAAACATTGGGGATTGAAAGTGAGTGTACGTAAAAGATGTATCGCTTTAGGAATATCTTTTTTGCAGATTAAAATATCGAAGTCGCTGATAGCGGGTCGCATGCCCATATTTTTATAATAATATAAAAGCATGGAAGCACCTTTTAATAGGCAGACTTTGATATGATGCTGATTAAATAAAGTGATGACCTCAAATGCTTGTTTTAATTTGACAGAATTATCAAACCAAACCTGTTGATAATATCGTTGATAACGTTTAATCAAATCATCACTGACTATGCCATGTTTTAACTGCTGAATACTTTGAATCACCATAGGCAAAATGGCTCGAGTGGGTGCATCTAAATCAGATAACCCATACTTTGCATTCCATTGTTGAAAATATTCTTGCGCTAAACTAGGATCACCAAAAGCGACTTGCATAAGAAGTTTTTGTTTTTCATTAGGCCAGTTTTTATTTTTATAGGTTGTCATCACGCTAAGTCTCGCTCTTTATGAATTCATCTTTATGGCTTGTGTGCTTCCAGTAATCCTGTATGACTTAAAAAAACGATATTATGAGGGTTCTCATACATTAATGCAATTATCTCAATAAGCAGGAAATTTTTAATATTGTTGAGGGTCTTGTCTGTATATTTTCATTCCTTCTAACACAAATTCCATGCGTGTGTTTGCAGGATTAAAGTGTAGCGCAAGCATCTCTATGCGTAGAAAATAAGCGTTTTAGTTATTTGTTTTCTGATTTAACACAATCCCAGTACTCTTTGCTTTTTGCCTCTCCCGCAATGGGAGAAGCGAAAAGCAAAAGAAAATGCTATTATTCCAAGGAGTCTGGGTGAGCAATGATTTTAATTTTTTTAATATGATATGTGCACAGAAACTAGATATTTGTATTTAAAAGGTAAAGAAATATATTATAAAGAATAATATAAAAAAATTAGATTTACTGTTGTAATGATAATTATATTATTTGATATTGATAGTCATAATATTTAATGATGAGATGAAGACTTTATCTATTTAATAACAGGATATACAAAGCATATGGATCATAAAAAAATTAGAATCAGTTTTTTTATTATATTGCTTATTATAGCTGTTGTTGGTGTGGGTTTACTCTTTTTACCCTATATGGGCCCTCTTATTTTTGCTGCTATTTTAGCAGTAGTTTTTCAACCGCTTTATACGCAATTATTACGCCACGCTTTTTTTAAGCGTAGGCCAAGTTTAGCGTCAATTCTAGTGGTTCTAACAGTGACAGTAATAATAATACTACCACTTAGCATACTCACATTATTATTGATCACAGAAACAAGTGATCTTTATACTAAAGTTGCCAGTAATTCCGATATTTATAAAATTATTTCTGATGTGCAGGTTTATATTCTAGGTAAGGTGGGGAATTTCCCGATTGATCTCGGAGCTGCAGTTAAAGAGGGTACAAAAAATTTATTCAGCTTCATCGTGAAGCATATAGGCTCTTTGTTTGCCGATGTAATGGGTCTCATATTTAGCTTTTTTCTGACTCTTTTTGCTTTATATTATTTAATAAAAGATGGGCATAAACTTAATGACATACTCGTTAATTTTAGTCCTCTAACGATTAAAGATGACAAACAAATAGTTGATAGCTTAAAAATTGCATTTAATTCAGTTATCAAAGGCACTATCTTAATTGCATTATTACAAGGGCTACTCGAAGGCATAGGTTTGTTCATTTTTGGTGTCCCCAATCCGGTACTTTTTGGATTTATGGCTGTCATTGCCTCGGTGATACCAATGCTGGGGACCATAGTCATCACTATTCCTGCAACTATTTATCTCTTGCTAACAGGTCACACGGTTGCAGCCGTCGGTATTCTGCTCTGGGGAGTGCTGTTGGTGGGTTTAATTGATAATTTTGTGAGACCTAAGCTCATAGAAAACGATACTAATTTGCATCCCTTGCTTATTTTTATTTCTATTATTGGGGGCTTAAAATTGTTTGGAGTGTTAGGGTTTATTTTTGGACCCATTTTATTAAGTTTATTATTTGCATTGCTTGATATTTATAAAAAAACATTTAAAATATATATTGAAGAAGGACGATGAGAATATTCTATCTCAGATTTCATACTTTTACTGTTTTTGCCTCTTCATATTAGAAGGTTGCTCTTCATGATGCAAAGGAGTGTAAATACTTACTAACTTTTCTAAAGTCATTTTGTTTGCATCATATTTTTTTAAAAGCTTTTTAGTTTTTTCTGGCGTGTTAGATTTATCTTTAAGAAAGTTTGTTACCTGTTCATGATATTTTTTGCTGAAATGATTAATATACTTCAATTGATGTTTCTCATAAGATTCTTTTAATGTTTCCCCTTTGCGATTTACAACTTCATGCGAATGATCTTTTACTACATGTGAAAACAATCTGAAAGACTGAATGTTTTTATAATACTTAGTTGGAAGAGTGTATTTCCAGAACTGATTTAATGCTTTATCTAATTGGTCAATTGGCGTTTCGGTCACTTCTTTTAAAAAATCAACATCGCGATTTAATTGCCTTGCATCTTTAAGTGCGACTACACCGCATTGATATCCATCTGCTTGTCGTGATACATCAACATCTCCTCTATATTCAACATGTGCATTAGATGCTAATATTTTTTTATATAATGCTTCAGGTAATATAATTTGAGACGGTGTAGGTGAAAATAAAAGATCTGCATATAAATGAGGATTATCCAGTTTTGTAAGAATTGCATTTTTATCTTTATCAGTGACAAGTTTTTTTGTATAAATAAATCTAAATGCGATACAGTTTTCTTTTTTTCGTCTGCGTTTTCATTTAATGCCGTATCTACAAGCACAAAGCAAACATTAGTATAAAGTGGTAAGTTAACGCCATCTAAACAAATTGCTTTTATCCCAGCAGTTTCAGTTTTTTCTAATTTACATACTGTTTTATGTAAATGGGAAAATGTACGAAATTCACTAGGCATATTTTGGTTGTCACACGGTTGAAAAATAACTGTGATGGCAGTTTTAGCAGGTGAATCATCGATAAGTTTAACGATGTGTTTAAAGCTTTCAACGGTGGTGGCGATAATAGGTTGAATGGCAGACGCATCTTTTTTTGCATACAGTGCCAATATGAGGGCCATTCCGATTTCAGCAGTACGATTTAATGCAACAAGGTATAGGTAATTGAACTAAGTTAATTTGTAAAAACACACTACATAAACAATTTCCATCTGCTCCTATCGTTATTTTCCCATCACCAAATGATAGAACAATGGTGTTCACTCCTTAAATAATAAAATCAATTCTCTGATTTCAATTTTGCATCTACTGCACTACTTGCAGTCTGATTTTCTCGACGTTAGAAAAGCATATTTGGCTTAGCACATTTTGGAATTGAGGTTAGGTGCGCGTAAAAAAGCAAGGCTGTCTTTCATTTTTAATCAATAGTACAATAGGTTATATTTTACACATAAACATAAGGATATGATTATGGAAAAATTCGACAGAAAACCCTCAGGTATTGAAGACGGGCAGCGCAAATTGTTTGGTGTTCAGACTACTGGCCGTACGTATCGCAATCTTTCAGAGCCCACTTACGAGATCTTGGCTGACTATAATGTGCCTGTGCTTATGCGCGATGGCATACATCTACATACTGATATTTTCCGACCTGATAGCACTGAAAAATTTCCAGCACTGATTGCCATATCCCCGTATCCGCGCCAACTCCAAAATATAGGTGTTCCGGCTGGCTTTATGGAAGCTGGGCAAACTGATTTTTTTGTGCCACGCGGTTACGCACATGTTATTGCAAACAATAGAGGAACGTGTGGCAGTGAAGGGGTGTTTGATCTTTGGGGGCTTGCTGAACAACATGATCTGTATGATTTAATTGAATGGGCAGCCGTGCAGCCCTGGTGTAATGGCCGGGTTGGGATGATAGGGGTTAGTTATTTTGCTATCGAACAATTTAGAGCTGCCATACAAGCTCCACCTCATTTGCGTGCTATTTTTCCTTTTTCAGGAACGGTTGATATTTATCGAGAACTTGCTTGGCCTGGTGGGATATTCTCAGGAAGATTTATGTCAAGATTTTTTAATGCGCTTGGTATGTTAAGCCGTAAATCTGAAGATTTTTTTCGTTCAACATTTTTTGAGTTGATTAATAAAATACTTTTATTACCTTGGGTGCATGAACGAGTCGCCGCACCGCATAAAGATCCATTAAAGGCTTTAGAATTAGCGATGCGCTTTTCTTATGAGCCTCACCCGTGGGATGATTTATTTTATCAGTTTGCAATAGAGCATCCATTTTATGATGAGTTTTGGGCATCTAGAAATTTGACAGAAAAGATTAGTGACATCAAAATTCCTTTATACATAGGCGCAGATTGGGAAAACGTCTGTGTGCATTTAAAAACACCTTTTTCTATCGTCAATAATATTCAACCTAACGTGCCTTACCGTATGTCTATCACCCCTAGAGGCTCTCTGCAATGGCCTTGGGAGACGCTCCATATCGAGGCGCTCGCTTGGTATGATCATTGGCTGAAAAATAATGATACGGGCATTATGGAAGGGCCTGCTATACGTTATTACCTTGAAGGTGCAGATGAATGGCGAACCTCTGATGTGTGGCCACTGCCAGAAACAAAATTTACTAATTGGTATTTACAAGCGAGTGGGAAATTAGGTGATAAAACTGAAAAATCACAAAGTCGTGATTATATGTATCTGCCAAAATCAATGGATTTACCGAAGAATGCAAATCCTCCTCCTTTACCAGGCTTGCTAAGTTGGGACACTGAACCCTTTAATAGCCAAGTTGATTTAATTGGCCCATTTAAATTAAAGTTACATGCTGCATCTACTGCCACTGATGTGGATTGGATTATTAAATTGCAAATAATTGATAACAATGGAAAGGCGAGTGATCTAACGCAAGGCTGGTTGAGAGCAAGCCATCGAGCATTGGATGCTGAATTATCTAAACCTTATCTGCCTCACCATCCCCATACTAAGGCGGTACTTTTAACACCTCATAAACCTACATGGTTTGAAATAGCGATCGTACCCACGGCACAACGATTTAAATCCGGCGAGCGATTAAGGGTCTTACTGACTAGCGAAGATAAGAATTTTGCAATGCAAGGCATTCACCATACTGGATTAGGTTTGCCCTCTCGAAACACGGTATATGCTGATTCAACTTTAATGGTGCCTGTCATTGAGTAGCTAAAGCAATGTGATTGAAGAAAAGGCGTCAGATCCCTGCCGCCGTTAATCATTAAGAAATACCAATACGAGGGGCAAGATTAATAACAGGTTGTAAAGCTTCATTAACTCACTCTAAATGGCTGATGGTAATATAAATTTTTGACAGCTCAAGGTGTTTAACGATGTAAGATAGTAGGCTAATATCTGTGTTGGCTCTATAACGCAGAAGCTCTCTGTTTAAAGAGGTTAATATTATGCTTCATATAGCCCCCCTTATCCAAGATTTGGCGGTCATTCTAGGGGCTGCCAGTCTTGTTGCTATTTTGTTTCAATATATAGGGCAGCCTATAGTCTTAGGGTACTTGATAACAGGTGTTATCATAGGCCCTCATACGCCACCGTACTCTTTTATAAGTGATATTCCTACGCTGACACAAATTGCAGAATTGGGCGTCATTTTTTTAATGTTCTCGATTGGATTGGAGTTCAGTTTTCATAAAATTGTCAAAGTGGGTTTTCCCGCTTTAATAATTGCAATAGTTGAAGTTTTTATGATGGTTTTGCTGGGTTTTGGTTTGGGTCAGTTATTAGGCTGGAAAACGATTAGTAGCTTATTTCTGGGAGTGGCATTGGCAATTTCATCGACAACTATCATTGTCAAAACACTAGATGAAATGAGACTAAAAGATGAAAACCTTACAGATTTAATCTTTGGTATTCTCATTATTGAAGATTTAATAGCTATTTTGTTACTTGCTGCATTATCTGCAATGGCAACAACGCAAACATTTTCTCTAACAAATTCACTGATTGATTTTGGCGAATTGGTTTTAATTGTGAGTAGTTGGTTTGTTCTTGGTTATTTTATATTTCCTAGATTTTTTCGATTAATTAGGCATCATATTACGCAAGAAACTTTAACGTTGTTATCCGTTGCATGTTGTCTTTTCTTAGTATGTGTGTCGTCTTATTTTCAATATTCTGTTGCGTTAGGTGCTTTTATTATGGGCTCTATACTTGCAGGTGCACCACAAATTCATCGCATTGAAAAGTTGTTAAGACCGATACGAGATATTTTTGCTGCTATCTTCTTTGTTTCGATTGGTATGTTAGTGGATCCGAAAATTATTATTCACGATTATAAGTTGATTTTATTAATGAGTGCGGTTGCTGTAGTGGGTAAAATAGTTAGCTCAGGTCTTGGTGGGTTGCTGACTAAACAAGGAATTGATGTCTCTATACGTTTAGGATTCACTATGGCGCAAATCGGTGAATTTTCATTTATCATCGTTGGTATGGGAGTGGTTCTAGGTGCAGTTAATCAAGAACTATCGCCAGTCATTATTTCTATATCAGCAATTACAACATTTTTAACGCCTTATTTAATCCGGTTATCCGGGCCCGTTGGCGCTAGTCTGTAAAAATACTGGCATAAAAAGGTAAAAGTTAAAGAATAATTGCACTCATCTTATTTATCCTGAGTTTCAATAAATAGAAATTACAAGAATGCAGAGCTCATCTTCAGTTATACTGCGGCCATTATACGGAGCCAAAATAATGCAAAGCCACTACGATCTATTAGAAATTTCTAAAGATGCCAATAAAGACGAAATAACTTTTGCGTATCGCGCACAAGCTTTTTTATACCACCCAGATCGTAATCATTCAGAAGGCGCGACAGAGAGGTTTCAAGCTGTTAGTGCATCTTTTAAAATTTTATCTGATGAAAATCAACGTAGGTTATATGATCTTGACATTGCTGAGAAAACGCGAGGCATGTCATTTTCGATTTTGAGTGATGGAGACAGTCAAGCTTCGAGTACAGCATTAGCAATACAAAAAAATTATAATTTTTCTCAAATAATTACATCTGCCAATTTACCAGCACCTGCCCGTCTTAAGATCGCACAAGAGAGTGAAGAAGTTGCACTTATTTTTATAGCGAATAATAATTTTCAATCAGGTTGGAGTTGGCAAGACAAGATTGCTTTAGCGCAAAATTATGAAAAGGTTGCTCTTTATCTCGTTGACAACATTAATTATATATATAC
>DHXK01000091.1 GCA_002413665.1 Legionellales bacterium UBA5158 | reverse complement strand
TGTTGATTCATTAATTTGCCCTCATGAAAAAATCATAGCTCTCTATCACGAAATATTACCTATGTGTCCACGCATGCTGGTCTGGAATAGGACTAGGCGTAAATATCTAAAATACCGTTGGGATGAAAATTTAAAACATCAAACACTGGAATGGTGGCGAAATTATTTTGAGCATGTAAAGCAATTTGATTTCTTAATCGGGAAGGTGGATGGAAAAAATGGAAACCCACCTTTTCTTGCAGATTTGGAATGGCTAATTCGTGCCAGCAATTTTGCAAAAGTCATTGAAGGTAAGTATCACAGAGGTGCCATATGAAAGGTTTCTACGCGCATGAGAATTATGCAGAGCGGGCAGTGTTAGGTTGTCTGTTAATAAATAATAGTTCCTGGCATGAGATAGGTGATTACTTACTAGCTAGTGATTTCTCAACAGCATTCTTTCGTGAAATATACCGCAGCATTGAAGGTTTGTTAACGGATGGTAAAGAGGCGGATGTTATTTGTGTCTCTCAATATTTGGTGAGTGATAACAAAGTGAATGGTGACCCATTCGCTCAGTTATGTGAAATTATCAACAGCCAATTCACACCTGACAACATAAAACATTATGCTGAAATTGTTAAACAAAAAAGTTTAGACCGTAGAATGATTGCGGTGGCGCAAAACATGATAGTCAGTGTTCGTGAGCAGCAAGAGGATAGATTAAGTGTAGCTCAACAAAAAATTTCAGAAATTGTAAGCGATATTCCTACTGATGTTGTCTTGGTTGCAGACATTTTAAAATCTGTTCTGAGTGCAATAGATGAAAGGAACATGAGTGATTCTCATATCACAGGATTATCAACAGGGTTTATTGACGTAGATAGAATAACCTGCGGTATGCAGAAGGGCGATTTAGTTATTTTGGCAGGCCGTCCCAGTATGGGAAAAACATTATTAGCTATGAACATTGCTGAACATGTTGCTCTGACTGATAAGAAATCGGTAGCTATTTTTAGTTTAGAGATGAGCAAGGAAAAATTAATAGAGCGTTCTCTGTCTAGCATGGGTGATATAGCCTCTAATCTCATACGGACTGGAAAGCTGACTGAAAATGATTTTCAGAAACTCTCAGATGTTATTCCAAAATATTACCAAGCAAAATTATTTATAGACGATAGGTCATTTCTGCGAGTGTCAGACATGCGTGCTACCTGTGGACGCTTGCTGCATGAGCAAAATCTTTCTTTAGTGATTGTTGATTACATCAGTCTAATGTCTGCCGATGGGGAGAATGAAACATTACGTGTGACAAATATTTCTCGCGGACTGAAATTACTCGCGCGTGATTTAAACGTCCCTGTGATTGCTATCTCTCAACTGAATCGTGCTGTAGAGCAACGCATTAACAAACGCCCCTGCATGGCTGATTTGCGACAAAGTGGCGCTATTGAGCAAGATGCAGATCTTATCTTGTTTATTTATCGCGATGAGGTCTATGACACAGAGAGCCCGCATCCTGGCATGGCTGAAATTATTATTGCTAAACATCGCAATGGTGAAATTGGCACTATCAATCTCAATTTTAATAATAAAATTTGTAGATTTGATAATTATAGCGGCATGCCTATCAGTCCTAAGACTTTAGAAAAAGTCTGGCACGGAAAATCATTAGTTTATTAATAACCATTTTAGTACGGAATAAAAATATGAATAATATAACAAGCAGTAAAACTCAAAAAACTTACAAGCGTATATTGGCTATTAAATCGGCTCTTAAGTATCACCGAGGAAATATTAATTTGCTGAATTCTTATGAGCTTAATCGTAAGAAAATTCCAACTGCAAATAAAAAGTATCGATTGGTTAACTTTAATCCTATCACTAGTAATGAAAAAATCCGTCTGATGACGTTAAAAAATCTTAAAGATCAAGTTGTCTCGTTAGAGATAGAGCTTGCAACATTAATAGAATATGGTGCGTGAGGGTATGCAGATGAATGACAAGTTTATAAAGTATATAGATCAACGGCTTGATCAATGGGCCAAATGGTATGGCAGTGGCAATTCGTATGGTTTGGGTTATCCACGTCGTTCTATGCTGGATGTTTTCATGATTGAAGGGATAAATGGTAAATCACCCAAGTCAAGCATACTTCCCTGTAATGAAGAAGCTGAAGAAATAGAGTCTCTGGTAGTTGAAATGGAAAAGCAAAATAAAAAAATGGCGCTTATTCTTCGTCATTATTATTTTGAATCAGGTGCATTACGAGCTCTGGCTCGGAGCTTTAGTAAAGATTATTCGTCTGTTTCTTATAGAAAATTTAAGGAGTACGTGGACTTAGCGCGTTATTGGCTAGCTGGTCGTTTAAGTTGTTCATATGGAAATAAACGTAGGATGAAAAGTCTTGTTTTGTGAACACAAAGAGGATATAAATTTTCAATAGTGAGAGAGTTGTGAGTGAAACCTGCCATAGAGCAGGTTTTTTTAAAACTTAATTTCCTGACTGAGCTCGGAAAGTAGTAGATTGAAAAGCCTTGTTTTGTGAACCATGGCGATTGCATTGAAAATTATGAAAACTTACATATTTTGCACAGGCTGATTACATCAATTTTCAAAAAATCCCAAAAATTGTTGTTAAAAATTATGCGCAAATTATCTACAAATATGCTACTATGAACCTCGAATAATACGCTTTTTTTCTAATAAATTGATTTTTAATGAAATTTATAAATATATTCCGAGGTGAAAATGAAACTTTCAAACTTTTATTGCGATACCCAAAGAACACCATACTGCGAAGATCCTGAGCGTGGTGGTCCTCCATGTATTTTTGCAATCCAAGGGAACGAAGATTGTATTGTCCTTATGACTTCAGCCTTTCTAATTAATCTATATATTGCTGCAAGAGGAACTTTTGCAAGATTAGGCTTTCAGGATGAATATGTGAACATTAGTAGAAAAGACAGAATGACTAAGTTATTTGGAGAATCTAAATCAAACTACGATCATTTAGATTTTGGGCCTACGAGCGCCCGAAATGTAGTAATCTTGTATAAAGGTAAACTGAAAGAAAATTCTAGCATATATGAAGGCGATCAAACTTTAACAACTGAGGATTTAGTTGGTTTAGTTAATGCATTAGCAGAAGCAAGCTTTATAACTCAAGATTTAAAAGATGCAGTTTCTAGAAAAATACAATCCTTGTTTATTAGTCCTGGCGGACCCAGTGTAGCTAATGATAATGATGTGAATCCCGCTGGCGAAGGTCAACCTTCACCTGCTGCTTTCTTTCAGTCAGGCCAGGCACACATTAATTTGCAAGCAGCTTCGCATAGTAGTGCAAGTGCTTCTGCTTATGTTCCTGCTAAGCTTTAATTTTATAGCAGCCTTGTTTTGTGAACACAAAAGGGGTATAAATTTTCTATAGTGAGAAAGTTGTGACTGAAACCTGCCATAGAGCAGGTTTTTTTTAAACCTTAATTTTCTGAATGAGTCTTGAAAAGTAGTAGATTGAAAAGCATTGTTTTGTGAACACAAATCAGGTATAAATTTTCTATAGTGAGAGAGTTGTAGATGAAGCCTGCCTAGAGCGGGTTTTTTTTCGTGTAAATTTTTATATAGCCAGTCTTGGAAACGAGCCTGGCTTTTTTTTGGTTTGATTTTTGTAAATCTTATTTAACTTATTGAAAGGAAAGCTTCATGAAAAAAACACAATGTATTTCTAAGAAATTATTATCACTGCCGTTGTTGTTGATATCAGCATTCCCAGCCGTCTCTTTTGCCTCAGGTGATACGCCTGTCAGTCAAGGGCTTAATTACATTACCAATGCAATGTATGGCACTACAGGTGTTGCAATTGCAACAATTGCAGTCATGGTAGTGGGCCTGCTTTGTTTGGGCCATGTACTAAGGTGGTCGGCATTGGGATATACGATTATGGGTGTATCTATAATATTTGGTGCTGGATCTATTGTTTCTGGCATTACTTCGCTCATTCATAAGTAATAATCATGGCTGATAAATCTCAAATAGAAGTTGATCATTTAGCAGTGGGA
>DHXK01000206.1 GCA_002413665.1 Legionellales bacterium UBA5158 | reverse complement strand
TATAAGAGACAGAGATAATACAGGACAGGCTTGTAGCTGCCGGTAAAATTGATGTGCTTACTACAGGAGATCTTAGCGCAATGACTGCGAAAGATATGGTTACTGCTCTTGAAGATCTTTTTGTAAAAGAGATCCCTGAAAAATACCGTTACAATTACCAGCTTGAGCTGAGCATGAGCAGAACGCTTAGGGATAAATTTAAGCAGGGTATGCGTGATAAATACAATGTGTATTATCAGCAGGTGGGTGCGCCATTGCTGCAGTTCATGGATTTTGAAAACATCACGATCGTAGGACGTGCATCTATGATCAATCAAAAACGTGTGTGGACAACACCTAAAACCAATTTATTTTTCCCTGTTAAAGGCTTTAGTAACAGGAATGGTTTTGATGTTCAGAAAGTTGACCGTAAGGTTAAGTTCCTTACAGACTGGTGGCAGGGTGTTGGTATAATACAACCGGCATTAGTGTTCATGAATGAAGGGGAAGCGGCGTAAAGAACACCCCTCTATCTCCCCTAAAAGGGAGGACATGGAGAAGATCTTTTTATTAAAAATAAATTTTATAACATCTTCCCCTGGGTAACACCGGGGGAAGAATAAAAAAAACAAAATGGCGAAAGCAATTTTAACTACCGAGCAGCAACTTACGGCCAGTAATGACCAGGTTGATCAACTGACAAAAGAAGTAGAAGAAAAGGATAATGAGATCGCTTCTTTAAAAGAAGAGATCGCATCGCTCGGCAATGTTGTTACAGAAAAAAAACAACCGAAGGCGGAAAAGAAAACGCCTGTAATACCTGATCCTGTTGATGTTGACGGCACAACGGTAAAATTTAATTTTCCTTGTTTCCGGTTTGGCGGCAACCGTTACGAAGCGGAAGATGCAGCAACTGACCAGGAACTGATGCGCAAAATTCTTGCAACGAAAGGGCAGGGAATTTTAAAAATAATGGCATAAACCCTCTATCTCCCTAAAGGGAGTAACACGGGAGATTGAAGTAGAAACAAAATATTTTAAACCAACCAAAAAAAAAGCAATGAAAAAATTTCTTTTAATATTATTAATGGGCCTGATGTTTTTTGCATCCAACGCTCAAAAAATTCTTTCAGTAAATGGCAGCGAAAACAGCGGCCATACCATTAAAACAACCGACAGCGCCTATCATTATGTTGACAGTGTTGTGATATCAGCCAATGAAGCCGGCATCATTGAAGTAAGCGTTATCGGATTTTCGTATGATACTGCGTACAGCGTTACCGGTGTGCAAACGGTGCGGTACAATAAACACAGGGACACATTAACGATGGGCACTCCCACAGATGTATTAGCAAAAGAAACTGACACAGTTTTAGGTTCAGCAACATTTGATTTGATATCATCCGGGAACAAGATCTATGTGCGAATAAAGGGCAAACTTAATTATACTATGCGATGGCTAAGCATTGTGAAACGAAAGAGTGTATTTGAATAAATTTTTATTCCAAAATCTTATAAAAAAACTTTTCTAACCAAAAAAAATAATTACCCGATGAGCTACTCATTTAAAAATTTAAGAACACCACAAAATTTAAGCGTTCGCGGTGTTGCAGAATATGCATTGCTTGCGCCGAAAAGCTATTTTGAAGTTAACGGAATAAAAGCGCCTGTTGGGCCTTTTATTAACCAGGGCGACATGATCACCATCACCACGCCTCACGTATTTACAGCCGGCATGGGCTTCCTGTATTTTCAATTAGCGCCACAAAAAAACCAACTGGATAGTGAGACCACGGGAGACCGCGGCCTGCAATCTATCATCAGCGGCATTGATATATTTGTGCCCGGCAGTTATAAGGAAGTACATGAGCAAATGCAAAATCTTTTGAACGTTCCATGTATAGCGATGCAAAAGGATGCAAGCTGTCCGGATAATTTAATTTATCAGTTGGGCTGTGATTGCAATTTTGCGTGGCTTAACTGGAAGTTTACAACCGGTACTACAAAAGATGGCGTAAAGGGATTTGCAGTAAAAGTTGATTATGATGGCGCCATACAATTTTACAATGTAGCAGGCGGACCAGAACTAATGGCTGATTAGAGATCCAATTCCCTATAAAACACACCTGTAACCAAGATCCCCTGCAATTCTGCGGGGGATTTTTTTATTTAAAAACCTCACCCCTAACCCCTCTCCTTACGAAGAGGGGAAAAGCATTATCTTAGCGGCGCGAACAGTTTTACGAATAGCCCAACCACCTTATGGTGGCTGGCACGGCATTGTAAGTATGCCATGGCTATTCGTAGCTGTTCGCCTGACCAGCCACTACTTTTATGGGTAAAAAAATTAATGACCAGGGGGATCTTGAAGATGATGAAGAGAACCTTGATGAGGATATAAGAAAAGCACAACAGAAAGAATTAGCGGAGCTGTTGCGGATGCTTAATAAAATAAAAAGTTTTCTGTTGGAATATTATAAACCGGTTGAAGATCTTACGGACCCGGGTGCCATACATTTAAGCACTGCAGAAATACATCAGCAACTTTATTCTTTTTATCCCACACAGGAATTAACAGCATCACTGGTGGCCAGTTGGCTTAATGCTGCAGGTTTTAAATTCTATGATTTTGGTATGATGAGATTTGAATGGATGCTGAAAAAAGCGTAATTTTAGTATCTACATAAAGCAGGAGAATCACCTGGGTAAAAACTGATAACATTACAATGGCAAAAGAGTTCCCACGTTTTTTATTTAGCAAGCGCACCCGTGTAAAACATCCGGGAGCATGGATCGTTCATACACTCCCGCCACAATTTATTGCAAAAGCTTATTTAGATTTTGATGAAGTACCGCAGTTAGATTTGTTGCAGGTTTTTAGTCCGTTGGTGCCTGCAACTGATCGCACTGTTACTGATGCTTTTGATGCGATGAAGAAATGGTTTAATGCGCAATTATTATCAGGAGATATTCAGATTTAATTTGTCCTTTATCAGGCGCACGCCTGCACCTATTTTGCATGAATGCTGGAAACATTACGTGCATGGCTTAATGGAAAAAGAGATTATAACACCGGTGTTGCGCTGTATGCACAATTAGGGGCCAATAAAGAACTGCTTGCACTTTTAAAAAAAGGTGCCAATGAATTTCGGGAGAAGCGCCTGCATGAAGAGTTATTAATAATTTGTAATGAATTAAAATCAAAAAAAAATGGCAAAACAATATTACCGGAAACCTGTATGGATAAAGGCGCTGCCGGAAATAATAAAAGCACTGGAGAACCAAAGAGCGATAACAGAAATGGGGAAGTGGGGACCATTAGAGCAACCGAAACCGAGAAGACCATTGACAATAATGCCAGATCAATTATTTTGGATCGCTCCACCTCCAGTAGTAATCTTCCCGTAAACTTAGAACTCTACAACGCCTGCAAAGCAGCCGCTGATAAGAAGTACAAAGAAATAATGAATTTGCGTACCAGGCTTTTTATTCTTGCTGAGCCTGATGAATTTTCCAATCCAAATACTGCAGAAAAAATAAATGCAAGAAGTAAACTTGCATTAGATGTTGTGCTTGGCCAACATGAATACTCACGCCTTTATGATGTTGCTGACTTTGTAAAATTACATGGCCGCCTTCCTGATCAGGAAGAAGGTGATGAAAATATTGAGCCTGTTATCCCGGATCATCTTGTAAAAGAAAAATTAGATAATGCACGCAAAGCTTTTAATAAATTAAAACGCAGAGAACAAACACCGGCGAGAGTTGCATTGCTGCAGCAACATACAATAAACATTGAAAAACTTTTACCACGATGGCGTTCGTTACAACTAAAATAAATGAGAGCGTGCAGGATGCTGCAGACTTTATTAATGCATCCGGAGAGTGCGCTGATTTTGCTCACCGGCACAAACGATGAGCCTGGATCTGTTTAATAAATCAAAAATTAAAATGCTCGATCGATGAAAAAAGATGTGATAAAAGTATTGGAAGAAAAGCGTGATCAGATTGCAGCCGGAACAGAAATGATTGTTGCTAAAACCCGCGACTGGCAAGTGATTGTCGCGTACATGAATAACAGGTTTAATGAGATAGACCTTACACCTGAGCAGCAGGAAAAATTAAAACGATATCAATACATCCACGCAGAATTAAGCAGCTTTAAATATACAGAGCAGGAAGTGATCATCCAGGTGATGAATATGTTTGATGTGAAAATTGTGCAGGCTTACGAAGATCTTAATTCCACCAAAGAAATATTTTCGAAAGTGCTCAGCATTAAAAAAAGATTTGAACAAAAGATGCAGTACGAAGCCGCAAAAAAAGTGTTGCACAAATGTGAAGAGCTTCAGGATTTTAAAGCGTATGCTGCGGTGCATAAAAATATTGTGTTGTTGCTTAGAGATATTCAGGAAGAGGAAGATAATGCCGGAGAATTATTTGATGGCCATACTTTTGAAGTGGTTGTTGATCCGCGTTTGATAGGGGCTCCAAAAGTTGATAGAAAAGCTGTGTTGGATGCTATTAATGCAAAGAGATCCAAAAAAATAAATGCATCAATTTTTGAAGACATCGATCATGAAGATGTGAAATAATTTCTATGAAAAAACAAATGCATTATAATGTTCCGCAAGTAAGGAGCATGATGATTGCGGCAGCGATTGAATACATTGTTCACGGTAGAGGCACCGGTAAAACTGTTGGGCCACTGGCATACAAAAGCGTAAACAAATATGTTAGGACAATGCCACGCGGCACTCACGTGATCCTGGGTGCAACTTACACACAGGTACTTACAAGAACTTTAAAAGAATTAATTCGCGGATGGCAAATGCATGGTTATGTTTATGATCATCATTTTATTGTTGGCAAAAGGCCAACTGATAAATGGAAGAAGATGTGGAAGTGGAAAGGACCTTATGCGCCTCCGGAAGATTATAAAAATTATATCTGTTGGTGGAATGGTGCCATCAGCCAAATCGTTAGCCAGGCTAATCCTGGATCCTCGAATGGTATGAGCATCGATTCAATTATTGGTGATGAATTAAAACTTATAAACAGAGAAAAATTTCAAACAGAATTGTTGCCGGCAAATCGTGGGATCATTCCTGCGTTTGCAAATAATCCTTATCATCATGGAATGACTTTTACAACCGATATGCCTGTTGGCACTGCAGGCCGGTGGATATTGGACATGAGAGATAAAATGGATAATGAAAAAATTAATGAGGTGTGGAAAATGCTTGCAGTGCGGTATGATATCACAAATGATATTAAAAAAGAAACGGATAAAAAAATACTGAAGGAATTAAATAATGATTTGTTCCTGGTTGATGATGAGCTTAACGAATTACGCAAAGGATTGCTTTATTATCATGAAGCTTCAACATTGGCAAACATTGATGCGTTGGGCCTTGATTACATTAAAGAGCAATTGAGAACATCAACACAATTTCAATTTGATACACAAATTTTAAATATCCGTCCATTAAAAATGGAAGATGGATTTTACCCGGACTTTGACGAAGAGGTGCATGGTTATTTTGCAGAGAATGAAGATTATTTTACTAACCTTGAATATGATCCCTTCTCCACTGTATTGGATTGCAGGAAGGATAAGGACCTTAATACAAACGCTCCACTGCATATTGGCATGGATTATAACAGACGCATACATTGTATCTCTGTTGGGCAGGAGACGGCTAATGAGGTACGTTCTCTCAAGGGCATACATTGTTTGTACCCGGAGAAGCTTAAGGATGTAGTAGAGAAGTTCTGTGTGTACTATAAGGCACATAAACGTAAGCTGGTGTACTATTGGTATGATCATACAGCAGTGGGTGATCAGCATGGGACACGGATATGCGATGATGTGATAGCAATACTACGTAAGCATGGATGGGTAGTTATTCAAATGTACATTGGCCACCAACCAGGGCATGAAGAGAGATACAGGATGTGGGGAGATTTGCTAACGTTTAATGGTAAGTATAAGCAAGCGTATAAGATCAATAGAGAGAACTGCAATAAACTAATACTCTCAAAATGCCAGGCACAGGCAGAGCAGCGTAAGGATGGCTTTGGCAAGGATAAGAAGAGTGAACATGATCGTAACTTTCCTGCCGAAGAATCTACTCACTACACTGATGCCGAGGATACATGGGTCTTTGGTATATTGGAATCTAAGATGAGCTTCAGCACTGGGTCTGGTAGTGGTGGTAGTATTATACTTGGGTAATGTTGGGTGTTGCTTCGCCCGGGCTTTCCATTACTATCTCTCACTGCGTTCAAGGATATACATTACAATCCCTAACACAAACAACAATGCAACATGGTGGCTTCGCCTTACATAGGGGATACCTCGGGCTACGCCCAACGTAGGGAGGCGTTTCCGACATCCTGTCATTTTGTCTTAGCGAACGTAGGGAGGCGTTTCCGCCATCCTGTCATTTTGTCTTAGCGTTTGCGACAGCCTGTCATATTTGCCTGCCATTTTGTCTTGGCGTGCGCTCTTACCCCTTTGGGCGGGGGCTCGATTCCAGTTTACGAAAACGAAGTTTTGAAAAAAGAAAAAAATAATCGTTTGAGCATCAATGGAATGCGTAAAAATAGAGCGAAATAGGCAAAATAACTGTCCTAAAATTTGCATAATATATTTGTCCTTTTCACCTCCCCACAGCTAATTTACTTTAGCCGAATGGCATTAACCTTAAAAGAAGCTATACAACTTTTAGAATCCGGAGACTGGTTAAAACACCTGCGCTTTATCACTGCAGATATAAACAAACGTGTCGGCGGCAAGGTTGTAGAATTTAATAAATGCAGAATTGCCAGGCATCAGGACACACCAAAATCAACCAGCAGTACTCCTGCACCCGGCAGATATGCATCACGTATAACACGGGATCCTCAGCACAGTACCCATTTCACACGTAATATTGAATTAGCTAACCGCGAGATCCGCAAAGTGCATCCAATTATCATTACCCACATAAACCACCAGTCTATCCTAT
>DHXK01000220.1 GCA_002413665.1 Legionellales bacterium UBA5158 | reverse complement strand
CATAAGACCGTAGAAGAACCATTCAATTTTTGTCAAGCTCATGAATATACAGCATATCAGAAAACTATCGCACTTCTAGTTAGAATCCGCCCAATCGCGATTCTGCCAGAAAGGAACACATTAATTAATAAGCATTGACATATCGGAAAATCCCGATATACTTTAGACATGAATATAATTGCTGTGCTGAAAGCTTTATCCAATGAAAAACGCCTTAAAATTCTTCAATGGCTCAAAGAGCCCAAAAAAAATTTTACGTCCTCACATTGTGATGTAGAAACCGACGGTGTATGCGTAGGCCTTATAGAAGAAAAAATCGGGCTGTCACAATCTACTGTTTCCCAATATCTTATGTTACTGCAACAAGCTGGGTTGATTAACACTGAGCGTCGCGGCCAATGGACATATTGCAAACGTAATGAAAAAACAATTAAAGAGTTAATCAAAAGCTTAGAAATGTTATAAAATTTTAACCTTTTATATCGGGATTTTGCGATATTTAAATTAGAGTAGGTGCATATGAATAATGAAAATATTTTATTTACTGAATACAAATTAAATCATCTTTTTACATTGAAGAATAAAATTATAATGGCACCTATGACTAGAGCTAAGGCTAATGACAATTTAGAGCCTACAGTAGCCATGGCAGAGTACTATGCGAAACGAGCAGATGCAGGATTGATTATCACAGAAGGCACTGTGATACAGGAAGATGGCCTGGGTTATAATAATGTACCTGGAATTTTCACTCAGACTCAAGTCAACCAATGGAAACTGATCACCGAAGCAGTTCATCGCAAAAATGGACTTATCTTTATGCAAATATGGCATGTAGGTCGCGTTTCCCATCCTTTTTTTCTTAAAGGTAAGCTCCCTATCTCTTCCTCTGAAACCACTATGACAGGTCGCATCTCACGTAGTAATGAGTTAAGTTACGGCACATCACGTGCTTTAACTTTGAAAGAAATAGAAGAGCTTATTGATAGTTATGCGATGGCAGCACAAAATGCCATTAAAGCAGGTTTTGACGGCATTGAAATTCATGGCGCAAATGGATATTTGATAGATCAGTTTTTACATTACCACACAAATAAACGATTAGATAATTTTGGTGAAAACGCTGAAAACATGGCTCGCTTTGCTATCGAAGTAATCAAGGCTTGCGGTGAAGCAATTGGATATGAACGAGTTGGAATACGATTATCACCAGGGGCTTATCTAAATGAAATTGTGGGTGATGAGCGTGACGCACATATTTTTAAACATCTATTTGAAAAATTAAATCAACTCCCTATCGCTTATGTACATACTGGCAATTTTAACGATGCGCAAAAATTTCCGGAATTGAATAATCTGACTATGACTGAATTTATTCGTTTGCATTGTCAAGGCACAGTTGTTGCATCAGGGGGTTACTCTCATGAAAGTGCAAAACAAGGCATTACACAAGGCCATTTTGATTTAATCGCAATGGGTAGACCTTTTATTGCAAACCCAGATCTCATAAAAAGACTATATCAAAATGATGACATCATGAGTTATGACCCTATCATGTTAAATACGCTTATTTAATTCTTGGAAAAAAGGAATGAAAAAAACTTCTAGCATCTCTATACAAACAAAATTGGCCCTATTTGTGACTATTATTTTATGGTCATCTGCATTTGTAGGAATACGCGTAGGTCTGACAGGATATTCTCCTGGATCTCTTGCTTTATTTCGTTTTTTAATTGCCGCAGTATGTCTTTATATATTTTGTCTTTATCTTCCTAAACGAAATAAAATAATGTTAAAAGATAAAATAAAATTACTTTGTATAGGCGCCATTACCGTAGGTGGCTATCACGTGGCATTAAACTATGGTGAGTTGAGCGTCTCTGCAGGGATTGCGAGTTTTATCATTTCACAATCACCCGTATTCACTACTCTATTAGCTATAGTCTTTTTAAAAGAACGATTAAATTTTCTCAGTTTTTTTGGAATGTTCATCAGCATATTAGGAGTCAGTTTAATTTTATTTAGTCATCCTGGGAAAATAAATTTCGCTGTCGGTAGTTTATACATTTTAACAGCCGCATTATTAGGTAGCATATATAGTGTTTCACAGAAATATTTTCTTCATAAATATAATGCCATTGAAGTCACTGCCTATTTAGTCTGGGGTGCAGCTATCATTTTACTTATCTATTTAATGCCATTAATGCATGAAATTTTACAAGCTCCATTGCATTCAACATTTTCTGTTATTTATTTAGGGATATTTCCAGCAGCAATTGCGTACTTAGCATGGAGCTATGTGTTAGCAAAAATGCCTGCTTCCCGCGCGGTTAATTTTTTATATTGGATGCCAATTATAACTTCATTCTTAGGTTGGATTTATTTAGGCGAAGTTCCAACTGTACTGTCATTATTAGGTGGCATCATCGCATTATTAGGTGTGTGGATATTAAATCACTCTTATCGAAAAGTAATTACACCAGTCATGATAGAAGAACAGCCTATATCAAATAAATAATATTTTATCATGCATACGTGATAGCCACATTTACATTTAACATTTTGAACCGCACGTCATGCAAGCGCACTCAAACGGTTTCGGCTCAGAGGTCCCAACCCTTCTTACATAGAGTTTTTTTGAAAATAAGTTTTTATCTCAGACTCATGAATAGAGGCATTATTTTCATGGTCAGGATTAAAAAATACCGAGCACTTTTCAAAACCTGATTTACCTAATCGACCTAATAATTTTCCTGTAGCAATAAAAAGTTTTTCATTGCTAGGATTTTTAGTGGCCTGCAATAATTGTAGCTCTAAATGAATTTTATCAACCAAAGCAGGAGAATTTTCACCGATATGCCATAAGATACGATTAGTGAGTGAGAAGTCAAAGTCACCGTGAGGTCTTATATTATAAATACTAACAATCTCAGGAAATCTGACTTTAAGTATTTCTTCAATCCAACGGGCAACTTTATCGCCTGGTCGACTATGATCAAAAAGTAATTTCTCTCGACTAAATCTATAGGTATCTACATAGGTAGAAAATAAGATGATATCCATTTCATTACTGGTGAGATTGACATCAGGAGGTGATAACGGTTTTTTCTCTAAGCAACACAGTTTAATCTTATCGTGCAAATTATTTGCTTGTTGTAATACGTCAGAATAGAGTTTTTTTCCCAACAACTGTGTAACTAGCGATGTTACGGCAATCAAGTTTGAATTGAGTATAACGCGAGTAGACTCAGCTAAAATGACTAACATTTCATTGTATTTAACTTCTGAATAAGGGATGGATAATGTTGCATCGTAAGACTTAATTAAATTTTTTGCCTTAGATTCAAGATTGGTGATCACGGATTTAATATCAGGATCTACATTAGACTTTTTAAATCTTGATTGATCGCTTGGAGACAATCCTAAAGAATAAGCTGCTCTCAAAGTTAAAGCTTCCATCACTTTTGCTAATACAGTAAATAAATTCTTATAATGGAGTGTCGCTAAGGAAAATTTTTCCTCATTTGTTTTACAAGACTTAAATACTTCAAAATAAGATTTATTAATTGTAAAAAAAAAATCATGCAATTGGTATCTTTGTAACTGTGATTGTAAAGCAATAGTCTGTTCCCGTTGTTGTGCTAACAGTTTTTTATTAACTTCACTGGTTTCTATATTCTCTTCTCCATTAAAACAATTTTTTAAAAGAATTTCATTTTGCAAACGACGACTAAAATGTTTATTTAAATAAAGAGAAACATGATCTCCGGAATGACCATCAAAGACTGCGATAAGTTTAGCTTTATTTTCTTCTATGGGCGTAATAATAACAGTTACATTATCGTTAGAACCACAATGATAAGCATAATTTGTTAGCAGTAAAGGGAGCTCTTCTAAAGCAGTTTGCTTATTTTGTTTTAAAAAAAGTTTTAATTGAATAAGTGTTAAGCTTTCTGTTAATCCATCACACGCATTAATAACAAATGCATCACCATTTTCTGGAATGATAACATTATCAACATACATATCCGGTTTAGAAGATAGACCAGAAGAGATAAGTTCAAAATCACCCATTGCGCGATATATATTAATACTAGGATCGCCATTTTCATCTATCATGCGTAATTGCGTACGACTAACAGCTACACCTTTCGAACGTAAAAATTCTACATTATAGTAACCAATGTAATGAAGTACTTGATTTAACAATTTGAATTCTGTGATTTCTTTTAAATGATTTCTGACAACTAAAATAGCAGTACTGTCACCAACGTTTGCTGTATAAAGTGATTTGCCAGACATAACAACCGTGCAAAGTGTCGACCCTCCTTTCATGGTTCCGAGTTCCGAATTTTGCATTTCTTCTTCAATAACATTGATAGCATCTTTTAGAACAGGTATCTTTTGATTATCAGATAAAAAATTAAATTCAGGAATAGATTCTACAGTGAATTGGTCTTCCTGCCTGTACCGTGAACCTTTAAACTCTGCAATATATGTATTTGTTTCTGCGTGGCTGGCTTGATAGTCATGAATACGTTTTTTTGGATTCGCTTCATGTCTTGGATCCAGTATGGCTTCCCCATTTATATTTGAAAATAACAAACCTTCCTCGTTATTACGATTTTGCATATTTCTCCTACTCGTATTAAAAAATTTATTTATTTTATTAAACTTGTTTAATTCCATTCTCAAACCACATTTTCTGCACTCATCATAATTTTCATGAATGAACATTTTTACAGTATTGATAAGGGTCTTGCCGGTACTGTACATAACCAACAGCGATATAAAAATAACAATAATATTTTATTATTACATCAATCAAAAACTATTGCTTTAACCCATCTTGGTAAGCTTTTTCTATTTCTCTAGCTGCATCTCCTTCTGGTGCTTTATGATTTAGCATTTCATCTTTAACAGCTTCTAAACCTTGCTGATATTCTTTTGCCATTTCTGGAATATCTTTTCCTTCATTCAATTGCTGCTGCTTTTTCAAGCTTTCTTCAGCCGCTTCAATTTGTTTTTGATACGCTTGTACCATTTCTTGGGCGTCTGCACTTTCTTGAGCTGTTGGTTGAACTGCATTAGCTAAAGAAATTTTATAGGTGCAAAAGGTCAAAAACATTAAAACACAGAATAATTTTTTCACTTCTCTCTTTCTCCTCAACAAAGTGGCTGTATTCTAACGCAAGTTTTCAGAAAAATCGATGCAAGACTAATTAATTTATTAATAAGAGGCTGTGTGTCTATCGTAAATTTTATCCCCAGTAATCTCAGTACTCCTCCTAATATAATTAGCCATAAAATTTAATTAAACTTATTTCAAATCTTATAAGGATATAAATTGATAAATTTATAATATAAAATAGATTGTTTATTTTAGAGTATAGCCATAATATAAAAGTTATTAATTAAAAAAAGGTGATTTATTCAAACTTCAGTAACAATGAATGGTGCATATTTAGTAGCGGTGATTAAACAATATCATGCAGATCAAGGTGTTGTATTTCGGCTGAGCTCATTGTTAATAAATCGAGATAACGCTGAAGTCATAAAATTAAAAAATGTTATTACACATTTAAATTTAGCGAGTAACTTACAACGACCACTTTTAGCCTATGAAATTTATAAACTAGCTTGTGTCATTTTTTCAGAAGACGCCTATATACTCGCTGAACCTAGCCTCGAATTATTTAACAAATTGCGGAATATGTTCACATCGGAGCAGCAAATTACTTTTCGAATTTACAATCAAAGCCCTTTATTTAGCTCTGACAATTTTGAGGATCTATTATCTCATCCTAAACCTTTATCGTTATTTCGTACAATAGAGAAAATTAATAATTTATATGAAGCTAGACTTACACCAGACATAATTCAAATTATAAAAAAACATAACTCCCCTGAAGATGCTTTATATGCTTTTTGTTTATTGATTAATAATCTAATACCATTAGACGCACAGAAAATTATTTTAATCGAAAAATCAAAAGATCTGTTAAATGATATTAATTCTTTAATTATACATCATCAGCAATCTTTACGTAGGCAACAAATAAAACCTTCAGGACCAGTGGAAGAGAAAAGATCTATAATACAACTTCCACAAATTTATCATTTCTTGCCTTCCGCTCCTGATCTTGAAGAAGGCATTAAAGTAGTAGAAACACTTCCATTAATGAATTTCAGATTCTAAATTTTTACATTTAAAAACCTGGTTTCGTATTACTTAAACGTCGAGGTGGGGTTGCAGATGCTGCATTGCTTATGCCATCAGCTTTCTTTGCAGATATCGAAGGAAATAAATCTTTGCTACTAGACCTTTTGTTCCCCTGAAGAACAGGATGCTTAGGTATCGAATTTAAGAATGCACGTTTGCTTCGTTTAATATCTGGAAATTCTGGCACTACAAAAAATTGTGGGCATAACCTAGCTAGATCTTTATAGTTCTCTAGATCCAATAAAATAATATTTTCCATGATGCTTGGGGTTGTTTGTGCCATGTAAATGTCTTGAAGATATTTTAAAATCATTTGTTTACTATCATTATTACTGCTAGTCGCCAAATGGTGAGACAATCTTCCCAACATCAAATCAGGCTTATAGGTAGTAAAAAATACCTCACCTAGTAAACTGAATAATAAATTGTAATCTGCTATACATTTATCTTTTAAATCAATACGAAAAAACTTAACTACAAGATAAAAAACGGGTATTAAAGCATTTACAGGTGGCAAAGACACACCACATTTCTCAAATATTCTTAGCACTGCTTTTTTATATAGCTCACTATATATTAGCTCACTAGATGCTTTTGCTGCTTCAAGTTTCTTTTGAAATTCTTGTCTCATGTTCATACATTTTTCCTGTTTTTAATAATGAGTGAACTGCCAATGATGTATAATAATAGATCATTATGATTAAGGTATACTTAAATCAGAATAGATTTATAAGCTTTATATTAGCTTTAATTTAAAGGGATTTAGCTAACCTATTGAAAAAAATGATGATTCTTATTAGGCTTAAAAATAGCTTCAGAAATCACAACTTAATGGAGTTACAAGTCCTATTCAACGGCTGCAAACAGCTCACTTACCGGAACCGCATGAAGGTTAGCCATGGGTGCTATAGAGGCTCTGCTAAGGTTCAAATCCCTTAGCTTGGTGCGTGGTAAATAAGCCAACGTGAATTTAACGTCGCAGCAGCTTCACAGGCTCACGCATATGAAATTTATAAAACTCCAACTCACATTGAAATATTGAGCTTGAATTCTTAACCAGATCCTTAAGTTTCTACAATATCATGGGGAAGTAAACGTCGATTAGCACGAAAATAAGTTAATGGTGACTGCTCGAGTAAATCGGAAAACTTTTCCATGTATATACATGCAAAACGATCCACCTGATAGGCAAAATAAGTTTCTTCAGCGCCTGCACGAAATACGCGCCCCCAATGAGTATTATAAAAAGTTTGTTCTTCTTGCAAATACTTTGTGATTTCTATATCAAGTTCAGATATTTTGTTTTGTAGTTCTGCCATTTGCTCATCATATTCTTTAGATTCCTCGTCTATGCTTTGAGTGTAGAGATCTATATTTTTCTGCTCCAACGATTTTTTCATATTCATTGCTGTCATAATTTTATTTTCAATTGGATCTGCTTTTTTCTGTGACGTAATTTCTTCACCTAATTCTTCAACAACAAGAGCAGTACGCCAATTGCAATCTTTTTTCAGTCTTAGAATGTCACCATAAATATGATCACCTACATATAAAATTTCATCACCATTGATTTTTAGATCTTCTGTGAATTTTCTGGCATTCCCCCCTTGATAAACTCCTGGAGCGATGGGGCCATAGATATTAGACATTGTGCCATTCTCTGGGTTTACGGCTAGAAATTTTAATTTGTCATAAAAAAAACGAGGTTTATTAGCGTAGGTGATGACAAATTCGAACAGATTCTGCCAACTTTCGCCCTCTTTCAAAAAAGGATTGATAGCATATTTTAATAAAAGATTGGTGTAATTATATTGAGAATTTGTGAGTAGAAACATTTTTTTGCCGTAGCGTATGTAATTTTTTAGCCCATCTACTACTTCTTTTTCTTGTAGAACATACTTTTCAAGATGCTGAACAATGTACTCTTTCAGGATTCCATCTTCATGGACTTTATTTACGGTGTCTAAAACATCTGTAGCAATTCTACTGTAAGTAGGCAAATCATTGGGGCTTTCGTCTTTGAGATCTATGAGCTGGCTATACAGAACACAAAATGCAATTGAAAATGAGGTGTCTATTGCAATAAAATTTGGATCTTTCAAATCAACATAAATACTACGATAAATTTCTTTTTGGTCAGCATAACTGATTTCTTTAGTTCCGTGGTAACTTTTTCGTATGGCGGCGTATCGGCTTAATTTTAGAATATTACCATTTTTGCTGTCGATAATTAAACCTCTAATCGCATCGGAAAAATTGAACTTTAGTTTTCTTAATTCTACTGGATACTTTTTATCTTTAATTAAATTTTCTACGACCATCGTATACACTAAGGTTTCAAAATTTTTAGTATTGTATCGTATTAAAGTATGATCCATATCCAAACCAATATATTTGATTTTTTTTAGGTTCAAAATGCGATTTACAAAAACTTTTGGATGCATAATCATTCCTCAAAATTTAACGAATTTCCGCGAACGGATACAATTCAAACTATATGAGTATATCCACTTCTTGCTCCCACCGCAAAAGGTGCGTCTAGAACAGGGATTAAATTAATCTTAGAAAAAAAATTCATCCATGCTTTTACCATCACTTCTTTTTGTCGTAAGTTATTTCGTGTGGGGCTTTTCATTTCTGCACCAGCCTCAAGTAATAATCCAACAATGTCACTGTGATCTCCTGCTGTGGACCAATCTAGTGCTGAACGATTATGTTCTGGTGGATTTTGAGTGTCTTGTTGCGTCACATGATTAAGCTCAGCTTTCAGCCCAATAAGATAACTCACTATTTCTGGGTGTCCATTAGCTGCCGCCCAGATCAATGCTGTTTGCTTACGACTATCTGCGGCATTTAATTGCTGAGGGTCTTTTGCAATAATGGCTTTGACAACTAGACAACAACCTTTTTGAGCAGAAAAATGTAATGACAGTGATTTCGTTGAATTAAAGCTTATTTTTTTTTGAAGAAATTAAACGATTCAGGGGATGTAATAGCTCTGGCAAGATTCCCATGGTTAATTTCTAATACACGATAAAAATTAGCAAATTTTCCAATTGGAATTTTATTGCCATTTATCCGTATAAATTTATTGTAGTTGACTTCGTTGTCTATTTTTATTTTATTTATTTTTTTATAAACATCGTCTAAAACAATAATAGTTTTAGTGGTTGTTAAAATTTCCTTGCACCAATATAAATTATTTGTCATTTTTTGTGATATATATTTTTTAGTTTCTTCAATATGCATCACTTCATGCAGAGCGACTATATGTGGTGAGACAAAGTATTTTGATCGAGTTAAAATATCTGCATCAATAATAACTGAGACTTTCCAAGGGGAATAAGAAGTAATACATCGATTCCAACCGTATCCATCAGTATCCGATTTTTTATATTTCCATTCAACTATATTGTCTGCAGTGATGCCCACATAAGAATATTTTTTTATATAATTCGAAAAAATTTCTTTAGCGTATGTGTCCGCGGATTGCCACTGATTAGCTGGAATTAAGTTAAAATTTTCTGGGCGATAAATGCTAGTTTGAAATACGCGTAATAGTGGTTGTGATTGAGAGGTTATCCAAAGGTGATCTAACTCTTCAGATCGGGTACCAACCACTGGACTTTGAGAAGTATGTACTCCAGGGTGCAGCAAAACATTTGTAGGCGATTTTTTCGAATTGGAGCTAAAAAAACTTTTGTGCAAGGTGACGCTGGATAATTTTCCTTTAAATAAAGTGATTGCAACTTTGTTTCTAAAGAGGGGTATAGTCATAAATATTTTCTACTCAAATCTAATTTCAATCGATTGATAACAATGCCAAATCAAAGAACATATCGCTATCAATTGATATCTACGGACTAATTGGGGTTTGATAAGTCTGCTTGTCACGCAGCATATTCACTTTTGTCAGAAAGGTCAACTTCGACTTTGCCAGAGTGAGCACTCTGTACTTTGCATTCAAAAAGCGATCCATTATCATAAAAATGACAACCTGAGTGGTGGCTTCACGCAAGACTATTTGGATGCACTATTAAATCTTAATCATCATAGACATGATGAAGTGCTAAATGAAATTTTTGTTCATTTACCGGAGCGGCATTTTTCAAAACATAATTTTATGCAGATTCAGAAATTCAGCCATTATCATGTTAATTTAATAGGCTTATTTACTTTTCTCACAGAAAGTTATCCTCAAATTTTACAACAAAAACATTTAGATGAATTATATCAACTAATAACAAAACATGATAAACAATCAAAAATGTCACTGACTTATCCTTCACTATTTTACTCAAAACAACTTCTACTCAAAGAGGATAAGCTAGACATCGCTAGTGAAAACATCAACAGGCCTGGTAGAGCATAAGGCTTGATAACTAAAAATATCATTCATAAAATAATTGATAAAGTGGGGCATTGTCCGTGGGTAATTTATTTTGAGCAGATTCAAACTTGTTTCAATGAGTTTGTGGAGAAACCTAATAAATTCTAAATATATGCATGTCAAAAAAATAAGTCGTTACCAGCTAAAAGCAGCAATCCAAGTAGCTAGCCTAGGGTTTTTTTACAAAACATAGTGTTTATGCTACCTATACCCGGAGATGAGAAAGTATATTTTAACTAAATCTACTTCGAGGGTACAGGCGTGGGCGTATTGGACGTGGCTAATTTTGCGAAAATACTGCAACACACATAATTGAAGAGTTAAGATTTTATAAATTTTTAGGGCTGATTGTATAGTCTGTTTCTTCTACAACAAAACTTTTCAGCAATTGCGCTTCAAAAATGCATTTACAAATGTTCTTTTAGATAATTTAAAAACTTTGGACTCATGCGTTTTATTTCATTGGAACCTCTAGTAATTTTTGCGATGCTGACTTGTAAATCTTCAGCTATCTGCCTTTGAGTTTTTTCGCCTAAAATTAATTCTTTTATAATCCAATATCGCATGGCTAAATCATTTCTTTCTTCTGATGTAAAAAATAAATCAAATAGTTGTGAAATGAATTTATCATCCTTTGCAGATAAGCATAAATTTGAGAATTCATTTAATCCTTGTTGAAATTTATTCATATACATTTTCCTAAAATTAATAACATGCGCTTAAAAGCGCTTGTTGTGTAAGAGTCATTTTCACTTCTTGCTCGATGGTATGATGTATGACGCCATTTCTCAAAGCTAATATACGATTACCATAATGTTTAGCGTCCAGCAAATCATGCGTGGTGAGCAGACAAGTAATGTTATGTTGCTCCACTAATTGTTTAGTTAAGCGCATTAGCTTATCAGCGGCTTTAGGATCTAGTGCTGAAGTATGTTCATCTAGTAATAGTATGCGTGGTGGATATAGCATTGTTAAAGCCAATACTAAAGCTTGTTTTTCGCCGCCTGAAAGTTGTTCAACTGATTGATTTAATTTTAACGATAGTTTAGCATTAAATGATAGTAAATATTCACTTAAAAAGTCTCGCTCCGCTTTATAGCTCATGCTAAATAAATTAGGTTCATATTGCTGTTTAATTAAAATATAATTTTCTAAAATACTTAAAGACATAAATAAACTTTCATGGCAATTTTGGGTAATGGTTTTGACCATACGGTTTATGGTTTTTTGTAAATAATCATTGATAGACTTGCCATCCAATAATATTGTTCCACTAGACATTTTGAATGTTTTATTTATTATTTTTAATAAAGAACTTTTTCCTGAGCCATTACTTCCCACAATGATAATAAAATCTTTAGCATAAATTTTATAACTGATATCTTTCAATATGGATTTCTCGGTTTGAGCAAACTCTAAACTTACATTGCGCATATCAATCAAGGAATTATTCACATCGCACTCCTCAGTGAGCTTGGCTGAGCTGCAGTACGCAGAAAAAAGATAAGTGCTAAACCTAGAATCATTTTTAAATAAATCGGATCAATGTTCAAACGCAGCAAACCATTCATCGCGAAAAAATATAAAATCACACCCGCTAAGCAAGCTAGAAATTCTCCTGTCATCCTTAAATTTGCAGAGGGATGAAAAATCTTTAAAACTTGCTGACCTAAAATAATTGCGCCAATTCCAGTTAGGGTCATTCCTAAACCCATACCGATATCCGCATAGCCCACGAGTTGTGCTGTCAACACACCCGATGAAGCTGCAAGCATATTCGTAAAGGCAAAACCTGCGAGCCTGTATTTTTCTACTGAACTACTTAAGCGTTGTAAAAAGTGTGGATTGTCCCCTAACGCTCGCAACATTAATCCAAATCGAGTATTCAGTAACAAATAACTGCTCACACAAAATAAAGCACAATAGACAACGACTAAACTCCACCCGGTTATATCCCCCGCTGCAAATGCACTGGATAATAAAGTATGTTGTGTCAGTAAATTAATATTGGGTCGTCCCATGATGACCAGGTTGCCACTCGTTAAAATGAAAGTCGCTAAAACGCCAGCTAATAGCGGTTCTACTCGTCCATCTCTTTGTATCAAGCTCACCATGATGCCAGCGCTAGCACCTGCTAATAAAGCTACAATCAATGCTAAAAATGGCGAATATCCTATTGTTAGTAATTTTGCAAATACACCTGCTCCTAATACAAAACTGCCATCCAACGTCATATCCGTTGCACGTAATAAGTGATAGCTAATACTAATGCCTAACGCTAACGGTAAAAATAATAAAGCCTGGCTCAACACTGCAAGAATTAAAGATTCCATTGTTATGCTCCGCTCGATATCGTATTAATCATTTCACTCTGGTAAGAAAATTGCTTTGCAGCTTTTATTAGTAGGTCTAGTGACTGGTATTCACTTTGTAATGACTTTTGATTTATGAACACAGTTAAATGTTTCATTTCAACAATCGGTAAGTCACAAACAGATTTGCCTTTTAGGATAGCCACTGAGAGTATCGCTCCTTGCACACCGATTTCACGTTCATGCACACCTAATGCAAAGCCTGCTCCATTTTGCACAGAGCCTTGATCCGAGGTAATAAGAGGAATATGTTTGTTCGCTGCAATTTTTGCTAATGTACCTATCCCGCTAACTATCAAACTATCTTTTAAAATGAAAATCCCTTGAGAATCTTTATCTAAAGCATTTGCTGTTGTATACAATTCCGGTAAAGATGAAATCATCATATGATGAATTGTGATACCAAACATTTTACCTGCAGCAATCGCTTCATCTACTTGCGGTAAGACTTTATTTGCAGAACTATGAATTAAGGTTAACTGAGTTAATTGAGGATATACCGCATGGATAAAGGCAAGTAATTGTTTAGTGGAAATTTCATCGTGAACGACTGCCACTCGACAATTTTTAAGTTTTTTACGATCAGCATCAGATAAATCTGAAGCTAAACTCACTACCGATTGATTGCGTGTCATGGCTAACGTCATTTCAGATGTATCGACACCAATAGGAACAATTAAAGAATAATTTGCATCTCGCATTTGCTGAATAATCGCTCGCTGCATATTCGCATCGTTCTGAGCATTTCGAACTTTAATGATGACGGGCTTATCATACAATTTTTTTAATGTTTCAGTGTAACCGGCAACAATTTCAGCCATTGCTGTATGTTCTAAGGGTTGGATAATACCTATAGTAACAGTTGATGAACTGGGTTTATCACAACTGGTGAGGATAATGATAAAAAAAAAGAATAAGAATACCTTTGAAAATATTTTCATGATCCAAAACCTTATAAAAAATTAAAAATAGAATGAAGTGGAAGAAAAAAAATTAGAGACGCCAGCGAAAAAGAACATTAGCCGAAACGTAAGAGCATTGATTTAACATTATTATAAACTCACAAATACTGTATTCATGTAATGCTACAGCATTACAATATGCATGTCAAATATTTAAGTTAATCTATCAGGGTGCGGATCCGGATCGAGGCCGAACAGAAGTTGGGACTGGAGCTGGAGATTGAGAAGCTTGAACTTCTTGGCCGAATTTTTTTAAATCTTCTTTTCCTATACCCTGGCCACTATGCATTTTACGCGCTATTTCACTTAGCTGCACATTACTAGGGAGTGCCATACTAGAAAGATCAACGCGCGCTAACAAAGGTGTCATTTCTGCAGTATTATATTTAGCCCGGACTGCGGCAATTTCTTGCGGTGTTGTGTTCGCTACTAAGCCTGAAGTGTTATTATATTTAAGATTGTTTACTTTACAAATTAGTATAACTGCTTTAATAATCTCTAAGGAACTACCACCAACATCGATCGCTTTATTTGTACCATTAAGCTTGATATATAATTGTAATTGATCGTTAGCGAATTGTAGAAATAGATTCTCTGTTTGATTCACAGATGAAACAGGTGGCATTTTTATTGTTGTGAAATTATAACCATTAGTTTCTAGTTTTACTTTGAATTCCGCTTGATTAGTCTTATTACTGTAAGTTGCATCAGAAGGAATATCTGAAAATTTATTGCCTTGAGTATCCTTTTTAATGGCATCAGGCTTACTATCATGTCGTTGACGATCCCACCCCTCGGGAATTTGTATTTTCACTACTTTATTCAAGGCACTTAATGAGACCGGTATACCAGGAAGAGATCCACTTTGCTGAGCGAAAATATGTTTCCACTTCGGTGTAATTTCTATGGAATCGCCACCCATGCCTCTACTAGTGTGCACTACACCTAGATTAGATAAAGCATCTCTAGCCGATGCATCATAGTGGTAAGCAGACAATGCATTGACTGCATACTTAATCGCAATAGTGGCAGCAGTTTCTTTAGTCGTGTCATCAAATTGATAATCGGGGATAACTTCACTATTACCTGATCCAGAAGTTGATCCGTTACGAGAAAGAATGAGTGGTACTTTAGCAAGTGATTCAGTATGACCAGCTGTACTTTCTGATTTTTCTGCTTTGTTACCTAAATTTCTATTTTGTAATTGTGAAACGAATTCTGCCCTATCAAAATACAAGTCTATAGCTTGTCTCATTTGAATAGCTTTCGATGGTTCAGGGTGTTTAACGTTTTGGTAAGCTTCATTAAATGTGTCTTGAATAACAGCTTGAAGAACGCTTTTATCAGTATAATTATGTTTATCAATATTTTTAAAAATTTTATCTGCAGCCTGGGTAAGAGGCCCTTTCTTTAACGATCCGCCTTCTATCTTAGCTAAGCGTTCTCGCAATTCTTCCCTTATCATCTTTGTCGCATCCTTATTATTGTAGGCGCGCACGTAATTTTCTTGCCGTTTGGTCAGTGCACTTTCATAGGCATCAGCAATTACTTTGATAAAAGCAGTTTTATCTGCGTGATTTTTGGTTAATGATGCTCTCTCTTGTAGTATTACATCTGATGCTTGACTAGTGTTAATAAGCTTAATTTGTCTTTTTAAATCAGCATCTGCTTTATTGATTGCGGCTACTCGAAAGAGTTCATTCTGACTCAGATCGGGTTTAGTGATAGCCAATTCTTTTATGTCTTTGATAGCGACATAATCCTCTTTTATTCGATCGATGGCATCAATTCGATTATCAATTTTTTTATTGATTCTTTTTAATCTGTTATACACAACTTTGTCTTTCTCTAATTTGCTGAGTTTTTCATTAAATTCACTAGTCTTCGCTTCAAATGATTTTTTTGCATTGCTGATAGGTGCTTTCTTTTCGATAAGTGTAGCAGCAGAATAAATCATTTCCTTCATTTGAGTTGCTAGCTCATCAAGTGTCAATATTTTGCTAGGATCAATATTATCAGGAGGAGTAAATCTAAGAGAGGCATTCACAGCAGCAAGACGGGCGAGTTCTTTCATTGCAGGGTCTGATTCTGCATTTATAAAATCCTCACTCTCTTTTGCAATGATACGCATTATGTCGGCAAAGGCAGTTACGTCAGATTCGGCGAGTTTATTAGCTAATATTGTAGTTAATTGATCACTCTTGGTGAGAATACGATCATCATAGTCCGTTAAAGCTTCCATGCTCGCACCATTGAATGCCTTATCCCAACGTTTGTAGACTTCCTTACCCAGTTTACCAAAAGCTGGCATCAAACCATGCTCTGTTCCCAATGCTAAACCAACAGCGGTTGCGCCCTCAAAAACGCTGCCTGTGATAGTAAAACCAGGCAAGATAGTACCTAGCCCTACCTTAGATGCGATCAAAGCCCCTAATGCTGTACCAGCACCGATAGCACCGGGAATAATGGCACCGCAACTGGCTGCTAACATAGCTAATATAATTCCCGCTTGTGCAATAGTGGCGGCACGATTTTCTTTACGATCTCTTTCATTTTGACGTCCTTCATTAGCATCCTTTCTAAATCCAACAATACCACCAAGAAATGCATCCATTTGTGTATTCGTATCTCCACTTTTTATCAATCTAAACGGTGTGACGCCCTCTCGATTCGGAATTTGAAAAATATGATGCGCTTTCTTTATGTTAGTAAGGTATTCCGTTGCGCCTGATTCTTTATGAAAAGGTCGTTCTTGTTTACTGAGCGTTTTCTCTGACAAGAGTTTGTGCTTACCCCAGCCAACAATATCTCTAACCATTCCTTCTTTGCTTACATGCGTTTTTATTTCTTTATTTGCAATATTAAAATCACTTATCATTGAAGTATTTTGGCATATGTATTTTATCATTTCAAAGTTTTGTGATTGTGTAGCGTAATGTAAAATGTTATTGCCTTTTTCATCCATAATCTCGAGCGTACTCAGATTATGTGGTGCTTTTTGTAATACAGAAAGGGCTTTTTGTAAACTCGCTATTTCGCCTAAACCAGCAGCTAAAAGGGCGCAAATTTTTAGCCGCTCTCTATCTGCAGTCGCAGTATTATTATTATCATGAATAGGGTTTCGATCATATCGTGCAATCAGAGAAGCAATAATTCTTTTACCGGTATCTATTTGCCCGCGTGTGTTAATTAAATGACTTAACACATGTAGAAATTCTTTAGGTCCAGCTTTCTTAGCCAAGCCTTCAACAACAAATTCCACAAAGGGTTTGTCTTGAGCATCGCCTATTAAGTCAGTTTTATCGGGTAAATTAGCTGTTAAAACAAACATGTGTTCTATAGCATGCATGACCTCTTTTGAGGTGTAATTAAATTCTCCGTGGGCAATAATATGACGGATCTTATATAAATCACACTTTTCAAATGCTTCAATTAATTCGTGATTGCCAGGGGGATTTTGGTATTTTGCTTTTTTAAATGGTACAACCGAATCAAGTTCAGCTTTCTGACTATCAAATTTTATTGACCATTCGTTTATGGCGTTTCTAATTCTTCCAGCTGCTGGATTTTTTTTCTTCATATTCTCTATGAGCATTTTTGCCAAAGCATTATCAGCTTTATTTTCTGGCCTATAAAGTGAATCTAGAACTTGCCCTATCATCTGAATAGCATCTTTGGATAATAAATCTGTTTTAGCGTCATATTCAATTTTATCGACTAGCGTTGTATAAAGATCTAATTTAAAAGTAGGGGATGATATTGCTTTGTTTATACCAGCATCAAAACTCGACATTTGTGAAACTTGTCGCACGGCTTGTAAAATTGCATGAGTGGTTTTTTTAAATCCGACTGGATCGCTTGAAATGATTGATTTAATCGTTTTAAAATCTCGTATTCTTAGAGCTTCTTTTAAATTATGATTTGCATACCGAAAGATACCAGTAGCATAGTCTCCTTTGACAGGTCTCATGGCGCCTTTTAACTCTGGTGAAACTGGCAGGCTTGGTAAAGCCACAAATTCATAACCTCCCAATGCTGCTATCGCTAATTTTTTTCTTTTTCTATTATTTAGTGCTGTGTTTGCGGCAAATAGAATAGCCACACCTGTTATTGCACCAGCCGCAGCAAGATTGCCGGCGATCATGGTTTTCGATGAAGTCGCCAGTTCGATTTTATCAGTGTAGTTTGCTACAAACACGCTGGCAAATCCCTTACCTTTCAGTGCTGTCTCTTGGACGTCTTCCCCAAAGATTCCTTGCTTTTGCATTGCCCAATCGAGATTTCTTTTTGCTAATACTCTATTTTCAATTCTAAACAAATTGTATGCTGAAACGAATGTTCCTGGTGATCCATCAATCGGTAATCCATATTGAAAGTCTAGACCTCTTGCCAACGTTTCGCTCATATAATGTATTGGGCGTAATTCATTTATTTGTGTCAGAGATTTCGTACCAGATTTATCATCTCTAATCCTAAAGGGATCGAATTGACCATTGGCTTCTGAATCCACTGGTGGAGTAAATTTCTTATCCCTTTCTGCTACTCGCATTTCTTCAGCGATTTTTTTAACTAGTTCTGAATTTTCACTTTGACATGCATAATGGAGGACATTGCAATTATGTTCATCGACAACCAGATTGTTATCTCTAACAAATCGACCACCCTTAGCTTTTACTAGGTCATATAATCTAATGTCACCAAGTTTTGCTGCTATCATTAAGCAGCGATCTAATTTTCCAGTATAATCCTCATCGTTTATGTAGTTTTGATTATTAACTAAGAAATCGTTAATAAGTTTTTTAGCTATTTCTTTGCCTACAGGATCTTTACTCGGACTCATGAAATATGACAACATCTTGCCATATTGTTTTGCATTTATTAATTTATGACTAATTATTTCAGCGTATTTGTATTGATCACCACTAAGATGATCAAATTGTTTTGCTATCTTAGCGGAAAATTTGCCGGCAGAAGCCCAGGGATGACTTCCGATTTCTGTGTATACTACAATTTTAATAGCTCTTTTCAGATTTTCAGCCTTTAATTTAGCTTTATTTTTTTCTTCATCGGAAGGTTCTACAGAGCTACTTTTCATGGCCTTAATTCCCGTAACTAAATTTAATTAATTTCTCTAAACCATTTTGCAAAGAATTACTTATAAAAGTTTCAGCTATATCAAAGTGAGCTTATTAATTTATTAAATAAAATCGAAGACATTAATATCTTTTTTGTCATATCAAAATTGAGTAACGATACATTTTTATTGGTAATCATTATTGTTAGCACTGCTCGTTTTTCCTAACCTTTATCTAGATATCATCAGTATAGCAATGCAAAATAAGAGCACAGGCTTGCAGGTGATTTATTTTTTCAGATAGACTATAATCTATTGAATATAATGCGAATTTCTCTTTAAATTTATTTCAAAAATTAGGTTTTACGTAAGCGTTCACCTACCTAAA
>DHXK01000275.1 GCA_002413665.1 Legionellales bacterium UBA5158 | reverse complement strand
CGTTAAGGCTTCCCAGTGCCCCATTACATACTGCTCATCAAGAGCAAGAAGCGATACCTACAGCGACATTATGGCAGGGTTATCAGAACCCAGAATTAGCGGCAGAATTGCAGTGGCGTTTATCTATGCCGATTTCAGTGTTTGTTTTAATGGTCTTAGCCATACCTTTAAGTCAGGTTAGGCCGCGCCAAGGTCGTTATACATATCTCATCCCGGCGATATTGCTATATGTCATTTATGTGAATCTGCTTTTCATGGCGCGCAATTGGGTAGAGCAAGGGTCCGTTTCTATTTTTGTGGGCATATGGTGGGTGCATGTTGTGTTGTTAATATTGGGGATAACATTGATTTTCTTGCGACAAGATTATCGATTGCGATCTTTTTTCCTTCAGAAAATCGCGAGGAAATGACATGACTATTTTATATAAGTACATAGCAAAATCTGTATTGGCAGCAACAGCATTAGTTATTTTAGTCATGTTGGCACTAACCTTTATCATTAATTTTTTAGATGAATTAAGAGATATAGGCACAGGTGATTATGGCTTTTCTTCAGCGGTGTTACATGTTTTGCTTGAGTTGCCAAATAATTTATATCAATTTTTTCCTATGATCGCTCTGTTGGGCGGTGTCATTGGGTTGGGTGTACTGGCTTCCAATCAAGAATTAATCGTTATGCGAGCAGCAGGATTTTCAATACGTAAAATTGCTACGGCTAATTTGGGCGCTGCTTTGATTTTAATTTTTGTAGTGACGCTTGCAGGCGAATGGATAGCTCCTAAAGCTCATCAAATGGCAGAAGTACAAAAGCAAAGTGCTGAGAATGGTGGTCAAGCGATTGCTACTGCGGCAGGGGTTTGGATACATGAAGGGAATAATTTTTTAAATGTCAATCAAGTCATGGGGTTGCACCATTTGAAAGGTGTTACTCGTTATCAATTTGATGATAAACATCGTTTGTTAGCGGCTTATTACATAAAGTCATTGGATTATGAGGGAAAGCAATGGGTGATGCATGATGCGGTTAAAACAACTTTTGCAAATAACCAGGCTCATGGAGAGAAGCTTGCTAAAGGAAGCTGGGATTTAGCGCTTAATCCCCAATTGCTGAACGTTGGACTTACGGAGCCTTCCGCTATGTCTTTATCGCAATTGCGAGAATATTCTCAGCATTTGGTAGAAAATGGATTACAGGCTACTGATTTCCAGTTTGAATTTTGGAAAAGGATTTTTCAACCGCTCTCAACTTTGGTCATGATTTTGTTGGCATTGCCCTTTGTTCTTCGATCTTCTCGCTCAGTGACTATGGGTTGGAGGGTGTTGCTTGGAATTTCAATAGGCTTTATATTTTATATTTTAAACGCATTTGTAGGTCAGTTTAGTGTTGTTTTTCAATTTTATCCACTTTTAGCCGCTCTTACTCCCTCTTTGCTTTGCGCCGCACTGGGTATTTTTTTAGCACTTAAATTACGCCATTAATATATGCACAATATAGCTAATATAGGTGGCACCTTGCCCACTTTAAGTCTATATTGCCCCTTCCTATTCATCATATTTAATAGGGTGAGCTATGGCGACTGCTCAAAGAAGCAGCGTTAATTTATGCTCAGCTTGCAGAACAAAATAAACACAAAACGAGGGTGATTTAATGTTAGAGAGAATCCGTCAATGGGTCAACCAATTGACCCGTCCTGCTGTGGCTAATTGTGAGGGTAAGGCTAAAGAGTCTTCGCCTCAAGAAGAACTTATTAAGAGAAATGCTTCTACTAAAAATATTAATTTAATATTCTATCCAAGAAGCTATCATCATTTCCACTCACGAGATCTGGGTTTAAATGACGCAGTTTTGGCCAAAATTCCTGTTGCGATAGTGGTTCCTAAAGAAAAAGCTAGCATAGATCCTTGGGCAGTGGATGTGCCAAAAGCTATTCTGCGTAGCGTATTTGCAGGAATAACGGTGCCAATAGCGACTACCCCTTTAACACAGTTTGAAGCGAATATTTCAATTAAAAAAGGGTTTAAAGTCGCATGGGATATAACTATGAAGCAACCTTGGAAAGGCTATAAGCTTGCTGTTGTTACGAATACTTTGAGAAGTGGACTTCTATTCAATATTACACCTTTGGCTAAAAATTATTTAGAAAAGAATAACTTTACACCTACTCAGGCTATAGCTTTAGGCGGTGCATTTGCTGGTGGATTGGAGGCTAGTATAATGTCCATGCGTTTCTTGTTTATGCAAAAACTTCACACGACTTCTGCGAACAGTTGTAAAGATGTTATGCGTGGCATGTCACGCCAAGAATTCTATAAGTCGTGGGGCATAGCTTGTCGATATAGCATGGCTCGTGATGTTGTTTCATGGCCGCTTTGGGCTTTGACTGTAGATAAAATAGAGAAGCAACTGCTCGTTACCAAACAAGAGGAAACGGTTATAAAGTGGTGGGAGCAATTTATCATTGGTGCTACAGCCGGAGTAGTGGTTGCGCCTATTAGTTTTCCTATTCATGGTGCATTACGTCGACGTTTAGATCAGCCTAATGTGTCTTTGTACCAAGACTTATCGAGAGCATGGAATCAAGCTAAGCTATCAAAAGTCCCGGATTGGGAGTTTATGGAGAACCCTTACTTCCCTAAATCGCTAGCCAATACGACAACTCTGTTGGCAAAACAAGTAACGTGTTGGAAATTTATGGCTGCTCATTGCTATACTGGATTTCCTGCATCACTAATTACTTTAACTGCGCTGCTGGGGATGACAAATTTGGCAAAACACGCCGCTGATGTTTGTTATGATGACTGCAAAAAAGCTGCATTTTTCAAGCCTAAGGTTACTTCGGTGTCTGTTGAGAAGCAAAAGGTTTCTTTAGTGTCTGTTGAGAAGCAAGCCGAAGATGATAATACATTTTTATTAAAAATGGGTTCGTGTTAGTTTTGTAGTGGATATCCAACAAAAGGAACTTGTGTATGTCGCATTATATTGAAGTGGAACCCAAGCTTAATCTTTACGTAGAAGATGTAGGTGAAGGTCAGCCAATCGTTTTTATTCATGGTTGGCCTGTTAATCATAAAATGTTTGAATATCAATTCAGTCAATTACCCAAACATGGTTTTCGCTGTATAGGCATTGATTTAAGAGGTTATGGTAAATCAGATAAGCCTTGGTGTGATTACACTTACGATCAATATGCAGATGACATCAAAAAAGTTCTCGATGCTTTAGATTTACAAGATGTAACCTTGTGTGGATTTTCTATGGGTGGTGCAATTGCCATTCATTACATGGCAAGACATGCTGGCGCTCGTGTTAAAAAATTAGTTTTGATGGGAGCTGCTGCACCCGTATTTACAAAGCGTGATGACTACCCGCATGGATTAGACAAATCTGTTGTTGATGGTTTGATTGAACAATGTGATAAAGATCGCGCAAAGATGTTGACTGATTTTGGAAATATTTTCTTTTATAAGACTGATGCGTTGAGCCCTAAATTACAAGATTGGTTTCATAGTTTAGGCATGGAAGCATCCTCACATGCAACTGTGATGTCTGCTATACAATTACGTGATGTAGATTTGCGTTCGGAATTGAAAGACATAAATGTCCCTACAATAATTTTCCATGGTCTTAATGATAAAATTTGTCCTTTTGTATTTGCTGAACAAATGCAGAAAGAAATTAAAGATTCTAATATTATTTTTTTTGAGAAAAGTGGTCATGGATTATTTTGGGATGAAAAAGAAAAGTTTAATGCAGAGTTGATGGATTTTATTAAGTAGATAACTCTGTTTTTTTTGCATCAAACTAAATTAGAAAAACAGAAAGTGATTGTTGAATATGGTAAGTAAGATGAATCATTCGTCAAAAGATAATCTGATTTTATAAATAACGAATTTTTTTCAAGTATATTTAGCTTATTGATTTAAGAACAAACTGCAGAGACCTTCTCCCGCAAGAGGAGAAGGATAGTGTTAAGGACTGTTAGATTGCTAATTTCTTTTTTAACAATTCATTTAATTGCTGAGGATTCATTTTTCCGCCAGAACTTTTCATTGCTAGGCCTACAAAGAATCCAAATAATTTTTCTTTGCCTGAACGGTACTGCGCAACATGTTCTGGATTATCGGCTAAAATGGTATCGATTAAGATTTCAATCGCGCCCAAATCAGTCACTTGCTTCAAGCCTTTTTTGTCGATGATGTGATCCACGTCACCTTCTTGATTCCACAAAGCTTCAAAAATAGTTTTAGCAAGTTTTCCTGAAATAGTATTGTCGCTAATCCGTTCTATTAATTTAGCCAAATGAAGAGTGCTAACTGGACTGTCGGAAATATCGATATTTTCTTTATTGAGTGCAGCGAGTAAATCGCCGGTGACCCAGTTGGCAACTAATTTAGCTTGCGCACCAGATTGTGAAACGACTGTTTCAAAATAAATTGCCATATGTCGACTGCTAACTAATACATCCGCATCGTAAATACTTAAGCTATATTGTTCCATAAAGCGATCACGTTTTTGTTGTGGTAGTTCTGGCATGTCGTTTTTTGCACGTTCAATCATGTCTTCAGTAATAACCAATGGCAATAAATCGGGATCGGGAAAATAACGATAATCATTTGCTTCTTCTTTGCTACGCATAGAACGTGTTTCATGTTTGGCTGGATCATATAATCTTGTTTCTTGCGCAATCGTTCCACCATTTTCGATTAACGCAATTTGTCTTTCAACTTCAAAATTAATTGCACGCTCAACATAACGAAATGAATTTATATTTTTTAATTCAGCCCGTGTACCTAATTTTTCTTGACCTTTAGGGCGGACAGAGACGTTTGCATCGCAACGAAAAGAACCTTCTTGCATATTGCCATCGCAAATTTCTAAATAACGAACTAAAGAATGAATTGCTTTTAAATATGCTACAGCTTCTTTTGCAGAGCGCATGTCAGGTTCAGAAACAATTTCTAGTAACGGTGTGCCTGCGCGATTTAAATCTACACCGGTGCATCCCGCAAAATCTTCATGCAAGGATTTCCCAGCATCTTCTTCTAAGTGTGCGCGAGTAATATTAATTCGTTTTGTTTCGCCATTTTCAAGCTCCACATTGATATGACCTTTGCCTACTATGGGTAATTCAAATTGACTAATTTGATAACCTTTAGGAAGATCTGGATAAAAATAGTTTTTACGTGCAAACACAGATTTTTTAGAAATTTCAGCATCTACACTTAAACCAAATTTAATCGCCATACTGACAGCGGTTTCATTTAATACTGGCAAAACACCGGGAAATCCTAAGTCAATTGCACAGGCTTGGGTATTAGGCTCAGCACCAAATGCAGTGGATGCACCCGAAAAAATTTTACTGTTAGTCAGTAGTTGTGCGTGAATTTCTAAACCAATAACTGTTTCCCATTCCATCTTAAAATCCCTCTGGTGTGCGTGTGTGCCAATCTGTCACTTGTTGATAGCGATGAGCTGCGTTTAATAAGGTTGCTTCTGCGAAAAAGTTTCCGACTAGTTGTAAGCCTACAGGTAAATTTTTTGTGAATCCCGCAGGGATGGACATGCCAGGTAATCCTGCTAAATTGACCGCAATAGTATACATATCGGATAAATACATGCTGATAGGATCGCTGGTTTTTTCACCGATTTTAAAAGCAGTCGTGGGTGAGGTAGGGCTTAAAATTAAATCTACCTTTTTGAATGCATCAATAAAATCTTGGCGAATTAGGCCACGAATTTTTTGAGCTTTTAAATAATACGCGTCATAGTAACCTGAGGATAATGCATAAGTGCCTACCATAATGCGACGTTTTACTTCGCTACCAAAACCTTCACTGCGGGAGCGTTTATAAAGATCTTCTAAATCTTTGGGATCACTGCAACGATAACCATAACGTACGCCATCAAAGCGCGCTAAGTTAGAAGAACATTCTGCTGGTGCAATCACATAATAAGCGGGAATAGAAAGCGCGCTGTTTGGTAAGCTGATTTCATGTATTGTTGCACCTAATTTTTCATATTCTTTAACCGCTGTTTGAATAATTTGTGCGATGTCATTATCTAAACCTGCATTAAAAAATTCTTTAGGTAAACCAATTCGCATGCCTTGCAAAGAATCATTTAACGTCGTGGTATAATCAGGAACAGGATGCTCAACACTAGTTGAATCTTTGATGTCAACGCCGGCCATTACATTTAACATGAGCGCTAAATCTTCAGCAGTACGAGCCATAGGTCCGCCTTGATCTAGGCTGGAAGCAAATGCCACCATGCCATAACGTGAGACGCGACCATAGGTAGGTTTTAACCCGCTTACACCACATAATCCCGCAGGCTGACGTATAGAGCCACCTGTGTCAGTGGCTGTTGCCCCAGGTGCTAAATAAGCAGCAACGGCAGCAGCAGATCCACCGGAGGAACCACCAGGAACTCTTTCAAGGTCCCAAGGGTTTTTGACAGGACCGTAGTAGCTTGTTTCATTGGAAGAACCCATCGCGAATTCATCCATATTAGTTTTGCCTAGCATCACAGTGCCAGCTTCTTTAAAGCGTGTGACAATTGTTGCATCGTAGGGCGAAATAAAATTATCTAACATTTTTGAGCCGCAACTGGTTTTAATTCCCTGGGTACAAAAAATATCTTTTTGCGCGATTGGGATACCGGTTAGCGGCTGCGCCAGACCTTTTGCATGTTCTATATCTGCTAGTCTTGCGGTTGAAAGAGCTGATTCTTCTGAGAGAGTAATAAAGCTGTTTAAACTGCCGTCTAAGCGCTTAATGCGCTCAATAAAAAATTGTGTGAGCTCAACACTGGATATTTTTTTTGAGTGTAGATCCGCAGATAATTGTGCAATTGTTTTGTAAATCATGTGGTACCAATCCTATATTAACCTTCGATAACTTGAGGAACGAGATAAAGTCCTGCTTCAACTTGTGGCGCAATGGCTTGAAATGCGTCACGGTCAACGATTTCTGTCACGATATCAGGACGTAAAGGTTGAGTTACATCCAGGGAATGAGAGATGGGTGCAATTTGATCTGTGTCCGCTTCGTTCATTTGTTCTACAAAGTTCAATATGGTTGAGAGTTGGTCAGTATAAGTGGTTAAATCTGTTTCGCTCAGGTTAAGTCGGGCCAAATGAGCTATTTTTTTAACATCGGTAGTGGTTAACGACATGGTGTGGCTCTCGCTTACATGGGTGGTTAAAGGTGCTAAAATGAGGGCAATTATACTGTAGATTGCACAAAATAATCATCTCTATTTTTCGATTTAATGATTTCTACCTTTTAATTTTCTCTGTATTTTGTAAAAAAGCGAAATAAGGTCAGGATTTATATAAATCAAAAATCACGATCTTGTGGCTACTTTAATTTGAATCTATTAGAATCTACGTCAGAATTGTCGTCACTGTCACCACATAGGAATTTGTGTAGTTATGTTTAAAAAAATACGCGGTTATTTTTCAAATGATTTATCGATCGATTTAGGTACAGCAAATACGCTGATTTATGTTCGCGGTAAAGGCATAGTGCTCAATGAGCCATCAGTTGTTGCCATTCGTCAAAATCCGGCAAACAGCAGCAGCCTTAAGCATGTGGCTGCGGTCGGTAGCGAAGCTAAGCTGATGTTGGGTAGAACGCCTGGCAACATTACTGCTATTAGGCCAATGAAAGATGGTGTGATTGCTGATTTTTACGTGACAGAAAAAATGTTACAACATTTTATTCACAAAGTGCATGAAAACCGTTTCTTAAGACCTAGTCCACGTGTGCTTGTTTCTGTTCCTTGTGGATCTACACAGGTTGAGCGTCGCGCGATTCGTGAATCAGCAATCAGTGCTGGCGCTCGTGAAGTGTATTTGTTAGAAGAACCTATGGCCGCCGCGATGGGTGCGGGCATGCCAGTTGATGAACCGCGTGGTTCTATGGTCGTAGATATCGGTGGCGGTACAACAGAAGTCGCGATTATTTCATTAAGCGGAATAGTTTATTCAGCTTCAGTACGAATTGGTGGTGATCGCTTTGATGAAGCTATCGTAAGCTATGTAAGACGTAACTATGGCATTTTAATTGGTGAATCCACTGCAGAACGTATTAAGCATGAAATCGGCTCTGCTTATCCTGCCAATGAGATTCGCGAAATGGAAGTGCGTGGACGTAACTTGGCGGAAGGTATTCCACGTAGCTTTACTCTCAATAGCAATGAAATTTTAGAAGCTCTCCAAGAACCCCTATCCGGCATATTAGGGGCAGTACGAGCTGCATTAGAACAAGCTCCTCCAGAACTAGCATCTGATATTGCTGAGCGTGGTATGGTGTTAACGGGTGGCGGTGCGCTGTTACGAAACATCGATCGTTTATTCATGGAAGAAACCGGCTTGCCTGTTATTGTTGCTGAAGAACCCTTAACGTGTGTAGCTCGTGGGGGCGGTAAAGCATTAGAAATGGTAGATACCACAGGGGTTGATTTTTTGATGAAAGAATAGCGTGAGGATTAGGCTATTAAGTTCATATTTACAAAAGGAACTCAGCCAGGAATAAGAACATTATTTTGGCTGGGTTTATCTATCTTGTTAATGATTTTAGACCAGCGTGGAATCGGTGTGCAGCGTGTGCGGGCTACCTTATCCATCCCGTTATCATTTCTTGAATATATTGTTAGCTGGCCCATTCATACGTTTGATCAATTTGGCAATGTTCTGAGTACTCACGTAGGATTAGCGAAAGAAAATCGTGAGCTCAAAGCAGAGCAATTATTGATGAAGGTTCAAGTGCAGCGCTTGCTTGCCATTGAATTAGAGAACACTCAGCTTAAAGCCTTAATGCATTCATCCACTCAAATACGTGGAAAAGTTTTGATGGCGCAACTATTAGCTATTGATTCGGATCCTTTTGTAAGTCAAGCAGTATTAGATAAAGGTTCGCGTGATGGCGTTTTTGTTGGGCAACCTGTGTTAGATGCTGATGGCGTGATGGGGAAAATCATTCAAGCAGGCCCTATTACCAGTCGCGTTTTATTAATTAATGATACCCACAGTGGCGTGCCGGTACAAAATGTACGTAACGGTGTGAGAGCTATCGCAATGGGCGATAGTTATTCTCGAAAATTGCATTTGGTGAATGTTCCGCAAACTGTCGATATTAATAATGGTGATGTGTTCGTGACATCTGGGTTAGGGGATCACTATCCAGCAGGATATCCTGTGGGTAAAGTCATTTCTATAAAAAGAGATCCTGGCTTAGAATTTGCTGCAATTGATGTTGAGGCCAATGCTCATTCAGATAGAAGCAGACAAGTCTTACTCGTATGGCCAAATCAAAATGCTGAAAATACACCTATAAAAGTGGGAGTATCATGAATCGTTCTTCTCATCATTGGTTGTCAATCCCAACTACGTTTTTAATTGCTTTTATTTTAACATTATTACCCATGCCGGAATGGACGGTTTGGTTTCGCCCTGCTTGGGTGTTAATGGCATTAATATATTGGTCTATGATGTTGCCTGATCGTATAAATATCGGCGTAGCGTGGATGGCTGGACTTGCTTTAGATGTACTAAATGGGACACTGTTAGGCGAGCATGCTTTAGCAATGACTATCACTATTTATTTTGTTGTACGTATGCATACGCAGTTGCGTATGAACCCACTTATACAGCAAGGAATATGGGTGTTCATGTTAGTTCTGTTGTATCAATTTATTTTATTTTGTGTGCAAGGGTTCATTGGTGAGCCGCCTAAAACATGGCTCTATTGGTCTCCGGCTGTCACCAGTATGATATTGTGGCCTTGGGTATCAATTATACTGCGAGATTCTCGTCGCCGGTTTAAATTAGCGTAACAGTTTTCTACCGAACCGCGACTGTCAGGAAGCGATTCTTTAACCGTTAGAGATCGCTTCCTGACAGTCGCGGTT
>DHXK01000040.1:11993-14268 GCA_002413665.1 Legionellales bacterium UBA5158 | reverse complement strand
GCAGCACCAGCATTTGCAGCAGTCACGACAGCTGCAGCACCGGCAGTAGCAGCTGTAACGGCAGCAACAGTAGCGGCAGTAGCAGCAGCATCAGCGGCATTAGCGCCAACGCCAGCAGCGTCGGTATCCACACCACCAGTAGCAGCACCTGCATCAGCACCACCAGTAGCAGCACCTGCATCAGCACCGCTAGTAGCAGCACCTCTAGCAGCAGCGTCATCATCAGCACCGCCAGCTTTATCTTTAGCCGATGACTCTATTAAAAATAAAGATCCCATTGCAAAAAGAATAATTGAACTTGAAGCCAACCTTAGAATTTCAAAAAAGATGATAGACACAGACAATCTGATATTAGAAAAAGTTGAATTGTTATCAGAAGAAATAAAGGAACATGCGGCACGTCGCGTAGATTTATTTTTTTATTTATTAGGCTCTGTTTGGGGAAAAAATATAATAATCACAAAAGATTCAACATTGCTCCAACATGGAAAAGGATCAGATGAAAAAGGCACACAAGCTTGTCACAGCTCGCTATTTCCGAATGTTAAATTCGCTCACCCTCCTTCTTCATGGTCATGGTTAATGAAACCACCTCCGTGCCCTACTTTTGAAGGAACTCATTTTAGAGAAACATTAAATATGACAGTTGAGCTACCTCATATTGTGAATTCTTTTGATGGACGTTTAGAAGGACGAATCAAACCTACTGCCTATATTAATAATATTTTGCTTATACTTAACAAAGTATCTTCCAATGAAATGCAGCCCATAGAGGGCATGAATGAATTTTTGAAAGTAATGGAAACATTTTTTTCTAAGACAGAAAAAAAATTGAGTAAAGCCAATCACGCTGAGGCATTTAAGAAAGTCTGGTCATTACAAAAAGAAGGTACTTTTTATGCTGCAACAAAAGGTACTTGTATCGTCGACAATGAATATTTATGTCTTATGTTACGACTTAAAGAAGCCGATATTAATAAAGCTAGAGATAATCCAAAAGTATTTTTAACGTATTTTTCCAAAATTCAAGAGGAAATTTTTGACACGACAGCCCACAAAAGTAAAGGGATGAAAATGAAGTAACACACAGCTATTCAGCTGTTATTGCGAGCGAAAGAAAATACCTACAGTAATCTTTTTTTTCTTCGCCTCTCCCCTTGTGGGAGAAGCGAAAAGATTTTTAAGTGTCAACACACGAATTTAAGTGCCATCCACACGATGACGGGGATTTTACTTTATACCAAGCATTGACCAGCACAATGACAGAATAGATCCACACCTTCGCAGGGACGACAAAACCAAATAACATCCTCAAATAATGACTAAATAGTTACCAATAGCTATGAATAAACGCTTATGGTCCCTTGCCAAATGGTCAAAAATTACATCAATCCCCTAATACTCCCAAATGGCTAGTAGCTTACCGCTCGATGCGTTATAGTTATTCATATTGTCAATTATCAACCAATAATTGCCTCACTCAAAAAATACTCTGCCCTCAACTCAAAGACGCGCAAAGGATGTTTAAATGTTTTCAAACACAGTTAATCCTAACCCTGAAGAAACCACAGCCCCATCTAGTGCGTCGTTAACAATAAAACCAACTAAACTAAATCGATTTTCTGCTTGGCTTCGAGAAAACAGAACTCCGCATCAAATTGTCGAAGAAATCGAAGCTCAGCCGGAGAATGCGTCTGCTTCATCAGCAGCTGAAAAAATCGAGCCTCCTAGAAAAAGTTTTGGGCTTCGCCATAGAGCCACACCTCAAACCATCGAAGAAGCAATACTCATGCAAGAAGCTAGTGCATCTGCTTCATCAGCAGTCGAACAAGTCGATCCACCCAGAAAAAGTTTATTTTCAATCTGGCCCTATGAAAAAAAAGAACCACTTCAAACCATTGATGAAGCTATACTACCGCAAGCAGCAAGTGCATCTTCATCGGCTATTGAAATAACAAATCCTCTCAGCAGACGTCTATTTCACTTCTGGTATCGAGATAAAAAAGAAATACCTCAACCTAGTGAAACGAATGCGTCTTCATTAGTCACTGAAGAAATCAAACCCCCAAAGATAAATCAATTTCCCATCTGGTCTCTCGAGGATAAAAACTTTCTACAAAAAATGGGGTTGATCGAACCGTATCAAAAAATGCTTGATAATATTATTCTGATTATGGATGAATGGATTCATTTATATCCTACAGGATGGTTTCGATCTCAAAATACTTTACTGAATAATCTGTTAGCTCCTGCATTAGAACAAAAACTAAAACTT
>DHXK01000040.1:11115-11887 GCA_002413665.1 Legionellales bacterium UBA5158 | reverse complement strand
AGAACAAAAACTAAAACTTGAAGTGCAATTATCATCTACCTCAGAAGATAAAAAACCACAGATCAGAAAAGAACTTTCAAAAATTATTGAAAGCAATAAAGAGATCATTGAAATTCAAATGAGCTTAACTAAATATTTGCAAACTGCATTCAATTTACAAAAGCCCAAGAAAGGCCAGATTGAAAGAGTTAAGATACCTAATAAAGATAAGTATATTGAAGGTTTTGCTAATGGATATCGATATTTTTGGTACCAGTGCTCTTACCATACTATTTTTACTTTTTTATTCAACGTTTCAAGAATGACTGAAGAAGAGTTAAGAGATGGAAAAGGTAAACTTTATATTTACACTTTACTAAAACTAAAAGAACAAGAACTTCCAAATTTACTATTATCTAATGATGACACGCAGAAATTATTAATTGATTTTGATAAGGTCATAATAGGTATCATGTCAAAATGCAGCCTCGAAGATAATTTTTTTCTGAGTGAAAAAGAAATCTTTGCCGCACATGATCTCCAACATGAAATTATGCCTAAGTATTTGCGCTTACTAGATTTAAAACGTGAATTCGATGCCTCCCCTTTATACGCTCAATATGTACATGTACGCCCAGCTATTCTCATTAAATTTGCGCAAATAATTGATTATGTTTTCAATATTATTGAAGTAGCTTCAATTGAAAGTAAATCTTATTTTCAAAATTATGCTAGCATCGAGAAAAGCAAAGCCAACCGCATATTGAATATCTTACAAAAAAAACGTAAAGAG
>DHXK01000040.1:6806-11002 GCA_002413665.1 Legionellales bacterium UBA5158 | reverse complement strand
GAATAGAACAATAAAATTGTTACCTTCTTCTTCATTTTTTAAATTTGAACAGAAAGAATATTTTAAAATAGGTGAGTTTGAATCACAAGATCCAGATGCCCCGCAACCTATTTATCCTAGCGAACATTGTAACTGGCGAAGAAGGTATATTGCAAAATATGCCGATGAATCCCTACATGAAACCACTCCTATCTTACCGCGCTACGTAACGATTTGGCTGCATGAACAAGTTCGTATTGTAAAAGAAGCTAAGCAAAAAAATCAGGATGACATCATTCCCACTCAAATGGCTCGCATTGTTGCAGTGACGAATATTAGTAAGCATAATCTTTTTCTGATGTCATCCTTACCTGATGAAAGCATATTAAAAGAAGATAAATATAATGATTCTTATATCTTCATTAAAGCACAGCAACCAGGCATTTTTCACATCATTAACGGTAAGCACAGCCAACTTCAAATAAAATTTACTAAAGTGTTTAATGATCTAGTTAATTTTGTAAAATTAAAAAAAGACACTGAGCCCTTTCAAAATCTCATTGATGAAAATCGTTTGAAATTCTTCTGGAGCTTAATTAAATCCAACGAGGGTCATACGCATCTCAAGGTGACTTGTATAGCTATTCCTACAATAGTAATGCCTTCTGTCTTTGAAAAACCTCAAGGTCTTGCCTCTGCTGCCTATAATGATCAGTTAGTTGGAAATGGCTTTTTCAGCGATTCCCAGAATAAACATAATGCGTTATATGATTTTTTTATTACACACGCTAATGAAAGAAAACCTTTCTTACAAATTAATCAAATCTTAAAATCACCTACATTGAATTTTTTATTACGCCAAGTAGACGGAAATGTTGAAGTCCTCGATCTTTATTCATTACGCAATTCTTGTTTGCAGGAAGGCCCACAGGGTGCTTATCATAATTTTACCTATCTAGTGAATACATTAAAAGCAATGATGCCTGCAAGCAAAAATGAAATTGAAGCTGCCACTGTTGCCATGCAACAATCAAAAGATAGTGCGCATGTATTAGCTTTTAGAGAATATATTAAATTAGCCAAATTGGCTCAGGAAGAATTTATTAAGAAAGTGAAAACCATACTTTCTTACTGGTCAGATAAAGTAAAAGATATTTATCCACTACCCGCTCATCCTCCCTATAAAAGAATTACGGATTTCAATACATTTCTGAAAGATGCTTTGACTGCTTTGGATGATAAGCCTATGTTAGATTTTTTTTACAACAGAGTGTACGGTGCTATTGTGTTTAAAGAAAATGAGGAACCACGCAATCATCGTAGATATTACTAAGTCATTCCCCTGAAAACTTTTATTGTAATCAGGGGATCGCTATCCTAATTAGGGATGGTGCAGCCTCAAACCTTTTTCCTCTTCACAATCTGTTACAGTCACGGTGGTGTTGAATACGACTCTATCTATCTCTTGGTCGCCTGTAAAATTGACTATTCCTGGACCAACTTGATCGTGATGCATCTTAACGCTCCTTGTTAAAAAAAAATAATAATATTTGTGAGGTAATTAAACATATGATTTATCAACTAGCTAGAAAACAATTTTGAAAACTTCTGAATAACTCAGGGTAAACAGGGTAGGCGTTTCTTTCAATTCGGGAATCTCTATATCTATATCTATGCTTAACAGCCAATTGATACAGTCGCTCCATAAGTGCTCTTAAAATAAACCGTTGATTAAATGTAGATTAAATATTAAACTACTGCCGAATAACTTATCAATTCTACATTGCCGGAGGTTGCATGATAGCAAGAGAGATTAATGAGATTAACCAAAAAATCAATGACATAGGTACTAACTATTTGGATAAACACCCAAAAAGCTTCGTGTCAAATTTACTAAGCATACATACAAATCAACCTCTAGCATTAAGATTAAAGAATTTTCGCAGTGAGTCTTCAAGCAAAGCCGACTATGAAAGATTTCTGATTGATTGCTATTATCGATTACCTAAATATAAAGGTGTCATTGCAAAACAAATAGCAGACCTTTTTCAAGAAGAATTTGATAAGCCTTTAACAAGTAGTATATTGATACAATCTTATACATATCATAATTTAAACGCTCTTGGAGAAGATTTTATTCATATCCAGGCTCCACATAGTTTTTTTAAATCAAAGAATGATGCTTATCAAGATGACCAAGCCATGGCCAAGAAGCTAGTTGCTTGTAAAATAGATAATACATCAACTAACACAATACGCGCTTATGAAAATATCTGGATGTACTTGATTAGAGTGTATGCTGCATCTTTACCGAATGGAAACAATCCCAGTAAATTACAAGAAGCTATCGAAAATCTTATTAGAAACACTTTCAACATTCCAATCATCAAAACCGAAGTAGTCTTTAACCAAGTACTTCCTATAAGACCTATTGAAACTGCCACTTTCATGCAAAGAGACATTACGCCGATTCTTGCAAATCTTTCTAAGTCAGATCGTGAGCTTTTGCCTAACCAATCTTATCGCGCTTAAACAATATGACCAGGTTTTGCACAATAATAGTAACTATTATTGTGCGAATATCTTCAAATCTGACCTCGCAATATTCTGCATAACACCAATCAATTTTTTTGATATACAATAACTTGTTATTGAAATTCGATAATTAATAATATATATTTCGCTCTTATTCATCTCTAAGGCAAACGACATGACAAAAATTAAACAGTTCAGCCACCGATTACAAAATGTTTTTAAATTTATCTTTATTGGGTTGCCTCTACTTTGAAGCTGTAACTTCATTTATTTTACATCACCACAAACAAATAGACATAAGTCTCAGTAGCCAAGACATTAGCTATATTTTGACGGCTATTATTATTTTACTCGTTTCACATGTCATGGTGGAAGCTTGCAAATTACAAGACGAACAGACATTAACAGTATAAATAACAAAGGAACACTACTATGGCGATCATAATTAATATTGATGTCATGATGGCAAAACGAAAAGTTCGCTCAAAAGAACTCGCTGAAGTCATTGGCATTACCGAACAAAATCTTTCAATTTTAAAAACAGGAAAAGCAAAAGCTATACGTGTGTCAACGTTGGATGCCATTTGTCGCTATCTGCGCTGCCAGCCTGGAGATATCTTTGAATTTGTTGAAGATAATTCAAACCAGAAGGAAGAACATCTCAATTTGAATTCCAAACTTTAGTGTCTGAGTTTCAAAATTATATTAATAGCAAAATAGCTAATCATCCAGAACGACATAGCCGTACACAATTACCACTAGATAGTTTTTATGTGTCTAGCTCCATGGCTTTTAAAAAACTTAATGCAAAGTTGAGTTTATTGATTGAGGAGAGACTGACTACTAATCGCCAACCTGCTTTTACAAGTGCATGCTATCAAGTAATCTCAATTTGTAATTTTGCAGAAGATAATCATCATAATGATCCTCTTAAAAGAAATGAAATCACTTTATGAAAGAATGAAAACCAAAGATTTACCTACATCCCATTTTGAAACAGGCATGTGTAAAGAGGCCTATCTAACTTTACTCAATTCTTACATTGCAGCGTGCAATGAGACCATCAGAAAAATCGAACTTGACACTATGTACACGCACCCATCGCAACCTGATATAAAAATTAATAAACTATTTTCAAAATCACTTGCCGCACAAGAACACTGTGAACTCACTGCAAATAGCAACACTACATTACGGTATTAATCACCTACCCATTTAAATCTTGGTACACTTTTATTGTCATGAGCGACTTCTTCAAAAAACATTTTTCTGGGTCTCACCCAAATCTGGTTATCACCAGAATCTTCACTATGAGATAACGCTTTATAAATTATCATTTCTTCTAGTGTTTCACTGTGCCGCGCAACACCCATGAGCTCATAAAATTTTTTGTTTGTATAGTGTTGGTATTTGCCATACTTTATAGAATCTTGGCTCACAAATACTTACCTCTTGAAAAAATTAATTTCCAATGCTTACATCACCTTAGCGTTGTTGAATATCATCGGGATAAAAAATAAATGTAACTATTCAGCGTAATTGTAATTCTTCATTGCCGCGTTCTCACTATCAAAGAACTTCAATGTAACTGATAGATTTATTGTAAGGTGGATTACGTTACGCTAATCCACCCAACATTTATAACAAAGCTCTTTTCGAATATTCACCCTTTAGGGTCAGGG
>DHXK01000040.1:1414-6736 GCA_002413665.1 Legionellales bacterium UBA5158 | reverse complement strand
CTGTTTATCTTGGCTTAATATTTTTGCTAATGCGGCAACAATTCTGCCTCCCGTTGCAGCAAATGGATGACCTAATGCTAAACTTCCGCCTTTAATATTCATTTTACTTCTATCAATAGGACCTAACGCCTTATCACGTTTTAAAAACTTTTTGGCATAATCATCACTTTCCCAAGCTTTTAAAGTACAAAGCACTTGGCCGGCAAATGCTTCATGAATTTCATAATAGTCAAAATCTTGCAGCGTCAGTTTTTGTCGTTCAAGAAGACGGCTTACCGCTATCGTAGGCGCCATCAGCAAGCCGTCGCCGTTAACATAATCAACCGCTGCAACTTCTGCATCGACAAATCTTGCAAGAGCTACCAGAGACTCTGTTTGCAACTGACTTTCATTCGCTAACAATACCGCCGAGGCTCCATCTGATAAGGGGGAACTATTACCCGCAGTAAGCGTACCTTGTGGAGATTTATCAAACGCAGGTTTAAGCTTGGCGAGCTTTTCTAAGGTCGTATCTGAACGCACAATTCCATCTTTATCTATTCCCTGAACTGGAATAATTAAGTCTTGATAAAAATTTTCAGAATATGCCTTAGCTGCATTCTGGTGACTTATCAAGGCTAAGCTATCTTGATCAACTCTGGAGATGCCCCATTCTTTCACCATTTTTTCACAATGTTCCCCCATCGATAATCCTGTGCGGGGTTCCTTTACTTCTGGTGAGACTGGCTTGAAATCATGTAACCGCAATTGTATGAGCACTTTTATTTTATCGCCAAACGAAGGTGCTGTTTTTACTTTTAGAATGGCATTTCTTAAGTTATCTGAAAACAACAACGGCACATCTGAATTAGTATCAACACCACCTGCTATTCCCCACTGGACTTGACCCAACGATATTTTATTAGCAATCAACAATGTGGCCTCAAGACCTGTGCCACAGGCTCTTTGTATAAAACACGCCGGTGTATAAGGTGATAAACCTGAACTTAGCACAGACTCTCTTGCAAGACCCCATTTTAACGAACTGTTAATGACTGCACCTAATGCAACATCGCCTAATTGCTTTCCTTGCAAATGATATTTTTCGACTAACGCTTTAAGTGTTTGAGTCATTAACTCTTGAGTAGAGATATTTTTAAAACTATTGAATGATTTTACAAAAGGAGTTCTTAGACCCCCGATAACATAAACTGGATTAATTTTCATAATGCGTCCTTTGCAATCTCTAAAAAATTCATGATTGATCTATAATATTCTTTTTATATCTAAAAAGTTAGACATTTTTTAAATGCTATTTTAATCACTCTGGATTGCCAACCTACTTTTCTAAAGGTAAGATTCCTAAATCATTAAGCAAAAGGATGCAATACATGTCATTCAATCGAGCTGTTTTAAGAAAATCAGGCGAAGAAATTGTTAACGCAATTTCGCAGCACTCTTCCGATGAAAAACCAGATTTCAAAAAAGCACGAGAGCAACACATACTCTACGCGGATACCCTTAAATAATTAGGCTTATTACCCATGATATGTGATGCGCAAAAATCTTTTCCGGATGGTTGCTTCACGGAAGACACGCATTTAATTTTAGACGAAGTCGCCATTAGATTAAACCCAGGAACGCCTTCTAGATCTAATGAGCCTGACAGCTTGACTGTTAGAAAAAAAGCTAACTCAACATATAAAAAAGTAATTGCAAAAAACATTAAATGGCACCCAAAATAAGCTATAAACTAAATTAGTGCGCGTATGACCTAAACCAATGAGAAATTGCACTAACACTAGCATCGATGTATGAAGCTTTTAATAATTTAGCATTCACCATAAATACAGCTTTCTTCTATGAGCCATATTTTCGTTGCGCATCGATAGTCAATCCTAAGCCGACGCTACCAAATGCATCTCCTAAAATAATTTCAGCGTTAGGAAATAACAAATTAATTTTTTCTCTAATGATGGGAATTTTAGTTGAACCACCCGTATAAAAAACTGCGCTAATATCATTACCAGTGACACCTGCTATTTTAATAGTTTGCTTGACTGTATTCACTAACTGTTCTAACTGATCATCTATGACTTCATTCAGAGTAGAACGCGTTATTAAAATATTTAATGCGTCCTCGATAAAAGACAAATCTGTAATAACGGTAGGTTTATCACTTAATTTTTGCTTGCTGGTTTCTATGGCATCTAATATATGATGCCCTGCTTTGGTTTTTAAAACATTCACTAAACGCGCTATTAACTCTTTTTCATAAGCAACAAGCTGAAGAGATCGTAGGTGAGAGAGAGTTGTTGATTTGTACAAACTATTGAGTGTATGCCATGTTGTTAAATCATGGTAATACATCGATGGCATTTCTATATCACTGCTAGAGCCTTTTATGAGACTACCCATCCCTAACATGGGCATGACTGTTTTCAAGCTTAAACGTTGATCAAAATCTGTCCCAGCAATATGAATACCGCAATTTGCTAATACATCTTCTGCTCGATCCGCTTTATTGAGACCAGGCCGTAGTCGAATAACGGTGAAGTCTGACGTACCACCGCCCATATCAATAATTAAAGCTAATTGCTCACTCGTTATCGACATCTCATACGCTAAGGCTGCAGCAATAGGTTCGTATTGAAATGTCACTTCATTAAAACCTACTTCACGTGCAATTTGTTCTAAGGTATTTTGTGCCTGAAGATCCATTTGAGGGTCATTATCATGAAAGCGCACCGGACGGCCTAGTACAACCTGCGATAATTCGTTTTGAGTCGTGTTCTCAGCAATGGTTTTAATATGGCGTAAAAAATAACTTAATATCTTGGTATAGGACACCATCTCATTAAAGATAACGGTTTCTTCTTCCATCAACGAGGAGCCTAAAATGGATTTAATAGACATCATTAGGCGACCGGGAATGCCTTCCAAATAGCTATTAATCCCTTCTTGACCGAAGATCCATTGCTGGAGCTCGTTATCACAAAAGATAGCTGAGCGAATAATGGGTTTGTTATTTTGTAAGGGTACGAGCTGGCATTGATTGTTTACACTCACGCCTATCGTAGAATTGCTGGTACCAAAATCGAATCCACAGTATTTATGCATTTTGCTCTCTACAAATATAGGTGCTGTAAGATAATCGGCGATTTTACCTAGTTTAAGTGTAAAAAGCCTTAATTATAAAACCAGCCTATAAAGCCATGACCATTTCTCTTCTCCCCTTGTGGGAGAAGGTGCCCGTAGGGCAGATGAGGGGTAGGGTTTTCAAAGAAAAAAGCATGAAATTCCACAAAGGAGAGGCAAAAAAAAACAGACAAATAGAGTGAAGCAAAAGAAACAAGTGCATTACAAGAACTCAATGCCTACAATGCCCACATTCTAGTCTATTTAGCTCAAATTAAAGATAAAATCCCTATGTTTGATATTCAAATGTCTAAAAAATCATTTTTTGGCGCCTCATTAGGCACCATGGTGGAATACTACGATTACGCTTTATTTATTATTTTTCTACCCATGCTTTCTAGTTTATTTTTCCCTGGTAACACTGCCTATCAATCACTTGTCAAAGGGTACATTGTTCTATCAATTGCAATGATCGCTAGACCACTAGGTGGAATATTTTTTGGCTACATAGGTGATATGTTCAGCAGACGTAAAGCATTATTAGCCTCTATGTACGGAATAGCCTTTGCAACAATTATTATTGGCATTACACCCTCCACTTTTAGTTTAGGTATTTGGGCGACAATAATTATCACACTAGCAAAATCCATTCAGCTTTTTTGTTTTGGTGGAGAATACAGTGGCGCTGGAATATACGTAGTAGAACATGCGCAAAACAAACGAGAAGCATTTGCGGGCAGTATGTTATCTGCAATGACATTATTTGGATCCTTAGTGGCTTCTGTCATCGGAGTCTTACTCACATTACCAGGAATGCCTGATTGGAGCTGGCGCATTGCTTTTATGATAGGAGGAGTGATGGGATTTTTAGGCATTTTTTATCGTAAAAATATGATAGACCTACCTAACTTCAAACCTGCCAACACCAAAGAACATAGCTTTCTTAATTTAATAAAAAAATTTCCCAAAGAAATTTTAGTGGGAATATTTATTGGTGGCTCAGCCTCCGCACCTATCACAACTGTATTAACTTTTATTGACCCCGTATTAATGACCAAAGGTTATTTTAGCAGTCACTATCTTATGTTATTGCAAACTGTATTAATTACATTTGGTATTGCTACACTTTTTGTCGTTGGATCTTGTGCCGATAAACTCACACCTAACAAAGTCATGAAATTTGGTTGCTGGTTAGTCATGATGACTGCCTATCCGATCTTGCTTGCGATAGACTATGGCAATTTATTTCTTATCATTCCCGCATTAATTTCACTTGTTATTTTAAATGAAATTTTCCTAAGTCCAAGCAATGCTTATTTTAAAAATTTATTTCCCATGCAATATCGATATCGTGGAAGTTCTTTAGGCTTTTGTCTTGGTGTTTCTTTATTTGCAGGATTAACACCTTTAGTGGAAAGTTATCTGTATCATCTCACGGGTCATTTCAGCTCCATCGCTTTATGGTTAATTAGCATCAGTTTCGGCACTTATTTATCATTACATTTAGTTGAGAAAAAACAAGCTAGCTTTAGTTTAGCGACAGCTTCAGCTTAAAACCAAAGGCTTTCTGGCCTAGGCCAAATAAGTGGTGCAACACATGCACATGTGCCAGTCATGTGCTACAATTTGGTAAATTAGGAGAAAATCTCATGCAAAGAGCCGTAATGATGATAACTGAACAGCAACGTCGCAAATTAAATGACATAGCGAAACGTGAACATGTTTCTGTGGCAGAAATTAACCGTCGTGCTATCGATCAATATTTTGACTTTTCCAGTGAGCAACTAAAAGCCTTAGATGTCATGGCAGATTGCTTAGGCGACTCCAATAAACGTGCTGAAAAAGCCCTCGCTGAAGCTGAGGCAGAATTGTCTAAGACATTGAAACATTTAAGGAAAAGGAAATCCTAATGGGTGGTTTTGATAAGATCATGAAATTGATTAGTGACAGTATAAAAATAGAAGGAAAAGTAACGACCATCTCAGATCAAATTAAAGAATTGTCCAAAGAAGTGCGAGATTTAGACAAAAGGCTCATACGTATTGAGACTTATGTTGAAATTGCTGATAAAGTAAAAAAACTAAAATAACCTACAAGATCCTTATTTGTGTATAATAACAGTCCATGTTGAAAGCCCACGTCCGAGCCGCGACCGTGAGGAAGCGTCACTGCATATGCTGTTATCACTCCCTCACGGTCGCGGCT
>DHXK01000040.1:860-1205 GCA_002413665.1 Legionellales bacterium UBA5158 | reverse complement strand
TCCCTCACGGTCGCGGCTCGGTAAATAAATATAAATTAGGTAACTATGAGTACTACAAGAACTTCAGGCATTAATACATCAGACTTTGATGCAGTTTACCCCTTTCATCAAAGTCTGGCGATCGCAGGCACACAACACAGAGATGGCTTGTGTGGTGCATTCTCAACTATTTTTTTACAAAGCATGCTCTCAGCCCAGCCTTTACAAGAATTCAAAAATCCAAATTATAAAGCTCTATATTCTCAAGCAGTCAAAACACAAACACGCATATGCGCTCTTGAACGTGATGGTGAAGATGGTGATGCACTTGCATTTCATGAAATGAATTTAGAAACGCAACTACAC
>DHXK01000040.1:0-698 GCA_002413665.1 Legionellales bacterium UBA5158 | reverse complement strand
ATATAAAACGAGAACTGGAGAATTTCATCAAATAGGTTTTGGTAGATTATTTGAAAAGTGCGTCATTCATGATTCTAATCGATTTACCGGTGTTGCTAAATGTGATTTAGCCTATGCATCACTACGCGAAATCATTCTTGAGAATGGTGGTACACAGATTACAATAAATTCCCTTCCGCGTTAATTCAAATAAAGTTAAATTCGTTTTCTAGACTTACACACACTTGCGCTTGTATGATAACGGCATAATTTTGTTCCTATCAACTTACTAAAAGAGTAGATAAAAATGCTGAGCATGTTCGCTAGACTACCCTCAACTGCTTCTTCACCTACAGCACAAGCCTCCGATTCAAGCGCTTTGCAACCACCAACCTCTTCCTCTGATATTGGATATTGTGCTTTCTTTTCACTGAGGGTAACGATATCGCAAGCATACCCATCTCTGACAATGTTGAAATCAAACTACATCGCTTTTGTCACTTACCTTTATTCCCTTCCGATCCCTCTGTTGACATGAGCAGCTATCGCTTATTTTCTGCAGCGACTATTCCCACCACACGCGGGCTGAATACTATTGCAGTATTCCACGATAGAACTGCTACTGATGGTCGTGAAGCCATAGCTTTATATCCCCAGGGCACCTTTGACCAGGGGCGCAAAAACGTTCCTGTGCGCGTACATGATGCTTGCATGACTAG
>DHXK01000118.1:324-2998 GCA_002413665.1 Legionellales bacterium UBA5158 | reverse complement strand
GCTTTGAAATACCGCGCCTTCTTCGGTTAATTTTCGAACACCACTTAATGAAAAAACCTGGAAGCCTCCGCTATCCGTTAATATCGGTTTATTCCAATTCATAAATTGATGCAGACCACCAGCAGCTTCTAACACTTCCAATCCAGGTCGCAAATACAAATGATACGTATTTCCAAGAATGATCTTCGCTTTTACATCCTCTTGCAACTGTTGCTGGGTAACCGCTTTTACACTTCCCACAGCACCCACCGGCATAAAAATGGGCGTAGTAATTTCTCCGTGATCAGTAGTAATTTTTCCTGCGCGGGCCTTAGAATTTTTATCGGTATGCTGAAGTTCAAATTGTAATGTTGCCATTAAGAATAGATAATTATAAAATGGTCAAAGATAGCTATGAATACCTGCGGAATTATTGAATCAGGTCATTAGCGTTGCGTNNGGACTCTACAGTTGTAGAGACGAACATTCATTACCCTACCAATAATGCCCTGGTGTGGGATTGCATTAAAGAGAGCCATCGCTTGCTGGAAGATTTGCATGAAGAAGTAAACAGTTTTGGATATCGCGATTATATGAAGTCAGCTAAGAAAACGTTTTATAAAATCAATGTTACAAAAAGCGGCGATAAGCGCGTGGGCTTGTTTCAAAAACAGTTGATCACTTTTACAGTGTGCATTAACCAGGTATCCAATGCGATAAAAAAAAAGGGACGTTATAATATAACGGCTATAGCTACACTAATGGCTTTGGAGAAATTACTTCCTTTCATTAGCGTTGCGTTATAAGTCAAACAATGTCAATTGGTTATGATTTTGTTCTTTGAAATATTGTAATTGAGTCTCCTGAAACAGTTGATTTATGGGCATTTTTTCAAAAGCATTGATGCTCAAAATTTGTAAAATTTCGTAAAGGCTTTTTTCGAGCATGAATTTTTTTTTTGCGATGGCTACTAAAACATAAATGGATATGGCAATCCATACCTGAGTTTTTACAGCATTCTCTGAGTGTCCCCAAAAGGATTTTATTTTTAGGTGCTGCTTTATCCACTTAAAAAACATTTCTATATCCCAACGATACTTATAGAGCAATGCTATGTCGGTTGCTTTAAGATGAAAATTATTGGTAAGAAATACTAAAACCTTTCCGCTTTCCTGATCTCTGAATTTTATCCTGCGCATCTTTTCGGGATAATATTTTGAAGCATAGTGATTGTTAAGCAAAATGGTTTGATCGTAAAGCACTCCTTTTTCTGTATCTTTTGAATGCGAGTATAGCCGCCTGTAATTCATATTGTCCTTTGCCCTGGTAACGAAAAATGCCCCACACAGATGAATCTTGTAAAGCCGCTTGTAGTCAACGTATCCTCTGTCCATGACATAGAAACTGCCGGTTTCAAAAGTCATGAAATCAAGCGCATTCACATCATGAACAGAAGCATTGGAAAACAAAATAAATTCAGGAATAGATGTTTTTAAATCTATCTGTGTATGCAGTTTTATTCCTGATTTTGTCGTACGAAATGTTGCCCAATAGAATGTGGACAAACATAAATCGATGGTGGTGGCATCTATGGCAAATACATTGCCTTTGATATGAACGTCTAACTTGTCATCATTAATATATACTTTAAACGGTAACAATTTTTACATTTTTAAAGGATTGAAAATTTAAGGTAAGAAGGTTATTTAACTCCTCATCATATTTTGAATTTTCATTCTCAAGAACTTTTTCAATTGCGTTCTTAAATAAAGCAAATGATTCGTAATATTTTGAGTAGAGACATTTTTTCTTTACAAATTTCCAAAACCGTTCTATTAGATTCAAATTGGGCGAATAGGATGGCAGGTATATCAATTCAATTTTTAATCTTGCCGCTGCTACCTTCACTAAATCGCATCTTTGATATTTAGCATTATCCATAATCAATTTAATGGGGATACCCATATTTCGTTTTGCAATTTCTTCCATTAAGTCACAAACACTTTGAGCATTTATATAAGTTTCATTGACTACTGTTATGATTTCTTTTGTAATGGCATCTAATGCTCCTAATACATTAAACCTGCTTCTTCCTGATGGTGATTTTATAAAACAACGTACAAAGCACCATAAATATCCAAGATAAGTTCCATGGACAAAATGAGCGGCATCAACAAAAAAAACCTTCAATTCCCCTGCCTTAGCCTTTTCCAGCAAAGGTTCCAGAGTTTTTTTTAAAGTCATCCTGTTCCTGCTGCTTTTCCGGAGTACTTGCCTTTCCTGGTATAAATCCTACTTTGCGAATTTTCATACCTATTTCTTTCATAAATATTCTCACCTGCGTAGGACAACGCTCTATACCTGTTATTTCCTTTATTTTTTCTTTTGCCTCATTACTGTTCTGGGGTGGCTGAACTTCAAAATGTCTTTTTAATTCTTCTGCAAATTCCATTAACTCACTTTTAGGACGATAAAACTTTACATCCGTCAATTGATCCTTGCCTCCTTTTTGCCAGAATTTGAAATACGATGATAAAGTAGGCCGGCTAATTCTACATATATCACCAATAGTTTCATGAGATAGTCCTTTAGATTTTAAATATAATGCATCAATCGTTTAAAAACCTTGTCAGAAAGAAGGGAAGCGGTAAAAATTATTTTAAGTGAATTAATTTATAGGTATATACGCTTAGGT
>DHXK01000118.1:0-175 GCA_002413665.1 Legionellales bacterium UBA5158 | reverse complement strand
CCTTTAGATTTTAAATATAATGCCAGACAACGAATTCTTATATTGCCATTCTTATCTTGTCTGAACTCTTTAAAAAGCTCATCTTGCTGTTCCGGAGAAAATTCAATTTGTATCATTTTCGGAATTTTGTATGCAAAGATACAAAATGTTAAATTAATTGCCGTTTATAGTATAA
>DHXK01000184.1 GCA_002413665.1 Legionellales bacterium UBA5158 | reverse complement strand
AAGTACCTGAACGCTTACGATTTATCGTAGGTGGATAGGCGTAATACTTGGCTACGGTAGAATTCTGGATTTTGAAAAGCGGCTAGCTTTTTCAAGCGATTCAAAATAGCTGATGGTAATTCTGCTTTTGGGATGTAAACTAAATTTGCCACTGTTATTTGAATGGTGGTTGGTAGTGGTTCAGTGAGGGTTAATTTTCCTGAAGCGTTGGAGGGGCGTTTTTCCCATGGCGTGGCGTTCTCTTCATTGTCGCTGGTCATATGAATATCAATGATCTGATTATTTTGGATGAATTGTGCAACCAATTTATCGACATCTTGGTAAGTCATCTTGCGTACATGAGATAGAAATTCCCATTGATCAAAGTGAGGATTAAAATGTTCGTCAATGAATATGCTGTTACCTTGCTGGCGTCGTTTCCCTTGTAAAGGAAAAGCGATTAAGTTTCCAAAGCCTCCTTTGGGCATAGTGTCTTGATTGGGGAATAGTCGATCATAAGATTCAAGACTTAACTGATGTCTTTGATGCATGGTGAGAGTTAGCAATCCACATCCTAATTTTCTAGCAAGTGATGCAAGAATGGATGTTTCAAAAAATATCCAAATATGCGCGCCATTACCTGATTGAGAGCGCTCTAGTGCTGCAGGGATATTTAGATTAGCGCAAACTTTTAAAAAGGCAGCAGTGTCGTCATGCCAGTTTGCTTTGTCAAAATCAACGGCAAGGAATTTGCAGGATTCATCAGTTAAAAGTGGGTAGACGCCCGCCATTATTTTTCCAGCTAGATGATCGTAGATGACTTGATTGGTGAGGGGTAATAATTCGCGTTTGTTACAGATCCGACATTGAATTTTAGGTTTTATGCACTGGCATTTTGTCCAATGGTTTATACAAGCAGGGGAGTAGCTAACCTTGCCATCTTTTCCTTCCCATCGCTTAGCGTAGATATCATCGCGTCCACGAAATAATGAACGAAACAATACAATTTTTTCATCAACAGATAGTCTGGACTTTGGAGATAATGACGGTGATTTGCTAGCTTGAATGATATTAGGATTTTCAGCCGGCAATAAGTTATCTTTTTGAAGTAATGCTTGTAGTCGGGCATTTACTTCTAGCAGTTGATTACGTTCCGCGATGAGCTGCTTGACTTGTTTGGGTGTTAACTGGGTCATTACGTGTAAGCACATTTTGATGATGTGCAGATAATACGCTATTTGGAAATATTTTGTTAGTTTCTTCTGTCGTGCCTGCGAGTGGTTTAGGGGTGCCTCGAAGCCAGTCGGCAAATTTGGAGTATGACCAGTAATTAAATTTCATTTATATTTTTAACCTTGCATGATAATTATTGAATTTAATTTTTCATCCACATGTTGAAAAACAGCTTGATGATCCGAAACTAAGTTTTTTAATCGAGAATGATGTACTGGATCCGTTTTATGATTGAGTTCTGCAAAGAGAGACGCTGTGTGGTCGGGTAACCCATGCTTGTTAATGAGTTTTTCTTGAATAAAATGATGCGACATTGCATCTTTCGTTTCACTTTCAGATTTTCCCACTAATGAAGCAAATGAATGAATAGTGGATTCTAAAGCTTCTCGCAATGGTAAAACGGCTTCTTCATGAAAATCACTTTCAACTAAGACTTGTGCCATGCGTTTTTTTCGTGAAGCATGCTCAAGATGTTTCTTAGCAATCTGCATTTGTTTCTCTTGTATTTTATTTTGGGATTCAGAGTATAGGGCAGATGTATGTAGCATTTTTGTTGGATAATTCAGTGTGAGTATCCCGGCTTCAGCTAAGCGTTGAATGATTTCAAATGTTTGTCGGTCTATTGTTTCTAGGGTTGCTGTTTCATTCCCAAGAGAGTCTCGTAGTTTTTGTTCTACTTCATTCGATTGTTTTTCAACAACAGCTAAAATAGTGTGTTTGCCTGTCTCTTTGTTATGATGAGATTGTAATAAGTCAACTAAGCCATCATAGCTTTCAGCAGGCTTCGCATGCCCTGATGATGTTTCAGATGGCCCCATCAGATTTTCCATGCGCTCCATAAATGCAGCGCGTCCTGAAGGTAGTTGCATTTCTTTTAAATCACCGTTTCCTTCTAACACGCCTTGAGCAAGAATCTGTTTTTGGGCTAGAAGGCCTAGCATTCGATGTTCAATGCTATCTTCACAAACTAGATTGATAACTTGGACTGAGCGGGTTTGATGTTTTCGCCATGCGCGTGCAATACGCTGTTCTAGTTTTGCAGGATTCCACGGTAAGTCTAGGTTAATAACAACATTGGCATTTTGTAAATTTAATCCGACGCTGCCTGAATCCGTGGATAAAAACAAACGACAGTTCGGATCTTGTTTAAAACGATTGATCTCTTCTCGTCGTTTATGCTGCTTTACTGTCCCAGTATGCCAGGCCGCATCTAAACGTTTTTTCTGAGTCCATTCGCGGACTAGCTGTAGCATGCGTTCCCACTCAGAAAAAATAATAATTTTAGTGCTTTTATCAGCTAATAATTCAGTGAGAATTTTTTTGAGCTCGCGTATTTTAGGTGAGATACGACATTCAGCATCAAGAATATAAGGTGTATCGCATATCATGCGCATACACGCTAGCCATCGTTGTAATTTCTCAAATTCATCTTTATACAGAGGCCGTTGCCTAGCTCGCGCCAGTAAGCGTGCAACATTATCTTGATATTCCGTGTAACGGCTACGTTGTTCACTATCCATGCTAACAAAATAATTATTAACGGTGCGTTGTGGAAGCTGACCTTCTACGTCACTTTTAAGTCTACGCAACATGATGGGGCGCAATCGTTGATGCAATTCATCTAAATTTTTATAGCCACTGGGTTTACCTTTTTCATCTAATGCATAGAAGTCACGATTAAAGCGAAAGAGGGGGCCAAAAATATGTGGATCTAAAAATTGCACGATAGAATAAATATCATCGATTCGATTTTCTAATGGCGTTCCAGTTAACACAAAAGCATAACGACTCTTAAGTTGTTTCACGGCATTCGCAGCTTTTGTTTGCCAATTTTTAATGCGCTGAGCTTCATCTAGAATAATAACGTCAGGTGCTAATAAACGCTGAATATCGGGTCCGTCAATAACAATTTGCTCATAGTTGGTCAGATAAAAAAAGGCTGAGCTCTGGTATTGTTGTAATCGATTTGCCCGTGAGCCTTGAATGATGATGCTTGATAAATTGGTAAATTTTGCTATTTGTTCTTCCCATTCAGCTTTAAGCGATGCGGTCGCTATAACGAGCACACTAGAAACATTTTTATGACGCCGTAATAATTCACAGGCTCCCACTGCTTGCACTGTTTTACCCAGTCCCATTTCATCTGCTAAGAGGCCTCTTTCAGTAAACATTAAATGTGTCATGCCTTCTTGTTGATAAGGATAAAGCGGATGTTTTGTCACAGCGAATGTTTTCTTACCTTTTGTAACATCGTTTAAAAAGGCATCCTTTGCCAATTGTCTTTGTGAGACCGTTTGCTGGTATTTAATGTAATGATCAATGTGCTGTGAAACGCGAATAAATTTTTTCAGTGATTTTTGATTCTCAGAAATAATTTTTTGCATGGCGGGATAAGTTAAAATTAGGTTGCCACACAGTGTGTTATCAGCTGAAAAAAAAGGATCAAGATGTTGGCGGATTATAGGCTTAATTTTTTTCGGCCAACAAATTCGTATTGTAAAATCACGATGATCTAAATATATTTCAACTCGTGTGCTGCCTATTTGTTGTGCTTCTTTAAATAATTTTACACCTGCTTTTCTCAAGCGAAATAGTACATGCTCCACATGTTTGCAAGTGCCTAATCTATTGCTGCTATAGTCAGGGCAATTACATGAATTGATTTGATCGGTGAGAGAGCGAATTTCAACATAATATTGTTTGTCTTCTCTTGAGCTTACTAAAAATGAACTAAAATAGGGGAATGCAGGGTCTGTGTTCTTGATGTGAAACTTTTCTGTTTGCCCACGTAAACGTCTACGTTCTATTTCATCTGTGTCAGTTGTATTCCAGCTAGTGATGTTCAATTTGATATTTGTGGTCTTTTTGCTTTTCCTGGCGCTCATGTATGATCCATCAATCCTGTAAGGTAATCGATTTTAGTTCCTAATTGCGGCGTATTCTAACAATTATAACAATTTCGTCCACTAATAGATTTGGCAGTTTTTCAAGCAGTGACATGTTAGTCTCTCCCCAAGGATAACCATAGTAAATATTTATTTATAACCTAGTATAACTAGATTATAAAACAATAATTGAAACTAACTATTGTGAAATATTTGAAATTTATGCTACAATTCTAGTATGACTAGACTTAAAAGAAACAAGATAAACCAACTTATGATACAGATGCCACAGGGCATAGTATTAACGTTAGATTGGTTAAAGCAGCAGGGTATATCATCTAAGCTTGCATGGTGGTATGTGCGTTCACAGTGGCTTGAGCGAGTAGGGGATGAAGCTTACAAAAAATCAGGCGAAAACATTACTTGGTCAGGCGCATTATCTGCATTACAAAACCAGCTTCATTTATCTTTGCACGTAGGTGCAAAAACAACTTTCGAATTATTAGGCCAAAGTCATTTTATTCCAATGAAAGGAATAAAGCAGGTTATACTTTTTGCAGATCCAGGTACTCGAATACCTAAGTGGCTATTTAACAAAGAAGCATGGAAGGTAGACTTTAAAATGCATGCAGCTTCTTTATTCCTAGATGATAATTTAAATTTAGGAATAATAGAAAAGCCAATCGATGGAGTAAATATATTTCTTTCGTGTCCTGAACGTGCAGCATTAGAAATGCTATACCTAGTCCCTAGTAAGCAATCTTTTGAGGAAGCAGTTTTATTGATGGAGGGCTTAAGACAACTACGTCCTAGTGTAATTCAACAACTGTTAGAAAAGTGTAAATCAATAAAAGTAAAACGCCTATTTCTACATTTGGCTGAAAGATTTGAACATACATGGTTGAGCGAGTTGAAATTGAATAAAGTGAATTTGGGTCTTGGAAAAAGGGTAATAGGAAGCGGCGGAAACTATGATCCTAAATATCAAATATCAGTTCCAAAAATAGTGGAGGAGTAAGTGTGAGTTATTCGCAAGGTTATCTTGAACAAGTGAAGCTTTTATTACAAGTTTTGCCGATTATTAATGAGCAAGATTGTTTCGCTTTGAAAGGCGGGACAGCGATTAATTTATTTTTTCGTGATATGCCAAGATTAAGTGTTGATATTGATTTAACTTATTTGCCAATTGAGCCACGGGAAATATTTTTGAAAAATATAACGATAGCTATAGATACTATGGCTAGTAATATCAGAAATAGCGGAGCAAAACAGTATCAAGTTGAAGAAGTGTTTTTAAAAGAGCCACGACAGATATCAAAATTATTGGTCTTTAATAAAGAAGCAAGAATTATTATCGAACCTAATTTTGTTTTAAGAGGATCTGTTTTTGAATGTGAAACACACGGCCTGTGCCAAAGTGCCCAGGATCAATTTTTATCTTATTTCAGAATTAAAACTTTATCATTTGCGGATATTTATGCTGGTAAAATTTGTGCGGCGCTAGCAAGGCAACATCCACGTGATCTATTCGATGTTAAAATACTACTAGAAAATGAGGGGATCACTGAATCAATAAGACAAGCTTTTGTTGTTTATCTTGCTAGTAATTCTAGGCCAATACATGAAATACTTAACCCAAATCCAAATTTGCAAAATATGCAAAAAACATTTGATGAAGGCTTTAGTGGAATGACGAAAATTGTTGTGCCCTATGAGCAGTTGGTTGAGACTAGATACGATTTAATTAAAAAGATTTTGAAAGAATTAACAACTAATGAAAGAGAATTTCTAATATCTGTAAAAGAAGGAGAGCCAAACTGGTTATTGCTTCCTATTCTTGGAATTGAGAAGCTACCAGGTCTAGCATGGAAGGGTATGAATATCAAAAAAATGGATCCAAAAAAGCAAAATGATTCATTAGAAAAGTTAAAAAAGGTGCTCGCTCTTTAGTATTGGGTGTAGCGAATCTTAGTCAAGTTATAAGCATGACTTAAATGTCCTTTTTTATTATGATCGCACTGCAATTAATCTAGTAAGAATTTTGTGATAAAGCTACTCTTTTTGAAGATGATCTAATAGGAGAAGTTAGGCATTAGGGGCGTGTAATTTAAACTGTG
>DHXK01000047.1 GCA_002413665.1 Legionellales bacterium UBA5158 | reverse complement strand
TAATGGCATTTGACCGTAATAAAAATTGATGGAAGAAAAATACTTTCCAGCGGATGCCAGAGAAAAATTTGAGGCAGGAATTACTTCAGAACGTCATTATCGGTTGATTGCTGAGATGGAAAAACTGAGGAATCTGATATTAAAACCTAAATATTAGGTTAATACCTACCCCAGATCAGTTAACTTCAAATATCGTATATCTATATGTTAATACAGCATTAGCTTTAAAAGTAAATTTTGCCAAGAATTTATTTTTTTAATTAAATATATTAATTTCAATAGGCTGGTTGCCTTACCTATTCCCATCGCTAAACTTTCCTCCCTATGTACTATAATTTTATCTAAGAAGTGACTTAATGTTTGAGTTGTTTTCTCGGAAATACATAAGGGGGCAATGCATCATGATAGACAAAGAAGATAAAAACAAAACCAGTGAAATTGAAACGGAAGAGCTATTAAAGGAACTGTATAGTGGAGACGATATTGATTTCCCCTTAGGCTCACCTCCAGCCACCGGAATAGAATCTCCTTTAATTGACCCCAAAGATAAAGATAACAAATCATGACATTTTTGGAGATGTTACATGCTCTCGAAAATACAATGAGTACAGCAGTAACGTCCGTTGTTCCTGATAAGTTTTATTTAGCCAAGTCCAGTTGTTATGGAGACTGCTTTATAAGTTCTATCTCCATTTCTATCAATAAATTAAATAATACGAACAAAAATACGGTGAAATCTTTACGGCTGCTATGTGAGATTAGTATTAAAAATAGTTGGTGGTATCAACAAATTGTGCTTAATAATTTACACCCCCAATACGGTGATCCAAATTTTAAAACCTATTGCGATTTTGTTAAATTCACATCTGATGAGTTGCATGCAAAACAGATTTCTATTGCACCGGAATTCAAAATAGGAATGGCCGTAGGTTCACGACCAGAAAGAGAAGGAGTATTATTTTGCTCTGAATTTAAGGTGAACTTACACATAATAAAAATTAACGGCAAAAATAATAATGCCATATCAGAATATCTCATTACAGAATCAGGATGCCAGAGAATAGAAAAAATGGATGAAAAAAATTATGAAAATAAAAATATTGTTCATTTAGCAAATTTTACTGGCGAAAACTGCTCGCATTGCATGCCTATATTAATGAAATAATTTTTTTATATCTTATTTAATAATCGTATAAATCCAAATATAAATATTAAAACTGAGGACGCTCTTAAGTAAAATCCGTACGGATAAAAGCTTTGTTTTAAGTAATGTATTGTATAAGCAATAAAATGTTTGCGCATAATTTTCTTCAAAAATATTTTGGAAATAGGAATAGGAATACCTGCTAGAGGAGTCTCATGCATGATGGGATCTGGCGTTATGTTTGCTTCGAGTATAAAGCCACGAGATTGACTAATAGGACGTTGGATATCTTCGCAAATAATATCAAACCCCACCAAATTCAAATTTAAAATTTTAGCAGCTTGGCATGCAAGTGCAGCATTTTCAGGGCAAATAGAATCTCCAAGAGAAATTTCTGTGCCACCACGAGCATCATTACAGGTGTAACATAATGTGATTTTTTTATTAAGTTGTGGGATCTTTTCCAAAGTAAGATCTAATTCTTTTAATTTGATTTCACATTCTTCATCGATTTTTATTTTTTCTAATGTAACCGTGGTCACTTTGCTACGCTTTTCATTTTCAATTTCAATTAACTCAGAAACTGTATGCTTCCCATCACCCATAACACTGGCAGGATCACGTTGAGCAACAGCAATCACTTTGTTAAAAAATACCAATACGCGATAATCAATTAGTCCTTGTTCAAACATTTCAATATTAAAAAAATCATATTTTTCTTTATTTTTATTGAGATATGAAATAAGGGTTTGTTCCTCTTGTATGTTACAAAGAACATCGCGTCCATTGCCTGATGGACTTACAGTTGGCTTTGCAACAACTGGATAAGTTATTTTTGGTAGCGACCATATTCCATTTATGCAATTATTCTTAGAAATGATAGCAAGATGAGGAACCGGAAAATTAGCATTGTGTAGTAGTTGATTAACTGCACATTTATTTATTGAAATATTTTCACTAGCACCATCATTGAAGGGGGTAGATCCTCCACGAAAAGAATATTTCTTTCCTGATAAATATATTTCAATTCCATTAAATTCTTTGCGGTGTGTATGAGGTAACTTTAATTTTTTAGCAGTTTTAAGATATAATTGCAGTATTTTACTCATCAAACCCTATCCTGAAAATTTTAATTTAACGGTTTACATAGGTATTTTTTGAGCAAACTATCAACTATCAATGGTGCCGGCACCACCGGCAGCATCATTTGCTTTCTTCTCCAGCTCTTCTTTCTTATCCGTACCCTTTTTGTGAGCATCCGCACCGCCTTTAAGCATGCCACCTCCAGCTGTTACACCTTTAGCACTATCCGAAGCAGCTGCAGCGCCTGCACCGACAGCCCCTGAAATTTTATCCAGACCTTCAGCTTCACCGTATGCGGTACCTGTATGGCCTATCCAAGCTAACACATGATTCGGCAACCAACTTATCATTGCAAAACATTTGTTTAATACTGCTAAAACCAAAGCTACATAAGCTAACAGAAACATAACGAATGACACAGGATCTGGAGTATCACCCGCGATAGTCGCCATGACGGTTTTAAAACCAGAGTTAATCATAGTCACGGCAACGGGGGCCATCAGCATACCAAACATCATACCCATGATCATCAGACTCGGGCGCAAAAATAAATTGAGCAGCATCATGACAGCAGGATGAGCATGCCCCATTATTTCACTCTGCCCTCCAGGTGCTAATATGCCTAAAGCGATAAAGGGTCCAGCTACCATGGCCTCAACAACAGCTATAATCCAACCTAAGGCTGCAAAAATAAACATAACATAAGGTATTAATGGTGTATAAACTGCTAAAGTCCCGCCCATGGCAAATGCCCATACCATAAAGGCCATTAATATAGAGTTAATATTAGTAAGCACAAACTTCATCATTTCATTGGCTGGCGCAGCGGTCAAACCAGTCCCCAAAGCTATCACATTAATATTACTGACAATTAGTAAAGCGATAGAAACCCCTAAAAATGCAAGATATGTAGCCTCTGCAGTTATAATTAAACTTTGGCCAAATGACTGAAGAGATACGACTGGATTGGTTGCACTACCTGTTAACATCTTTGTAAAGCCATCTGCAATAGAGCCGGAAACGCTAGATAAGCCAGCACCTGCTGCGCCCAATTGCGGTGCGCTCGAGGAACCTGCAGGAGCTGCTAGCGCTAAAATGGCGTCTACTGTCGAATAATTATTCCTGTATCTTCCCATAGTACCTGGATCTGGTACCCGGCTATAAGATCCTGTAGTCATAGCAAAAGTAGGCATGGAATCTGTTTTAAAGCCGTTGTTCATTTGTGCAATTTTATAATAATAAGCTCCCGCCATTACCCAGCCTTGCTGCTCTGCTGTTTGTTGCCAAGAACCGGCCTCTGGAGTTGAGTTATTGATTTGTGCGCTAAGCCAATCTTGAACAACGGAAGCTAATGCTGCCTTATAAATTGCCACTCCTCCTCCCACTATATCGGTAGGATTCATTGGAGTGCCAGCAATATCACTTTGTAACTGAGTGTAAAAAGGCCAATAAACCTTATTAATCGCATCATTGCTAGGAAAGGTATAATCAGTGGCTGATCCTGTTACACCCTTATCATTAGGGAATCTAAATTGTGAAGGAGACTTGGTCGGATTGTTATTATCATAACAAACCGGAGGTAACGCACTAGTCAAAAGACTTGCTGTTGGTGCTTGATTAAATATACAACAATTTTGTGAAGGTATATTGACATCTGGAGACGCACAATAATTTACTATCCACGTAGGTGTTTTTGATGGATCAGGTAGTGCGCTATTTTCATAAAAATTTAGATAATCTTTATCTGCTGTAGCAATGTCATTCCCCATCACTCCATAGGTTGCTACTATTTGTTGTAACGCATTCTGTTGGGCTTTAGCCGTTTTACATTTTAAGTCTGCCGCAGGGGTGGGTGCTGCTGAACCTTGGGCGCTAGTGGGGCAAGCAGTGTCAGGATCATCATATGATAAATATCCACAGGCACCATCAGGTCCTATTGCGTATTGAAGTTGATTACCGACTTTAGATACTTGAGTGCGGTTTGATTTTTTGATATCAAGTATTTGTCCCGCATTAGCATCAAGAACACCTGCACAAAATGTACCGCCACTGTGAGCGCTATCAGCACAATAGTAATAAGGACGGTCCGCTCCACTACCAGGGTAAGTCTTTGTGTCCTTTAGTTTTGCTGTTGCTTGACAAGTCAATGCTTTGAATAAAGTAGGCATAGCAGAAGAGGCTGCAATGGTGGGTATATCAATGCTTGCATAAGGGGAACCTGTTACAGTCAATGTTTTAATGACTTTAGTCCACAAAGTATCGGCAGCACCTACTCCTTGCAATATGAACCACATCATTATTACTTGAACAGCACAGTAACCACCACTCGAAGGAAAAAGTAAGGAAATCCCCATTACCATACGCAATGGAACCCACAAAGAACTCCATTGTTTACCTAGAAACTCGCCTTCTGCTGCAG
>DHXK01000225.1:24861-27746 GCA_002413665.1 Legionellales bacterium UBA5158 | reverse complement strand
GTTAGATAATTTGCTTAGGCTGATTGCGGCGTCAATCGCATAGCGTCACTCATAATTTGGCGAAATTGCAGCTCTTTAGCTGTTCCTGACATTTTATCTTTGAGCGATTTGATTTGTTCTTCGAGTAGTGCAACTTCTTCTTTAAATGAAGGTCTAGCTAATGACATTTAGTTTCTCCGAAATTTGAAAAGGATTTTACTATTTTAAGATTTTTTGAAGCCAGCACCACCCGGCACATTATCTGCAAGCTGACGCTTGGATTTTAACGTAGTAATTTGCTCATCCAACTCAGTTAATAGTTTTCTGGCACTCGATATTTCCAAACGCATACTTTCAGAGCCTGTTTATTATTTAAATCATAATAATTAGCCACTAACATCAACGGGGCATCACCTCTCAATTTTAAATAAAGCTCACGACAAATATGCGCGCGCTCAGTAATCGATAAATGACTGATGATGGGCTTTAAAATTTGTTCATAAAAACCTGACGTCTCTCTGCTGTGATCTAAGGTGTGCGTCAATAAAGCTAAACGTTCTTGTTTTAAATTATTTTCATCGCTATCACCCTGCGGACATAAACAGCGGTAAGCATAGCTAAAAGTTTCTGCATTAGGATTTGTTATTTTCATTGTTTGGTAAACAATGAACGAAATCAGCGGTTCGTGAATATTTTTGGGTAACTGTCGTAGGCTTGGTAAATTGAACGCGCAGTGATAGCGGAAATAGTCATCCGACGTGTTTTCGTTGCTAGCTTCTATGAGTTTAGCCATAATTTCTTTTTGTTCGGAAAAGTTTAAATCTTTTAATAAGAAAATAAGTAAATTACCGGTTTTTTGATAATTATGATCAGATTTGAATGACGCCACGAATTGATCGCTAATCAAGGCCAACTTTGGTTTTCTCATTTCGCCAGATAAAGATTTTAAGATCTGAATTTCCAAAGCTAAAGGTGAGTCCGCTTCATCTCTTTTTAGAACAATCTCATTATTATTNNGGAGATGTGTATATGAGACAGGCTTTAAGCACTTTAATAATATCTTTCAAGTAATTTGCGGGGAGTTGTGATTTTCCTTCCTCTAAAAGTTCTTTAGTTTTATCTAGCATTTTGTTTAGAAGATTTTGATCTAAGCATGGTAAAAATAATTTATAATAAGTTAAAACAAATTTAAATTGTTCCAGATTCTCAGGCAGATAAAGCCTATCGATAAATTCATTTTTGCACGCATTGCTTTGTGCTTTCAGAGAATCAAAAAAAACTTCTATGTCGCGTAAGTGAATCAAAGGCATTGAAGATGCAGATACAAATTTATTTAAGAGATTCCATAGCGTAGAAAGGCTAACTTGGCTCGCGAACTTCGCGCATGCGCTCAGCATAGCACTCTGACAATCCATCAGATAAGTAAAAGGAAAGTACTTAACCTTTAATTCGACTACAATAGCGCTAATGATATTTTGACATATATCTTGCGGAATTTCGTCAGCAAATCGGGTTGCTCTTTCAAACATTTCTACCGATAAATCTGCTGGCTTTTCATCGCTGGCAAAGTTTTGCATGACTTTTGTTTTTAATTGCGTTCTTACATTATCTGAGCAAAAGTCTATAGCATCTAAGCGTGTACGCTCAGAGAATTTTTTTTGATCAACTGAATATTCTGCCACGCGGTTTTTATACGATTTTGCTATCTCTAGATTAACAATAAACGATACATCGCCATCTTCCATTGAATCGAATGTTACAAAATGGTTTTGAAAGGTTTCATTAAATAAAATGATTTCTTTGTCGCTCAGGCGAGCGCATAAAGATATTGCAGATAAGTATAGTCGCAAACTTATAACTTTTTTTTCCGCCAATTCTTTTTGCGCAAGCTCATCTAGCTTTTTAAATAAAAGTGATATGCGAATTTCTGAAAGTGTTTTGATGTATTTAACTAAAGTATATTTGCTCCATGACTCATGACTTTCATCAACAATTTTTACGCACGCATTGTAAATATCTTCTTGAATGAAATCCGTAAGTTTTGTAGCCTCCTCATATAAAAAAGCGCTGGGCTGTAATCGATGTTTATACTCAGGATAGTAATACAAAAAAGCTAGAAGTTGATTTTTTAATTTTGAAGTCAGTAGGGTAGGCTGCGGTGGAGATGCATTAATGATATCGATAACTTGTGATAAATCATTATCCTTTTTGTTCTCTAACGCTTTTAGCAATGCGAGGCGAGTTAGCCATTGCGCTGAATCATGCATGAAAAAATGTTGCATTCGTTTTTGACGCTTGGGCGCGATTAATGTGTGTAGAACGGTGTAAGGGTTATGAATTTTATTGTCCCACAAATTTTGGATGATCAAGCGTGAATTCATTTTTTCCTCTTATTTTATCTTCAACGATGGGTTTGGATTGTATCAGGCAATACTTTGACGCGTTAATAAATTTATTTTTTTTGAAAAATAATTTGAGATTATTGCTTGTATACCCAAAGTAGTGGAGGTCAATAAACATAAGTACTAAGAAAAACCCCAGTGATGCTGCCAGGCAATAGGCGCAGCGCTATTAAGTCTTTTTGAATTAAGTCTTATTATAGAGTAACTACCTTAAGATCATCTTAACAATTTGTCTTAAATATATACCACGATGACATTTGCTGTATCTTATTGAAAAGATATTAGAAAAGTCCTGCTTGCTTGAAATGCCAAAAAAAGGGCTACGACGAATGTGTAACGGCAGAGTTTACTTCAGCAACAGAAGAGTTAAGTGAAATACGAATTAATAATTTAGTCTGCTTTATCACACTGATAAGTTATTTTTTTCTTAAATAATAACTTATCAGATGAACTCCATACTCAACATTTTTACATTACCACACAGCGGTAAGCCTGTCTCTTATA
>DHXK01000225.1:0-24837 GCA_002413665.1 Legionellales bacterium UBA5158 | reverse complement strand
GCGGTAAGCAGCTTGTTTTGGTGAGTCTAAATACTCAGTTAATTTTTCTGACATAAAATCTAAATTATCCAGTAAAATAAGTTTCCCGGGTGCCGATATCAATCCTCCGAATATGGAAGAAGATTTTTCTAACTTTACTGCTAAGCTCATATCTAAGAATATATTTGCATAGCCTAATAATATCGAATCAGACAGTTGTGGGTAGAATTCAATTGAAACACCATTATTCGCCTCAACAACTACTCCTGTAGTGTTATTTAATACTTTATTAATTAACTGAGAAACTGCATACATCTTCGATGATCTTTCATGTTTTTCTATTTGTTGCTGTTGCGCTAAACTTTCTTCTTCTGCCAATTTATTTCTGAGTTTATCTAAACACTCTTTAGCGCAGCTAAGCTTTCGATTTATTTGTACTTCATGAATGCTATCGTAATGTGTTTCATCAATCTCATCCAACGAAAAATCCATTCCAATATCCACTGCTCCAATTTGGTGTACGAATAAACCTTGAGATAAAACGTCGCTCGCTTCATGTTCTTCTAATAAAAAATGAGTTCCCAAAGGGGGGATACTTCCCTGCTCATGACACAGAGTTGAAATGCGCAGAAATTCATTCTCTGATACTGTACTTTTTCGGTATGCATTATTAAACAATTCCACCAGTACTCTTTGTTTAGGTAAATCTTTTATATATAGCATTATGTTTATTCCTCGTGTTAAAGCGTATTGAGCTTGTTATAATCCTTATCCTCAAGATTACCCTCCAAGGCTAAGCGATATGCCTCAAAAAAATCACCCCTACCTACCTTTAGCTTTATTACTACTGTTAGGCAGCATATGGGGAACGGGTTATTCCATCGCGAGATTTGCGATGATAAATGGCGTTAATCCGCTAGGTTATAGCTTTTGGCAATCTCTAGGACCTGCAGTTCTAATCAGTTTATTAGTGTGGGCTAAACGTATGCCCATGCCCATTTCATTTTCGCATTGTCGTTATTATTTTATTTGTGGATTAACGGGCATCGCACTGCCTAATACCAACATGTACTTTGCCGCTCCTCATCTTCCTGCAGGCCTGCTGGCGGTTGTTGTCAACACCGTACCCGTCATAGCCTATCTAATGGCTTTAGCCTCTGGCTTAGAACGACTTAACCTCACAAGGCTAGCCTCTGTTGCGGTTGCTCTATGCGGGCTCATGCTACTACTCATTCCTAAAACCAGCCTACCCGCACCTGATATGATGCCCTGGGTCTTATCAGCCCTGCTCACTCCCTTATGTTTTGCTTTTTGCTCTGTATATATTACACGCTTTCGACCACCTAATAGTGATTCTTTTGCGCTAGCGGCTGGAACTTTGATTTTTTCAAGCATTCTACTGGCGCCTTTAGTCTTTTGGACTAGCAGTTTTTATACTTTCCATCTGCCTTTAACATTACCAGACGGGGTGATTTTATTAGAAATCCTACTGTCCAGCATTGGTTATGTTTTGTTTTTTCAATTACTTAAGGTTGCTGGACCAGTATATTATAGCTTTGTAGATACTATCGTGGCTATGACTGGATTGGTCTGGGGATACATCATCTTTGATGAAAGGTTAAATAGTTGGACAGGTGCGGCTGTGGCATTAATCTTATTTTCTTTGCTGATGATAAGCAGACAACAAATAAATAGGGTAAAATAATCACACTTGGAAGAATATTATTAAGGATCAGGGACAATGCTTAAACGATTTTTACCAAGCAAAAATGAATTCTTTGTTTTATTTCAAAAAATTGTAGATAACCTAGTGTTAACAGCGCATGAGTTTCATTCGCTTGTGTCAGATTTAAACAATCAACAGCAGCATGTGGATGCGATAGCTGCTTATGAAGTGGAAGGTGATAAACTCGCTCACACAACATTTACCCTACTCCATAAAACCTTTATCACTCCTTTTGACCGGCATGACATACATCAAGTCACAAGCAAGCTAGATGATATCTTAGACCTTATCAATCGTTGTGCTCAGCGTTTTCCTTTATATGAACTCACAATCTTACCACCACAAGTGATTCAGTTATCCACTCTTGCATTCGAATGCACTGAGCACCTTAAAATTGCTATTTACCGATTAAATACTCTGCAAAAATCTCAAAAAATTTTAGAAGCTTGCGAAAATATTGATGCAGTCGAAAACGCAGCACACTTGATACTTTTAAGTGGCGAAAAACAATTATTTGCAGAAGAAACTGATTTCAAACAATTTTATAAATTAAAAGAAATTTACACTCGCACCAGAGAAGTCATAAACAAAAGCCAAGACGTGGCAAATATTATTAAAGGCATCGTACTCGAGTATTCCTAATGCACGGAAGTTTAACCTTAGTTATCATTACTATTTTACTTGCGTTGCTATTTGATTTTTTAAATGGCTTCCATGATGCAGCGAATGCTATTGCTACCATCGTTTCGACTCGCGTGTTAAAACCGCATTGGGCTGTTTTGTGGGCAGCCTTTTTTAATTTTAATGCTTATCTTTTTTTTGGTTTGCATGTAGCAAGTACCATCGGTGTAGGATTAATTGATCCTTCTATCGTGAATGAACAAATGATATTTGCAGCATTAATTGGTGCTATTTTGTGGAATCTTTTTACCTGGTATTTTGGTTTGCCTTCTAGTTCCTCTCATGCACTTATTGGTGGTTTACTCGGGGCGGGAATTGCAAAAGCAGGCTTCGCTCCTTTGAAATTATGGGGTATTTCAAAAGTATTACTCGCCATCATTATCTCTCCACTACTGGGAATGTTATTGGGCTTACTACTGATGTTTTTGATGGCTCGATTATTTTTTAATAATGCACCAAAGCGTGTCAACTCTTGGTTTCGACATCTGCAATTAATTTCTTCAGCATTAATCAGCATAGGGCACGGCGGCAATGATGCACAAAAAACCATGGGTATTATTGCCATATTACTTTTTTCAGCTCATCTAACCGGCGACACTTTTTATGTACCCTTTTGGGTTGTACTCTCATGTTACATTGTTATCGCGCTCGGCACTTTATTTGGTGGCTGGAGGATAGTCAGAACCATGGGAATGAAAATTACAAAACTAAAACCTATCGGGGGCTTTTGTGCTGAAACATCTAGCGCTCTCACTATATTTTTAGCCACTTGGTTAGGTATCCCTGTTTCAACCACACATACAATTACAGGCTCTATCATGGGTGTAGGCACTTTACATCGATTTAGCGCAGTGCGTTGGGGTGTTGCGAAGAATATTGTTTGGGGATGGGTACTCACTATTCCCGCGACAGGATTAGTATCAGCATTAGTTTGGCATGTCGTTACATTATTTTAATAATTTATCTTAGATTTCTAAATTCATCAAATTTACTTTTTTCTTTTATCTAATTCGCGCAGATGCTTGAGCTTTTCACCCAATTTTAATTCTAAACCTCGCGCAACTGGATGATAATAGGTTTTTGGTTTCATGTTTTCTGGAAAATAATTTTCTCCTGCTGCATAAGCTTCTGGCTCATCATGCGCATAGCGATATTCTTTTCCATAACCTAATTGTTTCATCAATTTTTTGGGAGAATTGCGTAAATGTATGGGAACTTCTAATGAACCCTGCGTTTTTATTTCACGCATGACTTCATTAAATGCAACATATACAGCATTACTTTTTGCGGTGCAGGCTAAATAAATAATAGCTTGGGCTATTGCCAATTCGCCTTCTGGACTGCCTAAACGTTCGTACACCGAGCAAGCATTTAATGCTATTTCTAAGGCTCGCGGATCCGCATTACCAATATCTTCACTTGCCATGCGCACTATGCGTCTAGCAATATAAAGTGGATCACAACCGCCATCTATCATGCGCGCAAACCAATACAATGATGCGTCCGGCGAAGAACCTCGCACTGATTTATGTAATGCAGAAATTTGATCGTAAAATGCTTCTCCACCTTTATCAAATCGTCTTATATTAACTTGCAAAACTTCAGCTAATAATTCTTGCGTAATAATTAATTGATTATCACGTTCTGCTAAATCTGAAATGATTTCCAGAAAAGTCAGTACTTGACGCGCATCACCATCAGCAGCTTCCACTAAAATAGCTTGTAACGTTAACGGAAAATCTATTGCTACATTTCCTAATCCGCGTTCTTTATCTTGCAATGCTCTTGCTACTAGCTGCAATAATTCTTCATTCGATAATCGCTTTAATACATACACCCGTGCTCGTGATAATAAAGCACTATTCAACTCGAATGAGGGATTTTCAGTCGTGGCACCGATTAAAATAAATGTTCCATCTTCAACGTAGGGTAAAAATGCATCTTGTTGAGATTTATTAAACCTATGGACCTCATCGACAAATAAAATAGTTGCACGATTTGTTTCTGCACGGTTTTTTTTAGCTTCATCGACTGCTGCACGAATATCTTTTACACCTGAAAAAACCGCAGAAAGTTTTATGAAATGAGCATCTGCTTGCGAAGCAATTAACTTTGCTAAGGTTGTTTTACCACTGCCTGGAGGACCCCACAAAATCATTGAATGCAGTGCACCTTGCTCTATTGCTCTGCGTAGAGGTTTATTGGGGCCCAATAAATGTGTCTGCCCCACGAATTCATCTAGCGATGTAGGGCGTAACCGAGCAGCTAAAGGTTGGAATGTATTTTCTTCAATATTATTTTTTGGTTTCATCTATCACGTCATCTTTAGCAGAAGCTGTAAACGTAAATACAGACTCTGGAATTTTCATACCTGTTTTTACGTTCTGAAATGCAATTGTAGTAATATGACCTAAATGATCTTCTAATTGCATTTGTTTAATTTGTTTATTCAAAAATGTTAACTTGATCAAAGCAAACATGTTGTCTTTTTTTTTAGGTGTTAACAAATAAACTTGTTGATTGGCAATCTGTGACGTATTTTTTGCAAGCTCAACGACAAAATCTTTTCCTAAGGTCAGATCTTTTTCGCTTAACAAGAACGCAGGGGTTTGGCCAGCTTCTTTTGAAAAAGCTCTTATCGTCACTTGTTGTAAGTCCGGATCATAAATCCAGATGCGTGCACCATTGGCAACGATTAATTGTGGATTAGGTTGTTTGACTTCCCACCGAAATTTTCCTGGACGTTGAAGTGAAACGATTCCAGTCGACTGCAATAAAGATTTCGCAGATTTATCTTTTACTGTTTGCGTGAAATTGGCTTGCATGGTTTGGGTATTTAGTAACAAAGTAGTTAAAGTATCAGCAGCAGATTCTGCATGAATCAGAGTTGAGAAAAAAAGAGTAAAAATAAATATGAATATTTTTTTTTGAATTTGCATAATTGTTTTTTTCCTTAGTAAAAATAAAAAATCTTAGCAGACTCAAACCTCCGCTGGCGGTGCCGCTAACACTTCACGTGATCCGCTATTGTCTGGTGTCGTGACAATTCCAGCCGCTTCCATTTCTTCCATCATTCTTGCAGCACGGTTATAACCAATCTTCAATCGACGCTGAACTAATGAAATCGATGCACGACGTGCTTCAGTCACAACTCGAACAGCTTGATCATAAAGAGGATCAGCTTCACCTCCCCCATTAGCTCCTTCTCCACTGGCGATGTCGACCCCGCCTTCGGTAATTTCTTCAATGTAAGTAGGCTTGCCATAGGTTTGCCAAGCAGCTACCACACGATGCACTTCTTCATCAGCAACATACGCACCATGCACTCGCACAGGCAACCCTGTACCAGGCGGCATATATAACATGTCTCCATTCCCTAATAATTGCTCTGCCCCTTGCTGATCTAAAATCGTACGTGAATCTATGCGTGAAGAAACTTGAAAAGCGATCCTTGTAGGAATATTGGCTTTAATTAACCCAGTAATAACATCCACAGAGGGCCTTTGTGTTGCAAGAATTAAATGAATTCCTGCCGCTCTCGCTTTCTGTGCAATACGAGTCACAAGATCTTCCACTTTTTTCCCCACTACCATCATCATATCGGCTAATTCGTCAGCTACGACCACAATAGTCGGCAACGTTTCCAATAACGCTAATTCACCATTTTCTCCTACTAACCAAGCGGGTGCAGGTAATGGGTTGCCTTGTTTCACAGCTTCTTGAATTTTGAGATTGTAACCTGCCAAGTTACGCACCCCCAGTGAGGCCATTAATCGATAGCGTCTATCCATTTCTCCTACGCACCATCGCAACGCATTAGCGGCATCTTTCATATCTGTAATCACGGGTGTCAATAAATGAGGAATCCCTTCGTAAACAGATAATTCCAACATTTTAGGATCAATTAAAATAAAACGTAACTGTTCGGGGGTCGCTTTAAATAACATACTTAACAACATTGCATTAATACTAACGGATTTACCTGCACCTGTTGTACCTGCCACCAATAAGTGTGGCATCTTCGCAAGATCCACTACTACTGGGTAGCCTGAAATATCTTTCCCTAGCGCCAAGCTGACTGGTGAGTGTGCTTGTGCATATTGCTGCGACTCCAACACTTCTCTGAGCCCCACTACGTCTCGGTGTTCGTTAGGTAGCTCTAAACCGATAACCGATTTTCCTGGAATAACTTCTACTACACGCACACTAGTTGCTGACAAAGAACGTGCAATATCCTTTGCAAGTCCACTAATTTTACTCACCTTAATGCCAGGCGCCAAATCCAATTCAAAGCGTGTAATAACCGGCCCTGGATGAACAGCCACCACCTTAACATCCACGCCGAAATCAGATAAACGTTCTTCGACTAATTGAGATAAAGCCTCAAAAGTGGTATTTGAAAAAGCTTTTCCTGTTGAAGGCGGTTGAGCATCAAGCAAGGATAAAGGCGGTAATTGACCGTGAGCAATTGAAACAGAGGAAACTGTTTTTTTGGCATTATTGAGTAGCTTCTTTCTCACCGGGGCTTCTGGAATTTCAGGTATAGATAATTGCACCCGAGGGCTGGGTTTTTTAAATTTGGCTTCTATTTTTTCAAAAAAAGTGGGCTCAACCACTGCTGGTTTAATCGCCTTCACAACAGGAATAGATTCAGGTTTAGATAAACGCTTATAATTCCGCAAAAATTCCCAACTACGAATTGTTCCGGCGCCCAGCATATCGATGAAACCTATCCATGAAAATCCTGTAAATAAAGTCACGCCGCAGAGAAAAATAGTAATTAATATCAATAAACTACCTGCGGGATTAAATGTTTTTAATAAGCTTGCTCCGATCACATCTCCAAAAATTCCACCTGAGGTTGTTGGCAAATGTTGAACATAACTATGCAACCACGAGTTTGCCAATCCCGCCGTACTAACAATGATGAGACTAAAGCCTATGCCTTTAATAATTAATTCAGCTATGTCTATCTCCGATTTCTCAGGCTCTGTTCTAACGCCTATCCAGGCAGCAAATACCATCAGTGGTGGAAATAGATACCCTACATAACCAAATAACGATAAAAAAACATCCGCTAAAAAGGCACCCACTCTTCCGCCCCAATTTTGAATATTTTTTACCCCAGTTCCTAGCCAGCCAGGGTCCGCGCTATTGTAGGTAAAAAAAGATACCAACAAGAATAGAGCCGTAGCGGCTGAAAAAATAAGTAACCCCTCTCGCAACCGATGATTCATCTGTATGGCTAGAGGACGACGATTAGGTTGGTTTTGTTTGGCTTGCTTCAAATGAGAACTCCAATTATTTTTGTTTTATTCCCTAAGCTTTACGTGAGTTATGACTTCTCGTACTATACCATTCTTACTTCATTCAAAAAACAAGTACCAACAAAGAAGACTACTTATGATTACCCCTAAACATCATCGCCTTATTATTCTAGGATCAGGTCCTGCTGGCTATTCTGCAGCTGTTTACGCTGCCAGAGCCAACCTTAAACCCGTAATGATTACAGGTATGGAACCTGGAGGACAACTCACTACAACGACGGATGTCGATAATTGGCCAGGCGATGTTGAAGGATTACAAGGTCCTGCCCTAATGGAGCGCATGAAATTACATGCCCTGCGCTTTAACACTGAAATTATCGCAGACCATATACAATCTGTGGATCTCAATCAACGTCCTTTTATTTTAAAAGGTGAAACAACTTATTCATGCGATGCACTCATCATTGCAACGGGTGCCAGCGCACAATATCTAGGAATACCTTCTGAAAAAGCTTTCATGGGAAAAGGTGTTTCTGCATGCGCGACCTGCGATGGCTTTTTTTATCGCAATCAAAACGTAGTGGTTGTAGGCGGTGGTAATACAGCTGTAGAAGAAGCACTTTATTTATCGAATATTGCAGCACACGTTACTGTTATTCACAGACGTGACAAGTTTCGCTCAGAAAAAATTCTCAGCGATAAACTGATTAAAAAAACGGAAGCTGGCGGTAACGTCACCATAGAATGGGATCATGTAACCGATATTATCTTAGGAGATAATAGTGGTGTAACCGGCATTCGCATCAATAATGTCAAAACGCTAGTTTCAAAAGACGTTCAAGCAAGTGGTGTCTTTATTGCAATCGGTCACAAACCTAATACAGACATTTTTGCCGGTCAATTAGAGATGGCAAATGGCTACATCAAAGTTCAAAGCGGTACAGAGGGCAACGCCACAGCCACCAGCGTTCCTGGTGTATTTGCTGCAGGCGATGTAGCTGATCATGTCTATAGACAAGCGATTACATCAGCAGGCTCAGGCTGTATGGCTGCACTGGATGCTGATAAATATTTGGACAGTCTTGCAGTCAAAACCTCCTCCTAGGGAAGTATTTTCTATAAGCCAGCGGTTTAAAGTTTAAAATCTTTGCATATCTAATAGTTTTAAGGCATTATTTTCAGCTTACTTTCTAAGACCCAAGGCTTTGTAATTATATGGCAAAAGAAGATCAAATTGAAATGGAAGGCACGGTAATCGATACCCTTCCTAATACTATGTTTAGAGTAGAACTCGAAAATCATCATGTAGTCATTGCCCATATTTCTGGGAAAATGCGTAAAAATTATATTCGTATTCTAAAAGGCGATAAGGTGACTGTTCAGTTAACCCCTTATGACTTAACGAAAGGTCGCATTAGCTTCCGTAGTCGTGATGGCAAAAGCGGTCCTAGTAGCGATGCTAATACTGAAAAACCAGCGAAAACAGAATAGTCAACCGAGCCGCGACCGTCAGGAAGCGATCACAGCAGCATATGCTTCTGCAGATACAGACGCATAATCACTCCCTAACGGTCTCGGCTCGGATCAAGCAAAAATGACAAAAAAAATCCCCGCATTCTCGCGAGGATTTTTAAAAAAAGACTTTTAATGAACGTCATGTTTCTCAAATTCTTTTATTTTAAATTTTAATTTTCCTTCTTCTACTGACACAGTAACGTGACCACCGTTACTCAATTTACCGAACAATAACTCTTCGGCTAAAGGACGTTTTATTTGCTCTTGTATCAATCTTGCCATAGGCCTTGCGCCCATTTTTGGATCATATCCCTGTTTTGCAAGCCAAGTGCGTGACTCTTCATCTATTTCCAAAATCACATGCTTAGTTTCAAGTTGAATTTCTAATTCCATTAAGAACTTGGCAACTACATGCAGTATTGTTTTGGTATCAAGAGATTTAAATTGAATGATGGCATCTAGACGATTTCGAAACTCTGGGGAGAAAACCCGATGGACTGCAGATAAGATGTCTGCTGTTCCATCTTGTTGTGTGAAACCAATGAATGTCTTATCCATAATATCCGCACCCGCATTCGATGTCATGATGAAAATGGTATGACGAAAATCGGTTTTACGCCCATTCGTATCGGTTAAAGTACCGTGATCCATTATTTGTAACAATAAGTTATAAACATCCGGATGTGCCTTTTCAATTTCATCCAGCAGCACTACGGAGTGCGGTTGTTTATTCACTGCTTCTGTCAACAAACCACCTTCGTCATAACCTACATAGCCTGGAGGGGCACCAATTAGACGAGAAACGGTATGCCTTTCCATGTACTCAGACATATCAAATCGTATCAACTCAACCCCTAAAGATTTAGCAAGTTGCTTACAAACTTCTGTCTTACCCACTCCTGTGGGACCTACAAACAAGAAGGAACCGATAGGCTTGATAGGATCTCGAAGACCCGATCGAGCCAGCCTTACAGCAGAGGTTAGTGTCTCGATAGCTTCATCTTGACCGTAGATGACTAGCTTCAAATCGCGTCCTAAGTTACGTAGCGCTTCGCGATCGGAGCTGGAAACATTACGTTCAGGAATCCGCGCAATTTTAGCGACAACTTTTTCGATATCCACGGTTTCAATGATTTTTTTACGATTAGCTTCTGGTAAAAGATATTGATAGGCGCCGACTTCATCGACTAAATCAATCGCTTTATCAGGGAGACGTCTGTCAGAAATATATCGGGCTGATAATTTAGCAGCTGCTTCTAAAGATTCATCAGAATATTTTATATTGTGATGAATCTCAAATCGACTGCGTAAGCCTTTTAAAATTTCATACGTTTGTTCTATCGTAGGTTCCTTTACATCGATCTTTTGAAAACGACGTGCTAAAGCATGATCTTTTTCAAAGACACCACGATATTCTTTGTAAGTTGTTGGGCCAATACAAGTCAAATCGCCAGACGCGAGCAAAGGCTTAATTAAATTTGACACATCCATCAATCCGCCAGACGCAGCACCAGCACCGATGATAGTATGAATTTCATCAATGAAAAGTATCGCTCCTTTTTGCTCTTTTAATTGATGCAACACGCTCTTTAAGCGTTTTTCAAAATCTCCTCGATATTTAGTTCCTGCTAACAAACTACCTAAATCTAAGGAGTAAATAACACTGTTGGCAAGAATACTAGGCACTTTTTCTTCTATAATTAATCGTGCTAGACCTTCGGCAATGGCAGTTTTACCTACCCCTGCTTCACCTACCAGTAAAGGGTTATTTTTACGTCGTCGGCACAGAATTTGCATAGTGCGTTCAATTTCTTCTTCTCGGCCAATTAATGGGTCGATTAATCCTAGTTTTGCACGTGCATTTAAGTTAGTCGTAAATTGCTCTAAAGGACTAGCACCGCCACCCTCTTCACCACCTTCATTTTCTTCCATGTAATGATTGCCCAGCTGGTCATTTTCACCCCCGCGTGGCATTAATTTAGGCTTGGTTGTGCCGTGAGAAATATAGTTGATGACGTCTAGGCGACTCACGTTTTCTTGACGTATAAGATAAACACTTTGACTTTCTTGCTCACTAAAAATAGCAGCAAGAACGTTTGCACCCGTGACCTCTGTTTTTCCGGAAGATTGCACATGAAAAACGGCGCGTTGTAATACACGTTGAAACCCTAAAGTAGGTTGCGTGTCGCGGTCATGTACGTGTGCAGGAATAACAGGCGTAGTACGATCAATAAATTCAATTAAATTATTGCGTAGGCGATTTATGTTTGCGCCACATGCTTTGAGGACTTCAAGAGAAGATGAATTCTCAAGAAGAGCAATTAGCAAATGTTCGACAGTCACGAACTCGTGTCTCTTAGCGCGGGCTTCTTTAAATGCTAAGTTCAACGTGTACTCAAGCTCTTTGTCTAGCATGGCACGCCTCCTGACGCATTTGTATTTAAGTACCTCTACACAGCTTCAATGCTACATAATAGAGGATGCTCATGCCTCCTTGCATAATCTATCACCTGCTCCACTTTCGTTTGTGCTACATCTTTAGTAAAAATTCCACAAGCTGCCTTCCCTGCCAGATGAACCTCGTACATCACTTCAGTTGCACGAGCCCTATCCATGTTGAACAAACTTTCCAAGACTTCTACTACAAATTCCATCGGTGAAAAGTCATCATTGTGCATTATGACTTGGTACAGTGCAGGTTCTTTTAATTCTGGTTTTGCCTCCTGCACTACACTCTCTAAATCTTTTTCTACTACTGTGTATCCCATTCCTCATTACCTTACTTATAGACTATAATTTCTGTTTTTCCTTCTTTTGAAAAAATATTCCTTAACTCAACAAAAGCTTAAAAGAAGCACTATACTTATTGGCACTTCACCCACTGATTGTACAAAATTTGTTCTTTTGTCTGATGCTCTTAGCTTCCCTGAAATAAACTCATAACTCCTACCTATATAATAAACTACTTTAGCCAGGAGTTACCAAAATGTTTAGTCCATGTGGGTTATAAGTGCATCTCCAAAGGCCGAACAGGTTAGTAATTGAGCTCCATCCATGAGCCTTGCAAAATCATAAGTAACAGTTTTCGCAGCAATCGACCCTTCCACACCCTTGATAATGAAATCAGCTGCTTCATTCCAACCCATATGTCTCAACATCATCTCCGCAGATAACACTAGAGAACCAGGGTTTACCTTATCTTGACCCGCATACTTAGGCGCAGTACCATGTGTCGCCTCAAACATGGCTATTTTATCCCCTAAATTGCCGCCTGGAGCAATTCCTATACCACCTACTTGAGCCGCTAGAGCATCTGAAATGTAATCTCCATTCAAATTCAGGGTCGCAATGACACTGTATTCAGCCGGTCGCAATAAAATTTGTTGCAAGAAAGCATCGGCAATAACATCTTTTATGATGATATCCGCACCTGTCGTTGGGTGCTTAATCACATGCCAGGGACCGCCATCTATAGGTTTTGCGGCAAATTCATTAACAGCCACTTCATAACCCCAGTCTCTAAAGGCACCTTCCGTAAACTTCATAATATTACCTTTATGAACTAAAGTGACAGATTCCTTATTGTTATCAATGGCATATTGAATTGCAGCTCTAACTAATCTAGACGTGCCCTCTTGTGAAACAGGCTTGATCCCTATTCCACAATGATCAGGAAAACGAATTTTTTTAACACCCATTTCTGTTTGTAAAAAATGAATAACTTTTTTAGCTTCCTCAGAATCCGCCGCCCATTCAATACCGGCGTAAATATCTTCAGAATTTTCTCTGAAAATAACCATATTCGTCAGCCAAGGTTCCTTTACAGGGCTAGGTGTGCCTTTAAAATAACGCACGGGTCGCAAACAAATATATAAATCTAACTGTTGACGTAAAGCTACATTTAAAGATCGTATACCACCGCTCACGGGTGTTGTTAGAGGGCCTTTGATAGAGACTACAAATTCTTTGAGAGCTTCTAAGGTTTCTGCGGGTAACCAGCTATCTTTGTCATAAACATGAGTCGCTTTTTCACCCGCATAAATTTCCATCCAATGTATAGCTCGCTTATCGGAATATGCTTTTTTGACTGCTGCATCCACTACTTTACGCATCACAGGGGTAATATCTACACCCGTACCATCACCTTCAATAAATGGAATAATAGGCTGATCGGGAACGTTAAGAGATAAATCAGAATTGACTGTAATTTTTTTCCCTTGATCGGGGATAGTGATGTGTTGATATGCCATGAAAAAACTCCCTATTTCTGCCAAAGCCGCTATGGTATCAATGGGACTCAGTGCCCACAACTCAAATCACAATACTGTGGAACAAAGTCGACAACATCCAGACTCTTTTTGTTTTTATTCAAATTAATGAGCCCTTTTATCAAAAAATCCTCAATGCTATACTGCGCTCTACTTGCCCTCTTTTCAGGATGAAAAAATGAAAAAAATAATTTTACTCCTCACGACTGTTGCTGCATGTGCCACACTTACAAATCTAGCTTTCGCAGCATGTCCGGGCGCTTACTTGGGGCTAGGAGCTGGTTATGGCATTGCAAAAACACCTAACCAATTTGCATTTGATGTCAGCGGAGGCGGTACCACTACACGAGATCGGGGCGGAGTAAGCGGTAGAGTCTTCGCAGGTGTTAATATTGTAAATTATTTAGGACTTGAAGCAGGTTACACAGCCTATGCCTACTCCAACTACAACGCCTCAACTGTCTTTGGCTCTTCTTTATTGCAGTACAAGTTTTATACTTACGATGTAGTAGCAAAAGCTTACCTTCCTATATCACGAACTGGTTTCGAGGTTTATGGTATAGCAGGTGCTGCTCGAGTGGCTGCGATTGTTCGTTATCCCAATAATACTGTATTCTTAAGTGGCCCTATTGCTACCCCACTGATTGTGGGTGGAAATACTCACGCTTACAAAACCCGACCTATCTATGGTTTAGGCCTCACATATAGCTTTACGCCTTGCTTAACAGCCCATGTTGAAGCCACCCAAGTTCGCCGCTTAGGAAATTTTCAAAATAGCGCTACCGCAATACCCTATTTGAATTTAGCGACCATTAATCTTGCATATCACTATAATTAAATTCCGCTACTAAGCCGCGACCATTAGGAAGCGGTCATCCGTCCATCAATAATGCAACAATCCTCTTGTCAGTCGCAAAATCTGTGTAACGTAGCAGAAGTTCTTCTTATGCTCATTGGCTCTCTTCAATGACGTATCATAGTATTTATGCTATCATTTCTTTCTTTCTCATAATTTTCTTATTAAAAAATGAACTTAACATCTCCCAAACACATTATCGTCGGCATGTCTGGCGGGGTTGACTCCTCTGTGGTAGCACTTTTACTCAAAGAGCAAGGTCATCATGTAGAAGGTGTCTTCATGAAGAATTGGGAAGAGGACGACACAGATACTTTTTGTCCAGCCAGCATAGATATGGCTGATGCCCAAGCAGTCTGCGATAAGATTGGCATAGAGTTAAATCGAGTTAACTTTGCAGCGGAGTATTGGGAAACTGTTTTTAGTCATTTTCTAGCCGAATACCGCGCAGGACGCACACCCAACCCTGACATTTTATGCAATAAAGAAATCAAATTTAAAGCCTTTTTAAATTTTGCAAAACAACGTGGCGCAGACTTCATTGCCACCGGACATTACGTCCGTGGCAACTATCAAGACGACCAATACCATTTACTCAAAGGCTGCGATCCTCAAAAAGATCAGAGCTACTTTCTTTACACACTAGAGCAAGCACAGCTGACACACAGCCTATTTCCCATCGGACATTTAACTAAAAATGTAGTACGTGATATGGCACAGAAAGCAGGGCTTGCAAATCATATTAAAAAAGATAGCACAGGGATATGCTTTATCGGCGAACGTAAATTCAAAAACTTTTTAAATGAATATTTGCCTGCAAAACCTGGCCCTATCGAAACACAAGATGGGCAAGTAATAGGTGCTCACGATGGCTTAATGTTTCATACTCTAGGTCAACGCCAAGGCTTAAAAATAGGCGGGCAGAAAAATTTTAATGAAGATCCCTGGTATGTAGCTAGCAAAAATCTGGAACGCAATGCGCTCATCGTAGTGCAAGGTCATGAACACCCTGCATTATATGCGCGGGCACTGATTGCCAACCAAGTACACTGGATTAATGGGGCGCCAACTGCATATCCTGTCAGACTCACAGCAAAAACCCGCTATCGTCAAACAGATCAACTGTGTATCATCAATAAAATTGACGATACACAGTATAAAATTGATTTCGACCAACCACAGCGAGCTATTACACCCGGTCAATCCGTCGTTTTTTATCAAGAAAATATTTGCCTGGGCGGCGGAATTATAGTGAGATCTGAAGGATAAACGTATGCAACATAATATTGAAGATATTGTTATTGCATTAGCTGGCATGCAACAAGCCATCACCCTTCTTATTGAGTTAACCCAAACAGGTAAAATAGACGAAGCAACACTGCAAACTAGCATATACAGTATCTTTCAAAGCAACCCAACACATGTTCAGGGTGTTTTTGGCGGAACAGAAAACGTTCGTTTAGGCTTAAAAAGAATCGTGGTCACCTTTGACTCCACACAAGCCGCAGATCGCTTACAACATCGATATTTGCTTTCACTAATTCATTTACAAAAAAGATTAATACGCTCACCAAAAATATTGCATCTACTCACGACACGTTTAGAAAAAATAAAAAAACAAGCAGAGTATTTTTCGTTAACCCATCCCACTGTTATTAGCAATTTAGCTGATACGTATCTGGCAACCATTAGTACATTTAAATTTCGTGTCAGCATACTAGGTAATCAACGTATTTTACAAGCACAAGACAATATGGAAAAAATTCGCACCCTGTTATTGGCTGGGGGACGTGCAGGAACTCTTTGGCGTCAAGCTGGGGGATCTCGTTTGCAATTAATATTTTCGCGTACCACAATAAAAAATACAGCCGAACATATCTTACATAGCTTAAATCAACAGACTACTGTCACGAGGATCTAATATGAGCATTTCATCACTAACAGCACTCTCTCCTCTTGATGGTCGCTATTATGAAAAAGTGAGATCCTTGCGTCCCATTTTTAGTGAGTATGGTTTAATGAAATCTCGCCTCACCGTCGAGATACGCTGGTTACAAATGTTGACAGAACATGCGAATTTACCTGAACTTCCTACTTTCAGTCATCATGCCAATGAAGTTCTCAATCACATGGTAGAAAATTTTTCTGAGCAAGATGCCGTTCGCATTAAACACATAGAATCTGGTATTAACCATGATGTCAAAGCTGTAGAGTATTTTATTAAAGAACGCATTAGTGGAAACATTGAACTCGCTAAAGTGTGTGAGTTTATTCATTTTGGTTGCACTTCAGAAGATATCAATAATTTAGCCTATGGTCTTATGTTACATACAGCACGCAAACAAAGTATTTTGCCTGCCTTAGATGAGCTACTTTCTTTTCTTAAATCATTTGCGCATGAATATGCCGAACAACCTATGCTAGCTCACACACATGGTCAACCCGCCACACCCACTTCGGTAGGCAAGGAAATTGCAAACGTCATCGCTAGACTCAGACGTCAAGTGGAACAAATGATTACTACACCCATTATGGGAAAAATAAATGGTGCTTGCGGCAATTACAATGCAATGTTATCAGCCTATCCTGATGTGGATTGGCAACAAATTAGCAAAAATTTTATTGGTCAGTTAGGCTTAAATTGGAATCCCTACACCACGCAAATTGAACCACACGATTGCATCGCAGAACTTTTTATGTGCCTTATGCGCATTAACACTATATTAATAGATTTTAATCGTGACATGTGGGGTTACATTTCTCTTAATTATTTTAAACAAAAAAGTTTTAGTACGGAAGTGGGCTCTTCCACTATGCCTCATAAAATTAATCCTATTGATTTTGAAAATGCGGAAGGTAATTTAGGTATTTCAAATGCGTTGTTAGAACATATGGCATTAAAATTACCTATTTCTCGCTGGCAACGCGACTTATCCGACTCTACCGTTCTCCGTAATATGGGAGTGGCTATCGCTCACTCTGTGGTTGCTATACATGCCACGATCAAAGGTTTACAAAAAACCATTCCTAATTTAGAAGTGATTAATGCTGATTTAGATAAACATTGGGAAGTTTTAGCAGAACCCATACAAACTGTTATGCGACGGTTTGGAATAGAGCAGCCTTACGAAAAATTAAAATCTTTTACGCGTGGTAAAAAAATTGATAAAACCATGTTGCATCAATTTATTAGTGAACTAGAGTTACCCGATAATATAAAACAAGAATTACATGAATTAACCCCTAATAATTATTTGGGTTATGCCGTTGATTTAGCAAAAAGAATATAAAACTATTACCAAGTCACGACCGTAAGGCAGCGGCTAGGCAGTATGGACACGTATAAAATAGGGATATTAAATCATTATGAACTTACGCGAAAAATTTATTGCTTGGTTAACAAAAGAGCCTCCTCCCGTAGAGCAGCCACCCTGTGACTTTAATCGTCTCAAGCTTGAAATTCGTCCTGGAGATGTGTTATTGATTGAAGGGCGCAGTCGTATCAGCCAATTTATTCGCACCATCACGCAAAGCCCTTGGACACATTCCGCATTATATATAGGTCGCGCAGATGATATTGAAGATGAAGAACTGCGAAAGTTGATCGCAGAGAAAAGACCTCAAGATGAGAATGATCAAAAACGTTTGATCATTGAAGGAGTCATGGATAAAGGTACTATCATTTCAACACTACACAGCTATCATAAACAACATATACGTATTTGTCGTCCTATAGGATTAGCGCCAGCAGATGCTCAATTAGTCATAGGCTATGCCATCAAAGCAGTAGGGCAACCTTACAATGTAAAACAAATTTTTGATTTATTGCGCTTCTTATTACCGTGGTCGATTTTACCACGTCGTTGGGGATCCAGTTTATTTACCACTCCCAGTGGTGAGCCTGAAAGCGGTATTTGTTCATCATTAATCGCAGAAGCTTTTATTTCCGTAAAATTTCCTATTTTACCTTTTCTCATACCAGGCATTGATGAATCAGCTTCGCAATTAGTTCAGCGCAACCCTTATATATTTACACCCAAAGATTTTGATTACTCGCCTTATTTTCAAATTATTAAATATCCCGTTTTTTCAATGGAAGCACAGCTACCTTATTATCGACGTTTACCTTGGACAGACAAGGATATTATGCATCAAGGAAAAGGTGAGATGGTGGGCCCAAAAAAGAAAAAGAAAATAGTTGAAAAAGATAATCCTGCAAATCCTCAAGATGAAGGGACTAGCTAAATGTCTGTCACCCTACCTCGCCCTATTTTTGATACATTAGAAAATTTCGCGACAATTCCTGACTCTATACATGAATACATAGAGTCATTAAATATTCCTTTAGCTCCGCAAGAATTTAAACTCTGTTTAGAATTTTTAAAAAGTTATGCTAACTCTGCTGATACATTTAATGCTTACCGGCGTGAAACAGAACGTTTGCTTAACTGGGCATGGCTGGTGTGTAAAAAATCATTAAAAGAAATCACACGAAATGATGTCAGAGATTATTTACAATTTGTGAATAATCCACCTAAAAATTGGATCGCGACAAAATCAGCAAATCGATTTATTGTAAATGCTTTGAAACTACGTGTGGTTAATCCTGAATGGCGTCCTTTTATTATTCGATCAACAAAAGTGGGACAGCGTTTAGGAAAAAAACCAAGCAAAGAAAATTATCAACTCAGCAATAAATCCATAGAAGCTATTTTTGCAAGCATGGGGACACTCTTTTCATTTCTGCAACAAGAAAATTATTTAGAAGTTAATCCCGTTAGTTTAATACGACAAAAAAAATCTTACATTCAGCGTCAACAAGTACGTCGTGTCACGCGCAAGTTAAGTAAATTACAATGGCATTATGTTATCTGCGCAGCAGAAGAAATAGCAGAACTCAACCCCCAACATCAACGTACTTTATTTTTAATGTCAGCATTTTATTTATTAGGTTTACGTATTTCAGAAGTCGCCTATATTCCAGGTCGACTTGCGACTATGGGAAATTTTGCCCCAGATAAAGAAGGCTTATGGTGGTACACAACCATTGGTAAAGGCAATAAATTAAGAGATATTGCTGTCCCTGATGAGCTACTCAACGCCCTCAGACTCTATCGCGAAAGTTTGAATTTATCGCCCTTACCTAGCCGCGAAGAACCCACACCATTATTACCAAAATTAAAAGGCAAACACGGTTTAGGCGCTCGCCAAATTCGCTACATCGTACAAGATGTTTTTGATCAAGCTATTTATGGATTGCTCAGGCTAGGTAAAAAAGATGAAGCAGAAGATTTAGCTTGCGCGACAGTGCATTGGTTGAGACATACTGCAATATCTACCGATGTAGAAACTAGACCACGCGAACATATACGAGATGATGTGGGTCATGAAAACCCTAGTACCATGGATAAATATATTGATATAGATCGTGTTGCGAGACATCAATCGGCGCAATATAAACAATTAAAACCTAAACTGGAAAAGACTTAAGGATACTTATGCATAAAATTCATTTGGCTCTTATTACATTATTATTTTCCTCATCCTCTTTCGCAATGTTGTGTCCTACCAATTTCAAACAAATTGATGTGGGTGACACACTTGAACAAGTTAAAACACAATGTGGAACACCCGTTTCCGAGACTACGCATGACGCTACCGTAAACGTACCGCAAGAGTGGACATATAATAAAAGCATAACAACCAATTTTAAAAATCAAGCTATGTATGGAATGAAGGTCACATTTGATGATGAAGGCGTAGTAGTTAATATTGCTGTCAACGGTGTTGCTTATCCAACAACTACTTTTTGTGATCCCAAAAAAGCAGGCATAAAACTTAAAGATACGATAAAACAAATAACGGCTATTTGCGGACAACCTGTCTTTATCACAAAAGGTGAGTCACCCAGTGCAGATGGACAAAAACCTGGGGCAGCAAAAATCACTGAAGCCGTTTATAACAATGGCGCAACGATATCAACCTTGGTATTTGAAAATGGTATTTTTAAAGAAATAAAATAATTCAAATTAATCCCTAAAGAAAAAACTTATCATTTTCGTAGCGATAAAAAATTCTCTTTTTTTCGCTACGACAACACTGATAAGAATATTTAATGAACCGGATGTTCTGCTTTAGTGTTTACAGTAAACACTAAAGGTTGAGAATTAACATCGGTTTCCCAAGGACGTGCATAAGCAAAACTAAGAGAAGTTTGCTGTGGGACTACGAAAGCATCTGGCTTTGCCCGAAATGTCCAAAGTTCATAACCAGGCGCACCCATTAATTTTTTATCCTGAGGCGCTTGAAACACATACTTAACAGGTTGGATTAATTTTTCAGAATAGCTTTTTAAAAACCAAGAATAACCTGTGGTAGGATTAGATTTTAATTTAATTGTAAATTCCGGTTGATTGGCAGAAACAGATATTGATAATTTATCTTGTGTATAGACAGCATCTTCCTTGTTGATCGTCGAAGCACTCACACTCTTCACCATAAACGCAAAGACACAAATACATTTTAAAATGGTTGATCCACGCATAAAATTCTCCTATAACCATGTTAGTTGAGTATCGATTTTCATTTATTAAACTAGATAATTTCTTATTATCTCACATAAAACAGGAACCAACTCAGACTTTCCAAAATGACAGACCTCAATGCAAAGGTATTAAATTCAATATCTTATCTCTCATTCGCGTCGAAATTAAACATAAAATGCACTTTTATGATTAATTTGGTTATAATTGCACAAATCATATTGTCAGCTTTGTTAAGGTACAAGTATGGCTGCACCACGTAATGCCTTTATAGCAGCAACTAAATCATGCGAAAAATTAATTTCTCCCGAACACCTTTCGTCATTCTTAAATGATCTATATACAGCTTTAAAAGATTATATTCTTCGTAAAGAAATATTATTGGAAAAAGAAGCTCGAGATGGTGGGCGTGAGTTTACTGTCAGAAAAGCGGTAAATCCCAAGGCACTATTTCGTTTTTTGGGAAGCCTCAATAAAAATTCAAATCATGAAGTCGCTTTAAATCAGCGTTTAATTTTATTAGCCTATGCAAAATATTTAAAAGGACGAATTCATTTCTTATTAAATAAATCTTCTGCTATCACTCATGAAGAATGCTTAGCATTAATCAATGAATTCACATTACAACACGCTTATTTAAAACAAACAAAAATTGAAGGCAGCTTGATTCACATAATAGAAAATGCGATCTTTTTAGCTAAACAATTATTCGCAGGCTATGCAATTCAATCCTATCATGAAAGTGAAACATCTTTTCGAATACTATGGCCTATCTTTTTAGCAACAGAAGATGATCCCATTAATTTTTTCAAACAGAAAAATTTTTCCGCAGATTATGCACTCAGTATTGCTGATATTAAAGATGTCGCTATTAATAGTTCATTAGATCTCACTTCATTTCAACATATTTTAAATCAATTAGAGTTCCGACTGTCTCCTATCCTAGAACATATTCCACGTGATCTAACGAAAGAAAAAAGTAATGAGTTACATTTCGCAGCACAAAATGCATTAGACGAAGAAGTTATAAAATTAAAGCTAGGCAAGGGAATGTCTCTATCCAAATTTTTTAAGTTTTCTGACGAACACATGGGAATGAAGCTTGATCCCAAACGCTTCAGTGAATTCACTATAGAATACATTTCTGAAAATGGAATTTTCAATAAAAAAAATGAAAAGCTGGAAGATTCTTGGTATCAGTATGTGATAATTGCAGAAAACCAATATCGTCATGACATGCGATATTTCCCATGCGCAGATAACAGTCTAGGCTATATTCCTTACAGCAAATATGTTGCGCACAGTGAGATAGCCGGTGATCAAGCTATTTTTGCATCAGGTGCCTTTAAAATTGAAAATGCAAAAATAGTTATTTTGGACGATGCCTCTGGACATTATGGCATGACGATAGCGCATCTTGAATATGCAAAGAAACGTCTTGAATTATTAGGTCAACAGAATGTAGGGGAAATTAAAATTCAAAAAGCAGAACCCTTAAGCATCTCGCAGATGGCTGACAAAGGGAAACGAAAAATCAGTGCACTTGCTTATGGTCTGTGGTCTGCAGCCAACCCAGATAAACCTCAACATGCTGAAGGAAGAGTCATTCCACCAAAAAAACTACAAGGGACTCATTTGCATAATCAACGCAATGAAGATTATGCAAAAATATTAGAAGCAATGCGAGGCATGCTAAATACCCTTTCTTCACCATCATCTGCTTACACACGCTGAATTACTTTTAATATGAAAGCAATCTACTTGCCATTGCGTGCTCTGACATTATTTCCTCCTGAGGGCTTCTAATTTTTCATTCAATTTATTTTCAAATAAAGGATCCAGTTTTGCTGTCACTGGTAAATACCAGGCATTTTCCATTGCAAAATTCGAGCATTTCACCGCATCTTTTTCTGTCATCACTATGGGTAACGCATCATCAAATTCAAAATCACTTTTTTGATAAAGATAGTGATCAGGAAAAACATGTTCGACAACCTCTATTCCTGCATCTTTTAAGCTTGTAAAAAAGCGTTGTGGATTACCGATAGCCGCTACGGCATGAACTTTTTTATTTTTAAAAGATATTAATGAAATGTGATTATCTGGATGATTTAAAGAAATTAAACTTTCACCTTTTACTGACATTTCATATTCGTCTACTTGCGCAAACTGCTGTGCGATAATGAAATCAACTTCCATTAATCGTGAAATGGATTCGCGCAATGGACCTGCTGGTAATAAATGTTGATTACCAAAACGTCTAGCACCATCTACAATAGCAATTTCAATATCACGTCCTAATCGATAATGCTGCAAACCATCATCGCTAATCACTACATTACATTCTGGATGTACTTGCAATAACGCTTGACCAGCGACTACACGATTAGGGCTGATAAACACTGGGCAACGGGTGCGCTGTGCAATTAACACAGGTTCATCGCCTACTTCTTGTGGATTGCTATGTGCAAATACCGCTTGCACTGTTTTAGCTTTGCCGCCGTAACCCCGGCTAATGATTCCAGGCTTGTATCCTGCAAGCTGAAGTTGCTCTGCAAGCCAGATAACGAGCGGTGTTTTACCTGTGCCGCCGACATTAATATTACCAATGACCATCACCGGAACTGCTAAACGATAACTTTTTAGCCACTCTTTTTTATAGAGCGACTTTCTGACGGAAGTAATGACAGCAAAAACCCAAGAAAATGGAATAAGCAAGATATGCCACAACGTGAAGGTAGTCCACTGCTTTTGAAGCCAACTGGTCATAGAGGCTATGTAACTAACCCGTCAACTAAATTGTTTCTGATACAACTTGGCATAATGGCCATCTTGTTGAATCAAGGCATCATGTGAGCCACTTTCAACAATCTTCCCGTGCTCCATCACCATGATGCGATCTGCATTCTCAATGGTACTCAGGCGATGTGCAATGACAATGCTGGTTCGATTTTGCATCAGCGTATCCAATGCAGCTTGTACATGTTGCTCTGACTCGGTATCCAGCGCCGAAGTTGCTTCATCCAGCAGTAGAATTGGCGCATTTTTCAAAATCGCACGTGCGATTGCAATCCGTTGGCGCTGCCCACCGGATAAACGCACACCGCGATCACCGATTTCGTTTTTCAAACCATTCGGTAATTGCTGAATAAAGTCCCAAGCATGCGCGGCTTTTGCCGCATTAATCACTTCTTCTTCACTAGCATTACGTAACACGCCATACGCAATATTGTTAAAGACCGTATCATTAAACAAAATCACATCTTGGCTGACCAGCGAGAATTGTTGGCGTAAATTAGCCAGGGGTAATGACCGCATGTCCACGCCATCAAGTAACACTTGACCTTGTTGTAGCTCATAAAATCTTGGTAGCAAATTCACAAGGGTGGTCTTACCTCCGCCAGAACGTCCTACTAGAGCCAGCTTTTCACCCGGTTGAATTTTAAAACTAACATCACTGAGTGCAGGACTCTTAGCGCTGTTATATGTAAGACTTACGTGTCTAAACTCAATTTCACCTTTGCTGCGCGGCAAAATTTTATCGCCCTCATCCAGTTCCGCTTTAATATCAATCACACCAAATACACTTTGTGCCGCAGCCAAGGCAACTTGGACATCCTCATTCATCGCAGCCAGATGCTTGATTGGCGCAATCAACATCAACAATGCGCCGACAAAGGCGGCAAACTCGCCGGCACTAAAGCGGCCCACGGCATAGTAAACGACCAGCCCCAGTGAAACTGCCGCCAAAAGTTCTACGACCATGCTATTCAAGCCAGAAATACGCGCTAAGCGAATTTGCATATACCGATTTTTACCAGCCACTTTTGCAAAACGCTCGTTTTCATAAGTGAGTGCGCCAAAGATTTTGACAATACGCTGTCCAGAGATGGCCTCCTCCGCCACCTTGGTCATCTCACCAACAGATTGCTGCACTTGCTTACCAGCACTGCGTAGCTTGGGGGTCATTTTACTTAAATAAAATGCCATGATGGGAGCAATT
>DHXK01000130.1 GCA_002413665.1 Legionellales bacterium UBA5158 | reverse complement strand
TTTTCTTCTGACGAAATTATAGACGGCCTCAGCAGATCCATTGGCTTCCCTGCATTGTGCATAGAGCTATATGAAAGCACAAGCGAATCACAAATTGTTTATGATGTTTGTCTGAAGCCAAGAGGATCCTTTATGGTAATTGATAAACCTGCAGATAAATCTTTTTCGGCAGAGCAGGCATGTTACGAAAAAACAGAAGAGATAATATTATCGTTGTTGCAGCGCATGTGGCAGGATCATTATAAGCCCGGTGTCGATCGTTGTGAAACTCCCTTCAGAGAAATTGACCTGGCTAAATTAAATATCATTCCTGTTGGCCCTTTATTTTCAGGAGTGTTTGGATGGCGCTGTGAGTTTGATTTTGAATTTCAAAAAACAGTTGATATCGCAAAGGCCCCTGAGGAAGGAACATTTATATAAGATGATTAACTAACAATTTTAAAAGAACAAGTTCCCTCTCCTTTGGAGAGGGCGGAGGGTGAGGTTATGTACGGAGATTTAAAAATGACATTTCAACTGCAGTGCCTGCAGGAATACAATGCAAGCGTTATTGCAACAATGAAAATTCTTGCAAAGCGGCTGGGGATAGGCGTTACAGATGATGCAATAAATTCTCTTGCATACCGTGCATATCAACGCGGTGCCGGAGCTTCATCACAATTATCATTTCTGCAGTATTTGCGAATGGTAGATATGGGTGTTGGCCGCGGCCATCCATTGGGAGGATTAAGATCAACAAGAATAAACCTGCAGGCTTCAAAAGGCGGAGGGCTTGCACAGGTAAAAGATAATATCCGCAAGCCAAAAAAAATATATTCAAAAGTGGCTTACGGAAAACTAACATATCTGCAAAACAAATTATTGCATGGCTACACAGAAGAAGCGATTGCAATGCTAAAACAACAAATGCAAAATGGAACTACTGCTAATTAAAACACCCTACGAAATAAGTTTTTCCGGTAACCCGGTTGCATTTTCATTTGCCATCACTCCGTACAGATCTGCGGAGCAACAATTAAATCTTACCATAATTGTGCGCACAGAAATTGAAGAAGTTTTTGGCAGTAATATTTTTACTGAAGCAAAAGAATCTGTGTACAGTCCATTAAAAGATGGATCAGTAACAACGCCGCTGCAAACGGTTTTGCGTAGTTACCTAACACAATATATTCCGCCACTTACGCAGGCGCTCGCCATAAATATAACAGGCCAGGTAAAACGTTTTCGCATTACATATCGTTTGCTAAATGATAATGTACTCGTTACCGGATCAGTAAATACCAGCGATATCTTTTATATTATAAAAGGCGGCATGAGCTTTCAGGAGTGGCACCCTAATAAATATTTTACCCAGGTGATAGTGAATGATAAACCATTCCTTCGATTCGCTGCAAAAAGAGAAAAAGTTTTTGCATCAGAAAATAAATACCTCTCCTGGTTGTATCCGTACGATGATGATCTTGATCAAAATATTTATTACAACATCGGTTTTAATGATGGCACAGAATTAGGCGAAACATTATTTGCAACACTGCCATCAGTAAAATGGCAATTAAATACTACGCCTGCAGGCTTTGATCAACTTGCATTAGGCCCGCTTGTACCGGTTGATAAATACGCAGTGTGGTACAGCGTTTCAGTAAAAAATACAAATGATGTTGTTATCTGCAACGCACAAAAATTTTATTTAGATTACCGTCAATTTTATAAAACAAGTGATCTTCTTTTTACATCCTCCATCGGCGGAATTGAAACCGTAAGGCTTCGCGGGATCATTGATGCGCAAACAGAATACGATAGAATAAATGCAGATCGTGTAACAGCGCCTGAATATTTTTCGCATGGAATTATTGATACTGCAAACGAAAATATTTTCAATGCTGAGCTGGAAAAATTTACCGGCGATACCGGTTTCCTTCCGCTCGATGCGCTCGACCGGTTGCGTGACCTTGTGAATAATAAAAATGTTTTCGAAATAAAAAACAACAGGCTTGTACCGGTAAATATTGTTAGTAAAAATGATAAATGGTACACCAACAAACAAAGTCTTTATTCGCACATTGTAGAGTGGCAGAATGCATTTAAAAACGAATACTACTCGCCTGCAGGAACGATCAACACAGGCGTGTGCCCGGCAGTAGAAAAATTGCAGGTACGGCAAACCGGCAGCGACAAACTTACCATCGCCTGGGCTTTGGAAACCGGTTACGATAAAATTGAAATTGTTATTGATAACGGCACCACACGGGAAACTTTTATTGCCGTAGGCAATCATGGCCAGGTAGAAAGATTATTTGTAAACCCTGCACCTGCAGGCGGTACAGCAAATGTTTCTGTAGAAGCAAAAACAATTTGTAATGATCTGGTAGATCCCGCAGACAAAGGGCCTAAAACAACGATTGTAATTTTAGTAAGCGCAAACGTTGCACCAATAGCTAATGATGATTATTATTCATTAGTCCGTGGTTATACAACAGATGTAATTTTAAAAGGCAGTGTGTTGGCAAATGATTATGATGCCAATGGAGATCCCGTGGCCGTGATACCCAATAGCGGTGCAACATTGAAGGGCGGAACATACAATATTGATGCTGCCGGCATTATTACCTACAGGCCGCCATCCGGTGCATTTACCGGCGTTGATAATTTTATTTACACAGTCACTGAAACATCCGGAGCAACGCCGTTAACAGCATTAGCAGTGGTTTATATAACAGTTGGTAGCGGCATCACCGGCCCTACCGGTATTGTGTATGTAAAACAAACTGTTCGCAATTCGCAAACAATTTTATTATCTTTATTTAGTCGACAAGACAATGGCGAGGTATGGCTTGAATATTACAGCGATGCCGCAGGCACACAGCCTTTAGATGTTACCGGCCTTGGCCTTACAGTTAATGTAGATAATGAAATACAGATAGAGCATGTAAGCGATGTTACAACACACCTTGTAATAAATGCAGTAGGTATAGATCAAAGAATTTATACAGGCTGGCTATTTAGAGACCTTAGAAGAGATGGTCAACACGTTCATGATTTTGTTTATTATTTTTTAAAGCCCGGTGTAGGTTACCAGGTAATATAAGTTTCTTCGTCATTGCGAGGAGGCACGACGAAGCAATCTCATATCAGCAATAAAAATTGTATTTTGTATAAAATATAATTTTATGATCAGGATCTTGACATTACTATTTTTTGTTCCTCTTTTTTGTTCTGCACAGGATGTACTTCCAAAAAATGTAGAGGGTAAATATGAATTTACAGAAGTGGTAAACGTTGACAGCGCAAACGCTGATAAACTTTACAGCCGTGCAAAAATATTTATTGTAGATGCATTTAAATCGGGCAAGGATGTTACGCAATTAAATGATGATGCAAGCAAAACCGTGATCGGAAAAGGAATAATTCAGATCTCTTTTAAAAGTTTAATAGGCTCTGCTGATAAGAAGCTTGTAAATTTTAAATTAACGATCCAATGTAAAGATGGTCGTTATAAATACACGCTAACAAATTTTGTTCTTGAAATGATTGGGCCTAATTATAATGACAGCGCCCCATTGGAAGATGAAGAGAGAATTAAAAAGCACATGCTCGGAAAAAAACAAACCGCAGAACTTTTCGATCAACTTAATGAAAAAATAAAAGCATTGATCACAAATCTAAAAAATACAATGGCTGGCAAAACTTCAAGCACTAAGGATTGGTGATTCCAATTAAATGCAGGTATGGTAAAGTTTCCAGATTAAAAACTCTTTCATTCATCACAACTAATAATTTACCAGAGGCAAGTATATCAATTACTTTTTCCATCTTGGATGGTCCGGGCTTTTTACCGATTACTACAACATCTGTTTTACCACTCACCTGCTGATCTACATCACCGCCTAATGTTTGCACAAGGTATGCTGCAGTTTGCCTGTCCCATCCTTCGAGATCGCCGGTAAAAACTACTTTCTGTTTATAAAATGGATTCCCTACCGGAGCGTTCTCTGGCTTACAAACCAAAAAAGAAGGACCCAATTGTTTGTATTCAAATTGTGTAAGCATGCATTCATATTTAAAAATCAAAACTTAATTGTTTGTGCGTAGTAACTTTGCGCCTCCATACAACTCTCAAGCAGTTTTTTTGTGCGCAGGTTTTACCAATGTAGAAATAGTTGCCTGCTGGCTTTCAATAGTTCGTTGCTGGCTCTGCAGCAATTCGACAAGCGTTTCTTTATTTATATAAATGCCCTGTTCTTCTGCAACAGTATTTTTTTTGAAAGTATTAACATGATCTTTTTTTGGTGATTGTTTCCATTTATAAAGATCGATACCGAGGCCTTTTAATTTTAATTTTAGATCATAATCCAATACTCCGTTATTAGCCTCTGCCTTACGTTTCAGCCGGTTAAGATGTTGTCGACTCATGCCAATAAATGCAACAAATTCTTCTATGGTTTTATAGTCAAATTTGATTATGAGATTAAGTAAATCTAATTCCGTTTCTAAATTATTAACACCCATGTGGATAAATTAATTATGTTACAATGTGGAACATATCGGAATATTATGTTACGTTTGTTTCCGTTATGATTTTGTAACGTAAACGTAATATAAAACTTTTAATAATGCAAATAGCCGGAAGGATGGTAAACGTGGGAGAGGAAGAAATTAACAATTGGAAAACTTATTTCAACCTACAAGGCACCAAAACACATTTTGAACGCAATAAAAAAACACCACGTCAAACCTTGTTGCGGGTACTAAATACTGGTACAGGAAAAGAAAGTGTAATAAAAAAAATAAGGGCTTACATGCTTAAACAATCCCAAACCGCTTAGTGCTTACACTCCACTATACGGTAAATGCAAACGGCAAACTCTTTAACGATTGCTTTAATGATATAAGGCCCAGCCAGGAGTTTTATCATCCCGGCGCTGAGGCACAAATAATTTACAAAAGCATGAACATGGGCATAGGAAAAATAATTGCAGTGCGCACATTTCCTTTTAGCAAGATCAGTGATCTGCTGTCATATTTAAACATTGGCCATCATGCTGCCTACCAGGCAGAAATGTTAAAAAGATACAATCACGGATCTGTAACTCCCGATTTTAAACTTGATCAATTAGTAATTGCATACACGCAAAGAAATTATGAAGTACAGAGCGAACTATTAACCGAGTGGTGGAAATCTAAAACCCCTGCTGATCATGAAAATGCTTAAACTATTAAAACTTTTATTTTATGCTATATAATTTTATCGAAACTCAAATTACCGATTGCTATGTATCGCCAAACCTTTGCCAACAGCTTGTTATAGCAGGCTTTGATATTGAAACGGCATACAGTTGGAAAATTTTTCCCACTGTATGTTATATAGATGTAACACAAAGGTTTGATCCCGATGATTATTATACAGGTTTGCAGGAAATAGAAAAATTAAATCCTGCTGATTGCATATTGCCGGCATTTTCAATTAAGGATTGCGAAAAATTTTTACCAGAACTGCTGCTTACCACCCGGCAATTTGAATACACCGCATCACTCACAAATATTTATTCAGAAGTTGAAGAGGCCGTTGCTAACCGGTTGCCTGATGTGTTTGCGCAACTGCTGTTGAATGCATTAAAAAAGAGGGCCATTAGCATAGAGAAAATAATGCAGAATTACGGAAGGGAGTGCACAAAAAAGTCTTAATCATAAACCAAAATAAAAATGAAAAAATTTAAAGTATTGTATGAACTGGATGGCCGAAAGTTTTTTTCTGAGGTTGCTGCTGAAACGGCAATGCAGGCACAGATGCGGGTACTAAACAAAATTAATTTTATTGAGATACAGGAAATGGAGCCACTACCAAAAAGAGATCCGCAATTACAAAATTCATTCATGGGAGCCATTGCGCTTGGATTATTATGCAGCGAACGCACCAGAATACAAATGAAACTGGATGATCTTCTGAAGATTCCGTATGATGATCAGCGATTCCTTTTTATCTATATAAGGGAGGCAAAACAAAAGATCCAAAATCTAACTGCAGAAATTGAAGAACTGCAAAAAAATAATCCTTCAATAAAAATGTTTAAAGCAAACATGCAATAAATGGCGGAAGAAATTTTAAATATTGAACATCACATAAAGCACCTGGTAGTAAAAGCAATGAACAAATTTAAAAACAACAGGGCAGCAGCTGCTGAGGCATTGCAGATTTCACTAAGGCAGTTACATATATACAAACGGCAATTCAATATTAAATACGATCCTTCGGACAACCAATATTTTTTAAAACAAAATAAGTGAAGATGAACATACTAATTTTTTTTGTGGCGATACTTTTTTTAATGGGTTACGCTCTTGCATTTTTAGTAAACCTGGCAAAGGATTTTAATGAGTGGTGTACAAAAAAATAACAACAGCGCCGTAGAGCAGCGGTAGCTCACTGGACTCATACTCCAGGGGTCGGCAGTTCGAATCTGCCCGGCGCAACTAACAAACAATAAAATAAAAAAATATGGCAACTAACAATGCAGATAAAACCTGTCTCTTATACACATCTCCT
>DHXK01000273.1 GCA_002413665.1 Legionellales bacterium UBA5158 | reverse complement strand
ATAAGAGACAGGGCAACCTACTTCTAAGCGCTGGCACATGGCACGCTCAGCGGAAACACAAATATGCGTGAGATTATGATTTAAAGGCGCAATTAACGCTTGAATGGCGATGTCAGCTAGGCGACATTCGATGCCTAAAACACCTTGCCCCATGGCAGGAAGAAATTGTTCATAGCTTAAGAACTGACGGATTCGACTTTCAAAGCCTAAACGTTTTAAACCAGCTGCGGCTAAAATGATTGCATCGTACTCGTTTTTATCAAGCTTACTTAGCCTAGTATTAACATTACCTCGCAATTTTTGTACGATTAAATCAGGTCGCAAAAATAATAATTGCCCCTGCCGTCGTAAACTTGAAGTCCCCACAACAGCGCCTGATGGTAGTTCATCTAACGAGTTAAACCTGTTAGAAATAAACGCATCTCGAGGATCCTCACGTTCGCATGCCACAGACAGGCGCAAGCCTGAAGGCAAAGCCATGGGCATATCTTTCATGGAGTGCACCGCTATATCAGCTCTGCCATCCAGCAAGGCTTCTTCGAGTTCTTTTACGAACAGTCCTTTGCCACCCATTTCCGTTAAAGAAATATAACTTAAACGATCAGCTTGAGTGGTCATTCCTAGCAGGCTTATTTGAAGCGTAGGATGCAATTTTTCTAAATTCATTTTCACCCAATTAGCCTGCCATAGCGCCAAAGGACTTTCACGTGTTGCAATTATGAGCTGGGATTGTGTCATCACTCTTCTCGATATTTTTATGGGCTCATTGTAGCCGATTATGGAAATTTTTTCACTTTTCATCCTTAACCACTAAAGCTAAAGACGCCCTTTGACCACCCTACGACTTCTGGGTTAGGATAAGACTAATAACCTCCTCCACGAGATAATCTTATGTCTGAATTATTGATAGAATATGATAAATTTATTCATGCTGAAATGATGGTTCATCCAGCATTATTTACTCATCCTGGTGCTAAAAAAATTGCAATTTTCGACAGCAATAACGACAGCATATTAAATGAAGTTTTGAAACACCCTTTTATTACAAATGTTTGGCAACTTAGCCCGAAGACAGGCGAGACTATACATTCTGAGGATCCTCGTTTTCACCTTCAATCTGGTGACCCCATAGAATGGTTAGGTCACATTGAACCTGGCTCAATAGATATAATCATTAGCAATGACAGACCTACAACTATGTTCTCTGACACGTTTTATGAAAACAGTCTCAGAGCATTAACGCATAACGGTATTTTCATCAGGCAATGCGAGTCACAATTTAATCCTCTTCGTCTTAAAGCCTCTTATCAAACTATGAAGAAAGCTGGATTTAGCGATTTGCAGATTCTTCATTTTACTTTACCTGGATCACCTACCGGATGTGGTGCTGCTATACTTGCTTTAAAAAATTCTTCATTTAAACGAATACGCGAAAAAGACATTTATAATAAATCTTTTTCTACGCGCTATTACAATTTTGATGTTCATAAAGCAGCTCTCGCTTTACCTGAATTTATCCGTGAAGATTTACATGAAGTGTCTTCCTAATTACTTTATATAAGAGCTTACACATGAAACCAAAAAAATTCCTCCAAGACCTTGCTGAATGTATTTGCGATGCAATACCCACAAGCTTACCTTTATTAAAAAGTGATATTGACAAAAACATTAAGGGCATCTTAAACAACGCCTTTGCCAAACTTGACATTGTGACACGCGAAGAATTTGACACACAAACAAAAGTACTCGCACGCACACGAAAAAAAATTGAAAGCCTCGAAATGAAAATTTCAGAATTAGAAAAATTAGCGAATAACAAAACTCATGAATAATATATTTAAAAAAAAACTCGTCCGTAAAGATTATGAAGTGACTCAACGTGAGGTTCTTTACAGGGGAGTTTTTACTTTTGCTCGTTATCATTTTCGTTACAAATTATTTGACGGTAGTTGGAGCCATATTGTAAATCGTGAAATCTTAGAACGCTTATCTGCAGCTGCTGTATTACCATATGATCCAGTACGTGATGAAATTGTTTTGATTGAGCAATTTCGACCCGGCGCAGCTTTTCAGAAAGACCCTTGGTTAGTCGAGATTGTCGCAGGTATTTTAGATAGTGACCAACTACCTGCAGAAGTTGCAAAACGCGAAGCAATAGAAGAAGCCGGCTGTGTCATTGAAAAAGTAATTCCCATCTGTGAATATTTTGTCAGCCCAGGTGGAAGCAACGAGTATCTCCATTTATATTGTGGAAAAACTGACACCCAAAACATCAATGGCGTTTATGGTTTAGAGGAAGAAAACGAAAATATCCGTGCAACTGCTATGCCAGCAGACGAAGCATTTGAAAAATTGCGTAACGGACTTATCAAAACTTCTCCTGCTATTATCTCTCTTCAGTGGTTACAAATAAATCGGACAATGTTGCAAGAGCTATGGAGTAACAACGATAACTCATGAGGTTTAGCTCTCCTGGTATCATTTCATACAATTTTTTATCCAGACTAAGATGTGCTAATTCCTCACACTTGGAAACTGAATTATTATAGCTCATAAACCCTGTGGGCTTTATCTAATAGACCTAAAATACAAGCTCATACATAACCTGCTCATCATTTTGACACCCTAAACGACTAGCTTTTTCATCAAAATTCTCTATTTTTGTCTGGAAAACAAGCTATTACATGCACTGCTTGCTGAAGTCAAGATGCCAAAATCTCTTGCCAGAAAATTTAAATAAATGTAGGGTGGACGAAATCAAGAATCCCATTGTTACCCTTAGTCAATAATGAGCGGCACCCTATGAAAACCAACAAATCCTATACATCTGAGTCAATTGAAGTACTCAGCGGCTTAGAACCCGTGCGTCGCCGACCTGGAATGTACACTGATACGACGAATCCTAATCATTTAGCACGCGAAGCGATAGACAATAGCGTTGATGAAGCGATGGAAGGTCATGCCACAAGCTTAAGTGTGACTCTGTACAAAGATGGGTCGTTGGAAGTCATAGATGATGGCCGTGGCATGCCGGTGGATATGCACCCAGAAGAAAAATTAACTGGCGTGGAGCTCATCCTCACAAAATTACATAGCGGTGCAAAATTCTCTAACAAACAATATCGCTTCTCAGGTGGCCTACATGGTGTGGGTATTTCCGTCGTAAACGCATTATCAAAAAAACTAGACGTGACGATTAAACGTGATGGCAGTATTTATCACATCCAATTTGCAGATGGTGAAAGAGTCTCTAAATTAAAAATCATTGGCACAGTGAATAAAAGAGAAACAGGAACTAGCATTCGGTTTATTCCAAACGAGAAATATTTTGATTCACCTCGTTTTGCTGTTTCTAAACTAAAACATAATTTGCGCGCCAAAGCTGTGTTATGTCCTGGGTTACACGTGAGCTTTCACGATGAAAACACCAATGAAACAGAAGAATGGCATTATGAGAATGGTTTAAGCCATTATTTAATGGAAGCAATAGGGGATGCCGATTATCTTCCTGATGAAACCTTTATGGGATCTTTTGCGGGCAACACTGAAGCCGTAGATTGGGCTGCTATTTGGCTTCCAGAGCAAGGCGAAGTCATAGGTGAAAGCTACGTTAACTTAATTCCCACAGCACAAGGTGGAACACACGTAAATGGTTTTCGTTTAGGCTTGCTCGAAGCCTTACGTGATTTTTGTGAATTCAGAAATTTATTACCACGCGGTATAAAACTTGCCGCTGAAGACATATGGGATCGTTGTGCTCACATTATCTCAGTTAAATTACAAGAGCCCCAATTTTCCGGACAAACCAAAGAACGCTTATCTTCACGAGAATGCTCCAGCTTTGTTTCAGGCATCGTGAAAGATGCTTTCAGCCTCTGGTTAAATCAACATGTCTCATGGGGCGAAACACTTGCCAATCTTGCAATAGGCAATGCACAAAAACGAATGAAAGCCGCACAAACAGTTATCCGTAAAAAAGTGACCAGTGGTCCTGCCCTGCCAGGGAAGTTAGTCGATTGCTCTCTACAAGATATTAATCGCTGCGAATTATTTTTAGTAGAAGGTGATTCTGCAGGAGGCTCAGCAAAACAAGCACGCAGTCGAGAATTTCAAGCCATCATGCCATTACGCGGAAAAATTCTTAATACGTGGGAAGTCGATTCTTCTCAGGTGCTAGCTTCACAAGAAGTACATGATATCTCCGTGGCAATCGGCATTGAACCTGGCGCAAAAGATTTAACGGGATTACGTTACGGCAAAATTTGTATTTTAGCGGATGCTGATTCTGACGGAGCACACATTGCAACATTGCTTTGCGCTCTATTTTTAAAGCATTTTCGTCCCCTTGTTGCTGCAGGTCATGTGCATGTTGCAATGCCTCCACTCTATCGGATCGATTATGGCAAAGAAGTTTATTACGCATTAGATGATGCAGAAAAAAAAGGTGTGCTTGATCGTATCGCAGCTGAACAAAAAAAAGGGAAAATCAACGTCATACGTTTTAAAGGTCTGGGCGAGATGAATCCTTTGCAATTACGCGAAACCACCATGGATCCAAACACACGTCGATTACTTCAATTAACCATTACAGACGGTGACGGCAGTGACAGCATGTTAGATATGCTGCTCGGAAAAAAACGTGCACCTGATCGCAAAGCCTGGCTGGAAGGCAAAGGCAACTTAGCCGAGGTAATATAAAAATGACTACTCAAATAATAGATCCCAATGTAGAACGCGTCCCATTACAAGACTACACAGAAAAAGCTTATCTTGATTACTCCATGTACGTCATTTTAGATCGTGCATTGCCACATGTGGGTGACGGATTAAAACCCGTGCAACGACGTATCGTGTATGCCATGTCTGAGTTAGGATTAAAAGCCACCGCAAAATTTAAAAAATCAGCTAGAACCGTAGGTGATGTATTAGGTAAATTTCATCCCCATGGTGATTCGGCTTGTTATGAAGCAATGGTATTAATGGCACAACCCTTTTCCTATCGTTATCCATTAATTGAAGGACAGGGAAATTGGGGTTCATCCGATGATCCTAAATCCTATGCTGCGATGCGTTACACCGAATCCCGATTATCTGCTTATGCAGATCTTTTACTGGGTGAGTTAGGCGATGGCACTGTGGATTGGACGCCTAACTTTGATGGGACTTTACTTGAGCCTTCATTACTTCCTGCACGATTGCCTAATATTTTGCTCAATGGCACAACGGGAATTGCAGTAGGCATGGCAACTGATATTCCACCCCATAACTTAGGCGAAATTGTCACTGCACTGAATTATATTCTTGATAATCCAAAAGCAACTCTAACCGATATTTGCAAACTGGTTCCGGGACCTGATTATCCAACTGAAGCAGAAATTATTTCATCCCCCAAAGATTTATTAGAAATGTATCGCACAGGTAATGGCTCAGTGCGCATGCGTGCAGTTTACATTATGGAAGATGATGAAATTATCATTACTGCATTACCTCACCAAGTTTCTGGTGGAAAAATCTTAGAACAAATTGCAGAACAAATGCAGGCAAAAAAATTGCCCTTAGTCGCTGATTTACGAGATGAGTCGGATCATGAAAATCCAACGCGTCTTGTGATTATCCCACGCTCGAATCGTGTTGATATTGAACCTTTGATGGCACATTTATTTGCGACTACTGACTTAGAACGTAGTTATCGCGTAAATTTAAACATGATTGGTTTAAATGGCCGACCACAAGTTAAAAACTTATTAACTATTCTAACAGAATGGTTAGAGTTCAGACTGGGGACCGTAAAACGTCGTTTACAACATCGTTTGGATAACGTTCAACGTCGATTACATTTGCTAGCCGGTTTATTAATTGCTTATCTTAATTTAGATGAAATTATTGCAATCATCCGCAAAGAAGATAAACCTAAACCGGTATTGATGAAGCGATTTAAATTATCAGAAGAACAAGCTGAAGCAATCTTAGAAATTAAGTTACGACATTTAGCTAGACTAGAAGAAATCCAAATCAAAAGCGAACAAGATGCTCTCGCCAAAGAACAAGCAGAACTTGAAAAGATTTTAGGCTCACCCGCACGATTAAAAAAATTAATTCGTAAAGAATTAGAAGCTGATGCATTAAAATTTTCAGATAAAAGACGCTCACAAATTGTTGCTCGTAAAGAAGCACAAGCAATGAGTCAAACAGAAATTTTACCAACCGAGCCAATGACAGTTGTCATTTCAAACAAAGGTTGGGTCAGAGCCGCAAAAGGGCATGAAGTAGATCCAAAAAGTTTAAGTTATAAATCAGGAGATGAATTTCTAGCTTCTGCTTTGGGTAGGAGTAATCAACTCGCCGTATTTTTAGATACAACAGGTCGTGCTTATTCTTTACCTGCGCACCCGCTCCCTTCCGCCCGCGGTCAGGGTGAGCCTCTCAGTGG
>DHXK01000269.1:15724-16326 GCA_002413665.1 Legionellales bacterium UBA5158 | reverse complement strand
ATCTTGCCCTGTCTGTCAATCTCCAGAACTTTCACTCGTATAACTTGGCCTTCAGCAAGTTTATCGCTGACTTTATCAACACGCTCTTTGGCTATTTGAGAAATGTGAACCAAACCAGTTTTTCCTGGAAGAAATGTAACAATAGCGCCGAAGTCCATCAACTTCACAACGGTACCTTCGTAAATTTCACCAATAGCAACATCTGCAGTTAACGATTCGATTCTACGTTTTGCATTCTCACAAGCCGCTAAATCTGCTGCTGCAATTTTCACAATACCATCATCAGTAATATCAATAACAGTACCAGTTTCTTCTGTTAATGCACGAATCATCACACCACCTTTTCCAATGATGTCCCGAATCTTATCAACTGGAACACGCATCGTCAAAATGCGAGGAGCATAAGCAGACATTTCAACACGGGGCCCCTGCAAAGATGCTTGCATGATGCCTAAAATATGCTGACGACCTGCGTTTGCTTGATGTAATGCATCTTTCATAATGTTTTCGGTAATACCGTCGATCTTGATATCCATTTGCAAAGCAGTCACACCATTCACTGTTCCAGCCACTTTGAAATCCATATCACCTAAGTGATCTTC
>DHXK01000269.1:0-15565 GCA_002413665.1 Legionellales bacterium UBA5158 | reverse complement strand
TCCATATCACCTAAGTGATCTTCATCACCTAAAATATCAGATAACACAGCATAGCGATCGCCTTCTTTCACTAAGCCCATGGCAATGCCTGCAACGTGTGTGCGCAGTGGAACACCAGCATCCATCAATGCTAAGCTCGTACCACAAACTGTCGCCATAGAACTAGAACCATTTGATTCTGTAATTTCAGAAACTACACGCAACACATAAGAAAACTCTTTTTGCGTAGGTAATACTGCAGCAATTGCACGTTTAGCTAAGTTACCATGACCAATTTCGCGACGCTTAGGAGTACCCACAAAACCTACTTCCCCAACTGAGTACGGAGGAAAGTTGTAATGCAACATGAAGCTATCTTTACGTTCACCTTCTAATGCGTCAATTGTTTGCGCATCACGTTCTGTACCCAGAGTAGCAACCACTATTGCTTGAGTTTCACCACGAGTAAACAAAGCAGAACCGTGAGTACGGGGCAACAATCCAACTTGAATAGAGATAGGACGAACTGTTTTAGTATCACGTCCATCAATACGTGGATGACCTTCTAAAATACGTTCGCGTACAACTTTGCTTTCTAATTTTTTAAACGCATGCTTAATATCATCTGCGAAAAAGGCTTCTTCATCAGTGCTCGATTTTTCTAATATGAGCTGATCGATTAAACGTTCACGCATGTTTGCAACAGCAATTTGGCGTTCTTGTTTATCACTAATTTGATACGCATCAACAAGATTAGATTCAACCAACTGAGAAACACGCGTTGCAACTTCTGCATTACGAGTTGGAGCTTCCCAATCCCATATTGTGCGACCTGCTTCTTCGACTAACTCATTAATGGTTTGAATAACAATTTGCATTTGCTCATGACCAAACATAACTGCGCCTAGCATGATGTCTTCAGATAGTTCTTTTGCTTCTGATTCCACCATAAGAACAGCATTATGCGTGCCGGCTACAACCATATTTAACTGAGATTTTTCTAATTCGGAATAGGTTGGGTTTAACAAATAAGCACCGTCTTTATAACCGACTCGTGCTGCTGCTAATGGACCAGCAAAAGGTAATCCAGATAAAGCCAACGCAGCAGATGCGCCAATTAAAGCAGGAATATCAGGGTCAATTTCAACATTCATCGACATCACGGTTGCAATAATTTGGACTTCACAGCTAAATCCTTTAGGAAATAAAGGACGGACTGGACGATCGATTAATCGGGAGGTTAAAGTTTCTTTCTCACTGGGTTTACCTTCACGCTTGAAATAACCGCCGGGTACACGACCCGCAGCGTAAGTGCGTTCCTGATAATTCACGGTTAATGGAAAGAAATCTCTTTCTTCGCCGCCGTCTTTACCTACAACAGTGACTAACACCACTGTATCATCCATTGTTACCATGACAGCGCCTGTTGCTTGACGCGCAACAACACCTGTCTCTAGAGTTACGGTATGATCACCATAGCGAAATACTTTTTTAACTGCTGCCACAGAATGCATCCTATATTTTTAATCGATAAATAATAATGTTTAGCGTGAGATTTCATGCTGAAGTCTACCCTGCATGTATGCAAGGTAGATTGAAAATGAGAGAGAACTAACCTCTAATTTCTAATTTGCTGATCAGCTCGCGATATACCGGGAGATTAACTCTTTTTAAATAGGCCATCAATCGACGGCGCTGACTCACCATATTGGTCAATCCATAGCGAGTATGAAAATCATGTTTATTTAATTTTAAATGCGCAGTTAAGTATACAATACGTGCGGAAAGTAGCGCAATTTGAACTTCCGGTGAACCGGTGTCATTTTTAGCGCGTCGGTAGGTTTTGACAATCTGCGCTTTCGCAGCAGTAGTAAACGACATGTGTAAACTCCCAAATCTAATCAATATCTCATCAAATGTAAAAATCAAGCCCCGTATTGTAACGGGGAGTGAGCCGACTCACAAGTACTACTTGCTATAAAGCCTCAACAATATACCTTCTCCACTTGTGAGGGAGGTGGCCTATAAAGCCGGATGAGGTCACGAAAAAGTTAGCTACTGCTTTAAACAGCTTTTGCAACTTTCTTTGAAAAGCCCAACAAACGTTTAGGGGTAACTCGCCCATCATCTAGCATTTCGCCTATACCTATAAACTCCCCATCATCAGCAAATATTCTTATCAGTCCAGTCGCAGGTAATTGAGGAGCCATAACAGGCTGGCCAGTTCGCACATAGAAAGCCGCCGCTGTACTGAGATAAATAGCCGGATATGACTGCACGCAAGTGTCTAATGGTAATAAACAGTCATACAATGCTTCGTAGCCATCGCGGCTACACATTTCTTCCAACTCTGTCCATGTGTACATTTTGTCCGCTTGGTAGGGAGCAACTGCTGTCCTACGTAACTCACTCACATGCGCTCCGCAACCCAGGGCAAGACCTATATCATCGACCAAAGTTCGAACATAAGTGCCTTTCGTGCAGTGTACAAATATTTTAAAAGTATTGCCGCTAAATTCCTGCAACTGCAGTAAATGAATGGTAACTGGACGCGATTGGCGCTCAATTTCAATTCCTTGCCGAGCTAATTTATACAAAGGTGTGCCCTGAAATTTCAAGGCTGAATACATAGGTGGGACTTGTTGAATGTCGCCTGTAAACTGAGGTAATAATTTCTCCAAGTCCTCAGAACGAATATGCTCAAAAGGCAAGGTCGAGATAATATCACCTTCAGCATCACCTGTAGCGGTACGAACTCCCAGCGTGGCAGTGACTTGGTAATATTTGTCGGACTCAAGCAAAAACTGTGATAATTTGGTCGCTTCTCCAAAGCAAATGGGTAGCATGCCTGTGGCTAACGGGTCTAAACTTCCCGTATGACCGGCTTTTTTTGCACAAAATAAGCGTTTGACTCTTTGTAAAGCACCATTTGATGTAATGTCTAACGGCTTGTCTAATAAAAGAATACCGTCTATTTTATTTTCTATTCTTGATCTATTCATTATCATCCAATTTGGTATTTTTAAGCGCTTGATTCAGAAGGGAGGAAATACGATTGCCGCGCACAGTAGAATCATCGTAAACAAATTTTAATTGTGGGATGACACGAATCTCTATTTTAGATTGCGCCAAGGCATAACGCAAATAAGCTGCGGCTTTATTCAAAGCAACGACTGTTTCTGTTGATTGATCATCATCCCAAACACTGACAAAAACTTTTGCGCTAGACATATCTTTTGCCAAGCTGACACTTGTAATAGTCACCATGTTAAAGCGCTTGTCTTCTGCTTCTTTTAGTAAGATATCAGCGAGAGTTGTTTGAACTAACCCTGCGACCCTGTCCATTCTATTGCCTTGTGCCATTGAAGCTCTCCACTCTCATTCTTTCTATTTTGCGTTTTTATATTCGTATGATGAACTAGTGTTTCAATAATAGAAACAAAGGCGATTTGTTGAATTTAACGAATAAAACATCTCTGACTTAGCGATAAGTCAGAGATGTTTTTAAGCTGCAGTTTTTAAACTAGAGGAAACGCTTGACCTCAATCTTTTCGAAAACTTCAATTTGATCGCCAGGCTTTATGTCATTATAACTTTTCACACCGATGCCACATTCCATACCAGCACGAGCTTCACTGACATCATCTTTAAAGCGGCGCAACGATTCCAGCACACCTTCAAACACAACAACGTTGTCACGAAGAACGCGAATCGGATTATTACGTTTAATCGTGCCTTCCAAGACCATACAACCTGCAACTGCGCCAATCTTAGAGGAACGGAACACATCCCGTACTTGCGCAAGACCGGTTATCTTTTCTTGAATTTCAGGCGCCATGAATCCACTAATAGCACGTTTCACTTCATCGATAACGTTATAAATAATACTGTGATAATGTACATCAACGCGTTCAGCCTCGATTAATTTACGGGCTTCTACATTCGCTCGCACATTAAAACCAATGATAATTGCGTTGGAAGCTAGCGCTAAATTGACATCAGTTTCATTTATTCCACCAATACCACTAGACACTATTTTCACTTTAACTTCATCACCCGTTAAGTCTGCTAAGGCTTGTGATAAAGCTTCTGCAGAACCTTGTACATCTGCTTTTAAAACAATATTTAATACGAGATCAGTGCCTTTCTCTTCACCCATACGTTGCAAAATATTTTCTAATTTCGCTGTGTTTTGACGAGCTAATTTGACATCACGGAACTTCCCTTGTCGGAACAAGGCGACTTCTCGCGCACGTTTTTCATCAGAAACCACAACAAATTCATCGCCTGCATTAGGAGAACCTGAAAGTCCCAAAATCTCTACTGGAATAGAAGGACCCGCATGCGTAATAGTTTTACCGTTTTCGTCATATAACGCTCTAACACGACCATGTTCAAATCCGACCAAAACTAGATCGCCTTTACGTAATGTCCCTTGCTGAACTAACACACTGGCAACTGCTCCACGGCCTTTATCAACGCGTGATTCAATAACAACGCCACGAGCTGGGCAATCCACAATGGCCTTCAGATCCAATACTTCAGCTTGAACTAATAATGAGTCTAAAAGAACATCAATACCATCACCTGTTTTTGCTGAAATAGGAATAAACATAGTTTCTCCACCCCATTCTTCTGGGATGAGACCATACTTAGCTAATTCATTTTTAATGCGATCTGGATCCGCCTCAGGCTTATCCATTTTATTAACAGCTACTACTATAGGTACATTAGCTGCTTTAGCATGATTTACCGCTTCAACTGTTTGCGGCATAACGCCATCATCAGCTGCAACAACCAATATAACCAAGTCGGTAAGCTTTGCTCCCCGTGCTCGCATTAATGTAAATGCTGCATGACCGGGTGTATCTAAAAAGGTAATCATGCCTTTGTTGGTTTCTACGTGATAGGCACCAATATGCTGCGTAATACCACCAGCCTCACCCGCTGTCACTTTGGTTCGGCGAATGTAATCGAGCAAAGAAGTTTTACCATGATCCACGTGGCCCATAATTGTAACGACAGGGGCGCGTGACGTACTTTCTCCCTCAACCTGCGTGTCGTGTGTTAAGGCTTCTTCTAAAGCATGAGCACTAATAGCTCTTCCTTTATGCCCTAATTCTTCGACGACTAACATTGCGGTTTCTTGATCCAGCACTTGGTTGATAGTCGCAATAGCACCCATCTTCATCATAGTTTTGATGACAATTGCTGCTTTTACAAACAGCTTTTGTGCTAATTCAGCCACGGTAATGGATTCAGGAATAGTAACATCATGCACCATGGGCGCTGTGGGTCTTGTAAACGCTTGAACTTGTACTTGCTGATTCTTGCGAGCTTTTGCTTTACGACGTCGATGACCCACCATTTCATCGGTATCATCACTGAGCACTAAGCTAAGACGAGCCGGGCTTTTTCCTATGACTTTCGTTTGAAAATTAGTACCGCTATCGCTGCGACCTTGATTACGTCCTTTTTTCTTCTTTTTAGGGCGTTCTTCTTCAGCTTCTGGCTGTACTTCTTGATGACGTTTGTCTTTATGACGTTTAATATCAGTGGTTGCTTTGTTAGCTTCCTCAGTCGTAGCAGCAGGCTGAGGCGCAACAGCTTCACCTAACTCTGCGCTAGGAGTGAGAGCTTGTTCGGCAGAAATAACATCTGTGGTAACTTGTTCAGCAATAGGCTGTTCTATAACGGTGGAATCAGGAGTGATGGAAGGAGGCAATACATCAGGCTGCGTGGATTTTAATGGCTCTTCTTCCGCGGCTGGGCGCTTGACAAAAGTACGTTTTTTCCGCACTTGTACACTAATCGTTTTGCCGGCACCTTGAGATCCACTGACTTTTATTTCGCTAGTTTTAGCACGTCGCAAAATAATTTTTTCAGGGCTTGCGCCAGATTTAGCGCCATGAAATTGCTGTAAATGACGCAAAAGTTTTTGCTTCTCTTCTTCCGAGACTACGTTATCCACAGTGGTGACATTAATTTTTGCGTCTTTAAGCTGCATCAATAAACGTTCTACAGATACCCCAATATCCCCTGCCAGTTGAGTAACTGACACGCCGGATTTTTTTTCTTTATCAACTGCACTTTTTTTCTCTGGTGCAGCAGGTATATCATTGTTCGCCATCGTGCCCCCTTACTTACTACTGTCTTGCTATTCAGCATGATCTGCGTCGTTAAACCAAGGTTTACGAGCTATCATAATTAATTTCGCAGCTGTCTGTTCATCTATTTCCCCAGTATCCAGCAAATCATCAACCGACTGCTCTGCTAAATCCTCTCGTGTAATTATCCCATTTCTTGCTAGCATGTATGCTATAGGCTTTTCCATTCCTTCCATTTCTAATAAATCTGTTGCTGGCTCATTCGCATCTAGCTCTTGCTGTTCTGCGATAGCTTTAGTTAGCAATGCAGCCTTTGCTCTCTCTCTCAGAGTTTCCACCAACTCGGTATCAAACCCATCAATTTCTAGCATCTCTTGTAATGGCACATAAGCAATTTCTTCTAAAGAAGAGAATCCTTCAGCTGCTAATATCTGTGCAATTTCATCATCTACATCTAACTTTTCTTTAAACAAATTAAGTGTAGTTTCTTCTTCGGCGGCAGTCTTCACTTCCGCTTGAGCTTCAGTCATTACATTTAGCGTCCACCCGGTTAATTCACTGGCTAAACGAACATTTTGGCCGCCCCGTCCAATGGCTTGGGAAAGCTGTTCTTCTTTCACCGCGATATCCATCGTATGACTATCTTCATCTACGATAATAGAGGCCACTTCTGCAGGCGCCATTGCATTTATCACTAATTGCGCAGGATTATCATCCCACAAGACTATATCGATACGCTCGCCACCTAGCTCACTGGAAACAGCTTGAACGCGAGAGCCACGCATTCCTACGCAAGCTCCAATAGGATCTATACGGCCATCATTGGTTTTCACGGCTATTTTAGCCCGTAATCCAGGATCGCGTGCCGCGCCTTTAATCTCTATTAATTCTTCGCCAATTTCAGGCACTTCAATTTTGAATAACTCGACCAAGACCTCAGGGCGTGTGCGACTAACCACCATTTGCGGGCCTTTCAAATCCGTACGCACGTCATATAGGTAAGCTCTAATTCGATCGCCCATACGCACGGCTTCGTGAGGAATCATTTCTGAGCGTGGCAGCATCGCTTCAGCATTATTCCCTAAATCTAATAATATATAATCGCGCGTCACTTTTTTTACGACGCCATTCACTAATTGACCTAAGCGTTCTTTGTAGGAATTTGCGACTTGAGCTCGCTCAGCTTCTTGAACTTTTTGGACAATGACTTGCTTAGCTTTTTGTGCAGCGATGCGACCAAATTCTACAGATTCCATGCCCTCTTCAACGTACTCGCCTACTTTAGCATCAGGGCTTTTTAAAAGAGCCTCACTTAGCAACAGACGCACTAAGCCATCATCGCCCTCGTCTTCATCTGCTTCATTTGCAACAACAAGCCAACGCCTAGTCGTTTGATAATCACCGGTTTTACGGTTGATTGTCACTTCCACATCAATTTCTTGACCTGCACGCTTCTTTGTCGCCATTTCCAACGCTGCTTCTATGGCCTGGAAGATTACATCACTATCCACACCTTTTTCGTTGGATACTGCTTCAACAACTAACAAGATTTCTTTGTTCATAGCTTCAGCCTCATGTCACCCAACTAAATCTGCAATTACTTTTGCTTTTTCGATATTGGAAAAAGGTAATATCATCTCTTGATCATCCACTTTCAAAGAAATATTAGCTTCTTCAACTCGCAACAAAAGTCCCACAAAATTTCGACGATCATCGATAGGAGTATATAAGCGCACTTTAATGCGACTGCCTAATACTTTTAGATAATGCGCTTTTTCAAACAAAGGGCGGTCTAAACCTGGAGATGAGACTTCTAAGATATACCGCCCTTGTATTGGATCATCAACATCTAACATCGCACTTACTTGACGACTCACCTTGGAACAATCGTCCACTAAAATTCCAGCTTCACTATCTATGTAAATTCTTAGCAATGAACCGCGACCTTGGCGGAGTAGTTCACATCCAACAAACTCATAGCCCATGGAGCTAACCAAAGACGCTAAGCGGTCACGAAGTGTTACATCAACGTCTCTCATATAGCGATTCTTCACATTTAATTAGACTTTACGTCTCTGGCTTGCCCTTTGTTAGCGACAACTAGAATGACTAACTGCTGAAAATAAAAAACCCCATTCGGGGTCGTTTATTTTTAACTAAATTGGTAGCGGGGGCTGGATTTGAACCAACGACCTTCGGGTTATGAGCCCGACGAGCTACCAGGCTGCTCCACCCCGCAATAACAGGAGCGATTCTATAGAAACCTAATAAGATATTCAAGCAAAAAGGAGAGAAAATAGTAAATTCATGTGCCAAAGGGTACTTTTGCCCCTTTCTGCCTCAGTAAAGCCAGCACTGGCGCAGTTTTGGGTCGGATTTTTCGCCATAAATAATAGGATTCAGCGGCTTGTTCGACCAACATCCCCAAGCCATTTACACAAATAGCAGCTTTTTCTTTAGTGCCCCATTGCATAAAAGCGGATTCTTCCTGGCGATAAGTGAGGTCATAACAAATTGAATCAGAATCTAAAATAGTCAAAGGTAAAGTGAAAAACTCATGGCTCATTGTATTAATTGCTATATCGTAAGACCGCTCACATAGCGAATGTGCGTTAACAACTTCTACAAAACCTAAGTTAGCAAAGTCATTGGCCAATTGATCTGCGTTAATTTCCGTTCGATTCAATAAAGAGGTGACTGCTGGCTTTTCTTGCAATATTGAAGCAATAACTCCTCTCGCAGCGCCCCCCGCCCCCAAAATTAGAATTCTTTTGTTTTTTAAATCAATCCGTTGATTCAATTTAAGATCGTGTATAAAACCTACACCATCGGTGTTATCCCCGAGGCGAGAACCATCTTCCAAGAACATTATAGTGTTTACCGCGCGCGCACATCTAGCACGCTCAGTGAGCGTATCCACCAAATCAAAAGCTTCTTGCTTGAAGGGTGCGGTAATATTAAGACCCTTGCCAAGCCGCGCTTGAAATTTTTCAATCGCTGTTAAGAGGGCATTTCTTTCAACTAGAATAGGGACATAACTGAGGGATTGCTGGGTTTGCAAAGCAAAAGCATGATGAATAAAGGGCGATAAGCTATGCGCTATTGGATTACCAATGACACCATATTGATCCATGACCTTATCTCAAAAATAAAAAGGGCACATAATATGTGCCCTTTTTATTATTTCTAGAAAAAAACAACTTAACTTGTAAATTTAGCAACAGATGTTTGTAAACCTGCTTGATCGACTTGTCCTGGAATAAATTCAATGGCGGTTGATGTACCATCTGTTTTACCAACAAATAATGCCGGTGTTCCCATCAATGACAAATCTTGTGCTAATTTATAATTTGCTTTAACTTGTTTTTCAACAGTATCACTTTTCATGTCAGCCTTTAGTTTCTCAACATCTAAGCCTGCCTCTTTCGCTAATTTATAAATTCCTTCTTCTGTTAACGTAGCAGCATTTTTCATCAAAGCTTCATGCATAGGCATATACTTATTTTGCATATTAGCAGCTAATGCAGCTTTGGAGGCTGTAACGGACATTGGGCCACGAATAGGGAATTCTTTGAAAACCACTCGTACTTCAGGATTTGCTTTTACCAAACCGTCCAAAGCAGGAACCATATCTACACAATGAGGGCATTGATAATCAAAAAACTCTACTACTGTTACTTTACCTTTAGGATTCCCAGCCATAGGGTCATTGGGAGTGGAGAATAAAGCAGCGGAATTTTTAACTGCAACATCCTGTGTCTTTTTACGCATTTGATCAAACTGCTTCTCTTGCAAACCTTTTACTGCATCAGCAATCACTTCTGGATTCTTCATTAAGTAATCATGCACAACACCTTCGATTTGTGTTTTTTGTGGTGCAGATAAAGCTGCGCTTTCATCTTTTGCAAACACAGTTGCGCCATATGTCAATCCAGAAGCCACAACTACTGCTATTAATGTTCTATTAAGTTTCATCGGCATTTCCCTCCGCTATTATTAGTAAGGAGCAACATTAATGTAAGCCCTGAACGATGTCAATAATCTACTTCATTAAGCTCCCGCAGCTGCAAGGGGATAACGCTTATCTAAGTCTCTGACTTCACGCACTAGTTCTGCAGTCTTACTTTCTGTTCTCCAAAAAGATTGGTAGACCGAGGAGCTAGTCTTTTTTGCTGCATTTTCTATCGCATCGACTGAACGACCCTTACCCTCTCCACTTAACTTCTCGTGCAGCCCTTCTAAAAGTTCTTTTTTGGCGTCAATCTTCGGCGTCTTCTTTTCAGCATTTAAATGTTTTAACTGAGTTTCAATTTTAGCGCGCACTTGTGCCTGGTCAACCGCAAATTTTTCTTTAATGACATCAGTTGATGGTTTAGCTTGTTCCAACACTTCATTGCTTATTGGCATGCTGTTTTGTGTCGAAGCTTTCTTTGATTTGCCAAATAACCACTCACAACCCTTTTCGATTTTAGAACTACAAAAACTGGCGATCTTACGAAGCCCAGTACCGAATAATAATAAAGGCGTTGCCACAAAAGCGATTGTTCGTGACACTAATTGACTCGCCAAACTCACCGCTTCAAATCCAATGGCTAAAATAGCGAGGGGGATTTTAAGTGGATTTTTTCCAACAAAAGCGCCTAATGCTTTACACTTCTCAACAAACACTACTTTTGCCTGACGAAATGCCTGTTGTGGATGTCTTAGGACTTCTAAAGTTTCGACATTCATATCCCAAGTAGATTTGGATGAAATAGCACCTAACGTTCCTACTGCAGCTAAAGTACAAAATATTAACTTTAAACCCTGGAATCCAGCGCCGACTACTTTCATCGCTGCTAAGGCAGGAAATAACTGACCTGCTTGCGACAGCTGTCCTGCGGCATTGAGCTGGCTTGATAAGTTAAGCCCAACATCAATCGCAAATACTAGGCCCAATGCGTTCAAAGCCGTTATCAGCATTTGTGCAGGAATTGCTTCCAAATGTTCAGCGCGCTTTTCTTTATCTTTTTCTTTGTGCGCGCGATAAGCCTCTACAAGATGCTTGCCTATATTAAATGTGCCATAAGCAATTCCTAGAGCTGCCATTCCAATCAGCAAGTAAGGAGCAATCAACACCGCTCCACCCAGTATTAATCCAAGAAACGTAAACCAGGCAGCGGTTTTTAAAAAATTAAACCCAAAATCCACGAAGGTTTCTAGATTTTTATTTTCTGCATAATATAACCGCTTCCCGCTTTCCCAGGTTGCCGCCACATTCGTTAACGAAAATAAAAGCACCATGAATTTTGAAATTGAAGCATAAGCAGAGTCTTCATGCGGAATAACATCAGCTTTAGCTGGGTTATCTGGATAGTATGCCTCAGGAATAGGAGCTAAGGCGGCTTTAACGCCATACTCCAAACCAGCAGCATTGTTTACAACTTGTAAATATTCTGAAGACGATACATTTGATGCATTATTAATAAATTTGGTTGTCATACTCACCTCAAACTTCTTACACGGGTTGCAAAATTAAAGTCTAATTCCCCAACTTCTTGTTCTTACTGTATTTTCCATAATAAGGGAGGTGCTTTACCTGCAAAGTTATTACCTTGCATAATCATTTAATCATTAAACTATTTAATTGTCAAACCTTTGTGAGCAAAAAATAAACTTATCCGGGCTAAAAGTATCGAAGCACAGCCATTGGAAGCATAGACACGAGCAGCATCAGCATGAGAAGGGGCGTGAAATTACAAATGATCACTCAAGAAAGAAAAACTAGCACTCCAAAAAGAAGCGCTAGCTCACATCAAACAATTCAGTAACTTATCGCAAACTAATTTAAACTGACTTCTATTTATGATGCAGCTTTAAACTTGGGGAATTTTCTATTGCTGCTAAACGTTTTAGTTTAATTAATTCTCCAATATCTTTACCCTGAGCGTTCTTATCTATAGATTTCATATCAATTTCTTTTGCTGCGATACAAACTTGATTGAACCAATCCGTACTAACAGGATCTGCCAATGTCTCAGCTAATATTTCACAAGCTAAAAGAAATAACTCGAAACGTTCTTCTCTTCTAAAAGCATCGGTAGCTTGCATAAGAGTCAACAATTGCATTGCAGATAAAGTTTTAGCGTTTCGATAATCAGGATAATATTTTGTAACAAGCATCACTAATTCACGATATTGATTGGGTATGCGATAGCGACTACAAATTTTTTCTACTTGCTCGAGACTTAAAGGATAAAAACTAACAGCAAATCTCACATCATTAGGTGCAGATAATTCTGCTGCATGCGACAAAGCTTTCAAGCCAGCATTAGCGATATTAAACTCAGGAATTAAAACGTTAAGAGCCTGACAAACTGCAAGCACAAGAAAAAACTCTTCAGGATGTTTCTCCTGTATGGCTCGCTCCCATTCTTTCCATACTCGCTCAGGTACTAATGCATTCACTTCACCTGCAACTACCATGCTTTTCATTAAATCTAAGGTCTCAGGCGCCATCTGAAAACCTAAATGTTTAAATCGCGCGGCGAATCGGGCAATACGTAAAATGCGCACGGGATCTTCTACAAATGCTTGTGATACATGGCGTAATATTTTCTTTTCTAAATCCTTTATACCGTTAAAAGGATCAACTAATTTTCCGTCTTCTTCTGATTTCGCAATAGCGTTAATCGTTAAATCACGTCTCAGCAAATCTTCTTCTAGTGTCACTTTAGGTGATGCATCAACATCGAACCCGGTATAGCCCAGACTGATTTTACGTTCAACTCTTGCTAGAGCATATTCTTCATTTGTTTTAGGATGCAAAAAAACAGGAAAGTCTTTGCCTACTAACCGATAGCCTTTTTTCAACATTTCGTCGACCGTTGCACCCACTACTACATAGTCTTTTTCACTAACAGGCAAACCTAGCAATTCATCGCGTACTGCACCACCCACTAAATAAACTTTCATGACAATGCTTGCTCCACACAAAGTGCATTATATTTAAGATGTTCTGCATTCAAAGTTCCAACAATAACACTGCTTACCCCAGGCTCAGACAAAATAAATTTCATCGAATCACGCACTGCATCTTCAGAAGAAAGAGCTGCAAGATGTCCGCTGGCTAATGCCTTTTTTATAAAAACACCTTTCTGTTTTTGATGTGCATATTGAATAACGGATTGTTCAGCACTATAAATAAGATTATGCATTACCATGACAAGATCTGATTGATCAACCGCCAGCATTCCACCTTCTACTGTTTTAGTAGACATGCCATAAGCACGTATTAATCCAGCTTTTTTTATCTCGGAGAGTGTTTCAAAAATATGAAGCTCTTCTATTATTTTTTTATCTTCACCATTTGAATGCACGAGAACAATATCTAAATAATCTGTCTCTAAACGCTTTAAACTACGAAGGATACTTTCACGTACTGCCTCAGAGGAAAAATCAAAATATGATTTTCCATTCTTAAAATCTTCACCTACCTTGGTCGAAATAACCCAGCTATTGCGTTGCGTTTTTAACAGAGGTCCTAAACGCTCTTCACTGCTGCCATAAGCAGGAGCTGTATCTAATAAATTAATTCCCAAACTTTGCGCCTGAGCCAGCAAATGAAGAATCGTTTTATCATCAGGCAACGCAAAACCTTGCGGATAATTTACCTTTTCGTTCCGCCCAAACTTTACGGTGCCTAACCCTATTCTACTGACCAGAATATTTGTGCTTCCAAGCTGAATTTTTTTTATCATAACATTTCATCCCATATCGGAATGGCACAAACAGGATGAGGAAAGTTTTTTAAAGCAGAAGCCCCGGCAAAAGAAGATTTTATATTAGCATGCACTAAACTATTACAAATGCCTTCCGCTAACTTCGGTGCTAGCGCAAGCTTGGTTGGCCAAGCTGCAATTACATTTTCAATTTCTTCAAACATTGCTGTGTCCGGTCGCATGCCTCCTGATTGCAAGGGCTCTGCACGGTCTACTAAAAAACTTGCGAACGTTGCATTAGAAAAATCTAACCAGGGAAATAAATCTTCACATTCTTTTTTTGCAAATTCAATTTGTGTTTTGGAATTTCTATTTATACCTTCTTCAGCAAGTTGTCCTCCAAGATACCAAACGAATTTACCATCTTTTGCTTTATGCGTTGTGATTGTAATACGAGGCGTTGCCGTCAATCCTAAACAATGTGCGAAAACAGGATATGAATATTCAGTTTTCATGATGACCATATGCAAGGGTCTGCGCTGTGTTCTTATTTTTTTATTTTTAAACTTCTGCACTAGCATTTCATTTCCTATGCCAGCAGTAAAAATATATTTTTGCGCTTGTACTTCTATGGTTTCACCTAATACATTTTGTACTTCTAATTTTGTTAAACGCCCAGCATCATCCATCTCTAAGTCATTTTCTTTTAGTGGTTCAATTTTAAAAATAAAATCATAAAAAGGTTTTGCTAATTCTCTTATTAATGCATGCACGTCAATCGCCACTTCATTTAATGCATACACCAATCCTTGAAATTTTGAATGCTGAAAGACTTCTGGAAAATCTTTTTTTTCTAAGGATTTCACATTCCCTTTTAATACAAAAGAAGCTAAAAAACCGGCTAATTTGCCTGTGAATTTGCTGGTGGAAAATAAATATTGGTAGGCTGAAAGAACTGGCACATTCGTTAAATTAATTTCACCTGTGCCTTCCAAGCATTTTTTCCAAACAGCTGGCATTTCACTGATAGCTTGAGCAGCGTCAGTGAAGGCTCCTTGTAAAGCATATTTTGTGCCACCATGTATGATACCTTGGGCTTTGCTCGTTTGGCCGCCGCCTAATACATTTGACTCAAATAATATGGTGGAAAAACCCAGTTGCCGCAGTCGGTTTAACAACCACAAACCTGCAACACCACCCCCCACAATGACAATATCTGTTTGAACTTTCTTAATCATCTGAGCCTCTTCTTCTCTATTTATATTTTCTAAGCATGCTCAGAATAAATTTAGATAGAAACTTATCCACGTGGTTTAAACGCCTGAATGTCTGTTTGTGCATGCCCTAAAATCATGGCATGAATGTCAGCTGTTCCTTCATACGTTTTCACAGTTTCTAAATTTAACATATGGCGGATCACGTGAAACTCTTCCATGATCCCGTTGCCCCCATGCATGTCGCGTGCTTCGCGCGCGACATCTAGCGCCACTAAAGTTGAATTACGTTTGATAAGAGAAATCATAGGCGTGTTAACCTTGCCTTCATCTTTCAATCGACCCACTCGCAGACAAGCTTGCAAAGCAAGTGTAATAGTTGTCTGCATGTTAGCTAACTTGAATTGTATTAATTGATTTGCAGCAAGTGGTTGCCCAAACTGTTTGCGATCCATTACATAGAGTCGTGCAGCATGCCAACAAAATTCTGCAGCACCCAATGCGCCCCACGCTATTCCGAAACGTGCGCTATCTAAACAACCTAATGGTCCTGACAATCCATCTG
>DHXK01000218.1:12272-17289 GCA_002413665.1 Legionellales bacterium UBA5158 | reverse complement strand
AAAACTGCGGAACCGAGTATATAAAATGTGGAACCATAATGAAGAACTAGCTAATGCCTTGCGTTATTACTATTTAACTAGTGGATCGTTACGTGATAAGGCGTTGAAACTTAATATCTCTCATGTTCATTTTAAGTATTGTGTGGATATGGCGCATCAATGGTTGGCAGGTTGGATGAGTGCTGTTTTATGAGGTTAAAATTTACTCTTTTTAATCTTTTTCTTAAGCCCCCCTTAAGGTCTTTTCATTTAAAATAGCGGTAAATTATTAGACAGGATTAATATCAATGAGTAATTTCCCAGCTATAAGTAATGCCTTAAAAGTGCTTGTTCATAATAGGCAGAATGATGAGTTAAAAACGAAAGTTGATGCTGCCGTGATAATCCTTGATAACTTAGATACCGAGCTATCTAGACGCTTTGAAAATCAAGGTGAAATAGGAAGTCTAATGGCAGATATGATGGATAGTATTGTTGTAGAGACAATGGTAAGTGATGCTCGAAAGAAACTTCATGAAATATTGCCCATTGCGACTGGTGCTAATAAAACAATAGGTGATTTAGCGCATAAGGCTTTGATTGAATTAGCAATGACGCGACCATTAAATGATGAAGATCCTGTTTCTATGGAGGACATCGATCACAATGCATTGATTAAGTTAGCTAAAACTCAACCTCTCCCAGCAAATGATCCAGCCCAAAATCTAATTAGAAATTTAGTTGGAATAGCTAGGGGTGACGTTTATGACATCAATATCTTAATTTCATGGCACAATCAAAGACCTCGGCAAAGAGATGAAAGAGAAGACGTACATTTGCCCGCTGGTTTGAAAAAATTGATCGACCCTGTAACTAATGAACCGTTTCCTGACCGAGATGTAGCACATATTAGAGCATTCGCTGCGTTGAAAGGTCTTCGGATTGATGATTTATTCGTTCCAAACCTAGTCATTCCAGCTCAAATGCCTCAAGCTCAAGCTGCTAATCATCCTCAGCAAGAAGAAGGTGAGATTGAAGAAAATTTACCTGCAGTTAATCGTAATCCGCATAGATTTTTTGGGCGTCTTTCAGGGCATCATAGTTTCTTTGCCCCACCACGTCGAGCTCCTTCACCAGTTGAAGTTGACGAGTGGGAGCAAAATTATAGAAGGTTGAGTATGAGACCGTAAATATACTTAGTTTATTTGTAAATATGGAAGCATCGCTCGGTCGTATAGTTTGCATTGTAAAAACAAAAAGGGTATAATTTCTCTATGATGTAAAAGTTATAAATAAAACCCGCTTAATTGCGGGTTTTTTTATATTCAAATTTTTTGAAGCCAGTCTTGGAAACGAGTCAGGCTTTTTTTTCGTTTAACTTTCTCCAATTAAATTTTTGAAATAAAAAACACTTAATCTAAATATTAGAGGAGTCATGTCGTGCAAAATTTTTATAGATCAGCCATGAGATCAATCTCAAGAAAAATGTTAGTTATGTCATGTTTGTTGATATCTGTATTTCCATCGTTATCTTTTGCGACAGGTGAAACCCCTGTAGGCCAGGGATTGGGTTACATTACTGGTGCAATGTATGGCACAACAGGTGTAGCAATTGCAACAATCGCAGTAATGGTAGTGGGTCTGCTTTGCTTGGGTCATGTCATTAGGTGGTCTGCATTAGGGTACACAATTATGGGTGTTTCCATCATCTTCGGTGCGGGAGCAATTGTTTCTGGCATTACCTCTCTCGTACATACACAGTAAAAATCATGACTGAACAATCTCACGTAGAAGTGGATCACTTAGCAGTGGGATTAACAAGATCGCCTATGTTTATGGGGATTAATATCCGCTTATTTTTTGCAAACATAGTTGTATGCACATTGATTTGTATCGATGCGCATACCGTTCTTGGGATCCCATTATTTATCATTTTACATCTAACCTTAGCAAAACTTTCTATTAACGAGCCTGATTATTGTAGCATTTGTGTGAAATCATTTTTTAAGACGCCTCCAGTATTAAATCGTCATTTCTGGGGTAAGACGAACAGCTATGAACCTTGGTGATTCGCTATGGAAAAAATGAAAAGAATAGTTAAAAGGGAAGAAAAAGCTTCAAAGAAAATCAATATATTAATGCATTATGATGACGATACTTTGCTAGATAAAAGTGGCAAGCTGATCAAGATTATTAAATTATCTGGTATTGATTTTACTACTAAAGATAATCAGATATTGAATTCATATAAAAATAATCGTAATAATTTATTGAAGAATTTCTCCTCAAGTTTTGCGGTTTATTTTTGGGAAGTCAAAAGAAAATCAAGCGTATATCCTCAAGGTAAATTTTCAACTTCATATGCCAGTGATGTGAATGAAAGATATAGACAAAATATTCAATATTCAGAAATGTTTAACAAAGAACTTTACATTGCTATCGTTACTAAACAACCGGAAGGTTTAATCGGGAAAGGTTTTAATTTTTTAAAACAGTTTAATCTTGAATTGGATAAGGAAGCTAAGAAGCAATATCTTATTGACCGTCACAAAGAATTAAATGATGTAACGAGAAAAGTGTTAAATACATTATCTGACTATAAACCAAAATTGTTAACGACTTATCTTAAAAAAGATGTCAAGTTATCTAAGCCATTGGAATTCATCTCTAGCCTCATTAATTTTGATAATTTCTCTATTCCTGTTGCTATATCGGATGCTTCAATAGCTTTAACTAGAAAACGTTTATTTTTTAATGGTAGAGCTGGAACGATAGAGATACGATCTTCAGATTCTAGCCGTAAATTTTCAGCAGTTTTATCAATCAAAGCATATCAGCCTGTAACGTACCCTGGGATGTTAGATGAATTAAGTTTACTAAAAATTGAATATGTTATTACGCAGTCATTTCGTTTTTATGATAGGCAAGTAGCTAAGACTAAATTGCGAGACCAACAAAAGGATATGATGCAATCCAAAGATGAATCAATTAGTCAAACTGAACAAATTGATAATGCCTTTGATGAAACAGCTAGCGGTGAAGCAAGTTTCGGCAAACATCATTTCACCATGGTTTGTTATGCAGATACGCAAGATGAATTGAATAAGCATGTGGCAATAATAATTTCAAGATTTTCGGACATTGATATAGCTTGTGTACGTGAAGATGTTGCCTGTGAATTTGGATTTTGGGCACAACTTCCTGGTAACTTTGGTTTTATCATGCGTGCTGCTGACATTTCGTCTAAAAATATGGCTTCGTTTGCCACTCTAAATAATCCTAGTCGCGGGAGACTGTATGGTAATTACTGGGGTGATGCAGTAACTGTTTTTGAAACATTGTCTGGCAGTCCATATTATTTTAACTTTCATTATAAGGATGTAGGAAATTTCCTTATCTTTGGTGCCATGGGTAGTGGCAAAACCATGCTTGTTGGATTCTTGATTCTGCAAAGTATGAAGTTTGGTGGTAAAAGGGTCATTTTCGATAAAGACCGAGGCCTTGAAATTTTAGTCAGGGCAATGAGTGGCGTATATGAAATAATTAAGCCAGGAATCGCTACTGGTTTTAATCCGTGCCAGCTAGAAGATACGCTAGAGAATAGAAAATTCTTATCTTCGTTATTTAAAAAAATTTTATCTACAACTAGCACATTATTATCTGAAAGTGATGTCGAGATAGTTGAAAATGCGATTGATGGCATGTACAGGCTGGATCAAAATGAGCGTCAGTTTTGTCATATAGCTTCATTCTTCGGTGCCAAAAAGAAAGACACTTTACGCGCTCGCTTTGATCAATGGCATAGTGGTGGGACTCACGCATGGGTTTTTGATAATGAGATAGATACTTTAAGTTTAGATGCGGATGTAATTGGTTTTGATTTAAGCCATATTTTGTCTGAACAAATTTGCAAAATTCCTGCATTAATGTATTTGACTTACCGTGTAGAGAAAGCAATCGAGGGACATAGAGGAATTATCTTTTTTGATGAAGGTTGGCTTGCATTAAATGATGAATATTTTAGTGAGCTAATGAATGAGTGGTCACGTACTCCTCGAAAGAAAAACAATCTTTTTGGGTTAGCTACTCAAGTCGCTAATGATACAGCTAATTCATATATTAGTAAGTCACTTAATGAATCATCTTTTTGTAAGTTTTATTCACCAAACTCAAGCGCAGATAGAAAAATATATGTAGAAGAGTTTGGGTTAACTGAGCGGGAATATAAGCTTATAAAAACATTACCTGACGATCAACATTACTTCCTATTAAATCATGGAAGAAGCATCAACAAGCAATCAGTCGTTATTCGTTTGAATTTTTCTGGCAATGAAAATGATATTGCAATTATCTCTGCTCGTGAAGAAACATTGGCTTTGCTAGATCAGATTCGATCTGAGGTGGGTGATGATCCGAAGATATGGATACCCTTATTTCATGAACGTAGAAAGAAAAAGGTTCTTGTATGAAAAAGAGGTTATTATCAATTTCAATTATTTTAGTCGTTACGTTTAGTAATACAGCCAGCGCAAATTGGTATCAAGATATTATTGATGCCATTATGAAAGAAGGACTGATTAGCAATACATTATTGACTGGTATTAATGTTCAACAAGGTGCGATGCTGACTAGTCAACAAGATATAGAAAGATTGATGAAGCAAGTTAATAGTGGTTTGACGAGTAATTCAGGTTGGGGAACTTATCAGAAGCATGATTACCAATCCTATGGTAGTGGAGCTAATGATTGGTCTAGCGTCATGCAGATGACTAAGACGGGCAGTGGAGCAGGCGCATTAGGACAAACCTTAAATAGCTTACACAGTCAGTTTCCAATTGATAGCAATCGTTTTAATAGGGGAATTTCAGACCCCAATAGTCAGAAATATTATTCACTACAATCTCAAACTGTCCTTGCAACTCGAGCAGCTAGCCAGCTCGATTATGACAAAATCCAGGATCAAATTAATTATCAACAAATGTTGCAGCAGCAGATTGAAAAGACGAAGGATTTAAAGTCTGCAGTCGATCTTAATAAT
>DHXK01000218.1:4744-12172 GCA_002413665.1 Legionellales bacterium UBA5158 | reverse complement strand
CGTATTGAAGTAGAAAGTAATTTAATTAGTTTAGAAATTCTTCGTCAAACGGCGTTAGCTAATCAGCAACAATCAATTACTCAGCAAGCAAATATTAATAGTGCATTTTCAAACGCTAAATTCTTAACTAAACAATAGGGGTGGATATTATGAAATTTACAATATGTTTAATTACAGTCGTGGGTCTTTTGATCTCTGGCTGCGCTAGTGGTCCTTTGAAGTCACCGTGTAATCAATATGCTACTTTTTGTGGTAGTAAAACGAAAATAAATAGTTGGTAGCATTGTAAGAACACATACTTCTGTATCCCATCTTGTCGTTAATGTAGTGCACTCATCAGTAGCAAAGCCCAATCAATGACAACTCTTATATGTGCTTGTGCTCATGTTGAGCGCGCTACGCTAACGGCAATGTGGTTTGTGATGTTATCGAGGTTGAAATAGTTATGATAAGTGTAGGAACATTTTTTTCAGATACACTCAATACAGTTGATGCAGTCATCGGTAATTTTGTAAATAATACATACCATAATTTCATTCAGGCTAATTCAAGCATTATCACGCTACTGCTTACCGTTTATGTCATTCTCATAGGATATCGATTTTTAAATCACGATCATCATTTCAATATGAGTCAAATCATGCGACATATGATTATTATGTTAATCGTATATGGCATGGTGATGAATTGGAATTTGTATAATTTGTTTGTCTATAACATCTTTACAAACGAACCGGGAAATATTGCAAAAGTTTTAGTGCATTCAGCAGGCCAACAGTCGGGAGAAAGTCTTGCACAAGCATTGGATAGCATCTACAAGGCTGTTATTGATGCTTCAATTGGGTTTTTTGGCCAAGTAAGTTTTAGTGGTGGAGGAATGGCGTTTCTATTTTATGGAATACTGGTCTATTTGATAGGATCTTTAATGTGTGTATTTGCATTGTTACTTTTTATTTATGCAAAAATGATGATGGCGGTTTCTTTGGCATTAGGCCCTATATTTATTTTGTTTGTCTTGTGGGATTCCACTCAAGGCATGTTTGCAGCATGGCTTCGAAAACTCATTACTCTTTCTTTAATTCCAATTGTGACCTCAGCTATTTTAGTGTTAATGCTTTCAGTCATTAATGTGACATTGCCCAATATAAATCAAACTACAGAAAGCATGCAATTTTATGGAATTGCACCCTTTTTAGGATTGAGTTTAGCGACTACTTTAATTTTATCTCAGGTGTTGCAAATCTGTAGCGCATTAGGTGGTGGTATAACGCTTGCGAGTTTATCTAAAGGAGCTCATATAGCAAAAGCAGCGTTAGCTGCGTCAGGCATTACTCCTTCATTCAATAAACTAACAGGGAATTCAGGAAGAAATAATATATCTAGAAATAAGACTCATTCATCATTGCCCAAGTTTTCCACTGAATAGAATTCACATTAACTAATCTTAATATCTGAAACAATATAATCATCAGTCGTTTACTGAGGAACTAATATCGATGTTACAAAAACAGAGCACAGAAGAGAACTTTTACCAATCCGCATCAGATTGGGCTTATGACATGCATCAAAGCCACACACTTTGGTTAAGGCGATGCTTATATTCATTAGTCGGATTTGGAATTTTATTAACTTTATCATTAATTTTGAATTTAGCTTTATTTCCACTTAAAGAAAAAGTTCCTTATCTTTATGCATTTGATCATGCAACAGGAGAAGTTACAAAAGTTGGTACGCTTGACTCGACAACACTTTCATCTAATTGGGAGATGTCACGCTATTTTTTAATTCATTATGTTATTCAATATGAAAGTTATGATTTCGATAATGTCGAGCAACCCTATCAAATGGTGTGGGCGCAATCTTCAGAACATGTGAGAGATCAATATGATGCTATCGTTAAAAGTGGCAATACAAATTCACCGTACCATCTCTATTCAAAAGATAAATATGTCACCGTCCGTGTGATATCTATTAATCGATTAAATGAAAATACCGTCGATGTGAAATTTGAAAAAACTTTACATGATAGAGCTGCTAGCTCAGAACAAATAACACAAAAGGAAGCAATTGTTAAATGGGAATTCTCTCAAAGTGAAACTACGCAAAAAATGCTAGATCGAGATCCGTTAGGATTTAAAGTGACTTATTATCAAGTCAGTCAAGTGAATTTAGATAAAACCATGTAGGGGATGCAAATGAGAAATATGTTTATGGCAAGTATGTTTACTTTAATTGGATTGCACAGTGGAATGAGTTACGCGATAAGTTTTCCACGACATGTAGCAGCGGATAATCATGTCAAAGTAGTGATGTATGATCCTAATAATGTTGTTGTTCTACAGGGTCGATATGGATATCAAACACAAATTACGTTTGCTCCTGGTGAGATAGTCCAAAGTGTTTCTATAGGAGATAGCATGGCCTGGCAAGCTGTGCCTGTAAATAACAATTTATTTATTAAACCTGTTGCTTCATCAAAAACAAATATGTCTGTTTTAACAAATTCGAACAGTTATAGTTTTCAATTAGATTCTCTCAGATCACAAATAAAGCCCACCTATAAATTACAATTTACTTATCCAGACGGTAGTTATGATTCTTCTGGTGTTTCTAATGCTGTTGGTAGCTTTGATCCTGATAAACTTAATTGGAAATATAGTTTTACGGGTGACAGATCACTTGTACCTATAGAGGCATTCGATTACGGCCAGTTTACTTATTTTAAATTTAATAATGATGGCATGAGTCACGTTCCATCTGTTTTTATCGTTGATAAAGATAAAAATGAAACTTTAATAAATTTTCACATACAAGGTGAATACATGGTTGTGAATTCTATTGCTAAGCAATTTAGCTTTCGTGACGGAAAATCCGTGACGAGTATTTATAATGATTTAGCAATAAATGATTGGAAAAATATATAATGAAAAAAGATAATTTAGAAAATGAAGATGGATTGCCTGAAGTTGCTCAAAGGCTTCGTGAAAAAAAGCCTGTTGTTTTTGTTATGTTGGGAATAGTTCTTCTATTTTGCTTCAGCATGCAATTTTACAACAAATCAAAAAATAAGATTGTTCAGCCGCTTGAAGAAACCTATACGGTTCAGCAGAGTGGTGTTGCAGAAGCTGTAAAGCCTCTGGTGCAATCTTCACTAACGAGTGAAGCATCACCAACCAATACTGCTACACCAGCTTCTCAACCAAATGCTGAGCTCATACAACAACAAATCGCACTGATTCAAGCAAAACAAAACGAGCTACAGCAACGCTTAGCTGCGCCTTTGATGTTGGTTAATAATGCGCAGTCAAATAAAACTGAGACTTCTACGCAGGCAAGTATTTCTTCTACAGACCGTAACACACAATTTTTGAATCAGTCATCAGCACAAACTACTGAAACAGTAACAGCCACAACAATAGTGCCTCTTAATTCTATAATTGCTGAGGGTAGTTTAATTCATGCGATTTTAGAATCCGCGACAAATTCTGATTTACCAGGAAATGTCAGAGCAATTGTCAGTGAGCCCAGTTATTCTGAGGATGGTACGCAGGTTTTAATTCCTCGTGGTAGTCGGTTAATGGGGCTATACAAAAGTGGAATGCTGCAAGGCCAATCACGAATATTTCTTGTCTGGACGAGGCTGATTACACCTAGTGGTGTGTCTATTCAAATTGGTTCTCCAGGTACAGATAGTTTAGGTGTCGCAGGGTTGGGAGCCGATGAAATAGATAGGCATTTCTGGGAGCGTTTCGGTACTGCATCTTTGTTATCTATTATCGGTACAGGGGCAGCAAATGCTGGTGCAACAGCTGCTGATCAAGAGAATTCTGTTTCTGCTTATAGAACAGCAATGGCTAATAGCTTTGCACAATCTGCCAATCAAAGCTTACAAGAAGATAGTCGGATTCCTCCGACATTAACAACTCATCAAGGTAAGCCTATTATGGTCTTTGTTGCGAAAGACTTAAATTTTCAAAAGATTGTTCAGGGAGATAAAAAAATAAATGTTTGGTAAATGATAAAGTTATCTCTGAACACAGAATCTCAACATTGTGTTCAGAGTTATTTTCATAACCTAGGGGGATTTTCCAGGGGATGTCGAAGACGTAGATAATTGAGCCGATGATGGGTACTCCAGCAAGGATCGATCAATGGTGACTGTCTTTTTATCCACTGAAATAGTGCCATCTTGTGAAATTCTCATTGTTGCTTTGAAAGGAAAAAAACCAAAAGCAGGAATTTTAATGTTTGCTTCTTCTAAGCTGTCTACAACCTCTTGAGGAGGTTCGTAGCTGGAGGGGTGACCAATCATTAGACACTTCTCATATGGGTTATACATGTCTATGTTTGAGGATTTGATTTTGTTAGCAAGAATGGTAATGAACGTATCGAATTGTTCTTTTGTTACAGAGGGTGCTACGCTCGATAGTAGGTTTTTAACGGAGAATAATCTTGCCCCCGTTAGTCCTTGATTAAGACTAGGGGTATGCCGGGAGACTTCCTCTACTGAAGTATCTTGTTTGCCAGGCATAGGCAAATACTGAGCCCAATAAGCAGCTGCAAGCTTGCAGGTGTCATCTGATAAATCGAAACGTGTATTAGCCATATAAGTTAATTCCTAAGTGATTATTTTGTGCAAATTGTATCCCAATACTAGATATTTAGCACTAAATTCCTCTAAGAATCCTTTCCACTATTTATTTGAAATTATTTTACAGAAATTGGATGAATATCATGTCAATCAAGGCATTAGAACGACATTTGCTGCCACTCAAGCAGTTTATTAAAATGGATGGTGTCACTGAAATTTGTATTAATCAGCCTAAGGAAATTTATGTTGAAAAGAATAGTCAATTTACACGTTTCACTGTAGATGAGCTGGAATATGATTTTTTAGCTTCAATGGCCTCATTGATTGCGGAATTTAATTATAAAGATTTTCCCTCTCCGTTGCTTTCTGGGTCACTACCAACCGGTGAGCGAGTTCAATTTGTCATGAACCCGGCTTGTGAAAATAACAAATTAGTTTGCTCAATTCGCAGGCATCAGATGCGTGACATGTCGTTAGTGGATTTTAACAATGCGGGCGCATTTACTGAGATAGTAACTGATGCACCTAAATCTACTGCTGATGATCAATTGAAAGTTCTGTATCACAATAAAGATATTTTAGGATTTTTGAGATTAGCTATTGAAGTGAAAAAAAATATTCTAATCAGTGGCGGTACGGGCACTGGTAAAACAACTTTTCTAAATGCTTGCTTAAAATGGATACCGGAGAATGAAAGAGTCATTACTGTAGAAGATACCCGCGAAGTTGTAGTGCATCAACCTAACGCTGTGCATTTACTGTTTAACGAAGAAGATGAACGTGTTACTGCATTGAAAATTTTTAAAACTTGTCTGCGTTTAAGGCCAGATCGTATCTTCCTTTCAGAGTTAAGGGGTGCAGAAGTATGGCCTTATCTTCGTGCTGCCAACAGTGGGCATCCTGGAAGCTTAAGCACGGTACATGCTGATACACCAGAGGGAGCAATAACTCAGCTAGTGTTTATGATGCAGCAAGCTGGCTCTACTTCAAGTGAACAACAAATTAGAGATTATATTAAATCAATTATCAATATTGTGATTCAGCTTAAGCGTTGTTCTAGTGAAGATAGATTTATGTATGTTTCAGATATTTATTTTGATCAAGCTCGCCATTAATGTTAAAGGTAACTTTCTGCGTAGCGAGTGTCATTTATATTCTATTCTTATAGCCAGAAAAGATAAGTTCTCTTCTAGACAGTATAGACTGAATCTTTTGTTCTAATGTAGGGTAGAAATATTTTCCTAAATCCATCGAAACTTTATTCCCACCATGACCATCAAATATGGAAGCGGAAATTGCATTGCCTAACTTCATAACAGCAATTGAGATGTTGTCATTTGAACCATATTGATACGCAAGAAGGACAAGTTTTTCAGCCATTTTATCTGGGCTTAAGTGTGAGTTTTTGGCGATTGTGTCGGAAATTACTTTTAAATTACAAGAGCCTTCCGTTAAGCCATCACATGCTAATAGAACATATGTTTTAAATGTTGTTGGGATAGGTGTAATTTTCATTTCAATATTTGGTGCGTGAGATAATCCTACGGATTCAAATTCTCTATCACCAATAGTTCTATTCAAAGCTAGTGTGCTGGAAAATGCCATATTTGTTTCAAATGGATTAACGCCAGGATCATCCAAAGATAAGCGTTGATCATTAGGAGGGTTATGTAAATGTTTATTTAGGCGTTCAGCAGAAAAAACTTCATTTTTATCATTAAGTATAACTAAATAGGCGGAGCTATCACCGACATAGGTAGTATAAGTATGTAGTCGATTTTCTTGATCAAACCAAGCATTAATATGGCAGAGTGTAGACCCTTGACCATTAATATTTCCGTATTTATTTTGCATCTCAGCAACTGTTTCTTCTAACGCTTGAGTTCTTTCTTCTGGAGAAAGTTTTTTAAATTCTTCAATATGGTTAGAGCTTAGCTTTAATACATCCTCTTGTGTTGATCTGTCACCTTGTATTTCTGCGACACCTGTTTCCTGATTTATCAGTTTCACATAGTCAGTTGGATGTTGAAATTTGTAGATCCGTTCCTTTTGTATCTTGTTCCAAAAAGACCAATAATAACTGCGCTGAGTCATTGATCTCGTATGTATTTGGTAGGAAGAGATAGCGGTACAGACCTTGGGGGCTGAGATGAATTGATTACGCCAGATCAACTGCATAGAAGAAAATCTTTGCCTCAGGGCGACTTGGGCTCGTTGTAACATAAATAGGAATCCAGGTTTGTAGTGGTACTGACATTGTTGCGCACAATATCATCATGTCTCGGTTGTTTCAAGCTGGAGTAAAAAAATAGACACGTCTACACGATTTTATGTTTCTTTATTTATTTAACCTAAAATTAACAAAAAGAGGTGCTAAATGAAGTCGTTAAATCAAGTCCAATTGATAGGCAATGTCGGTACTGATCCTGCGCGTACAGAGCATAACGGAGTAATAATATCTAAATTTTCTGTAGCTACAGGTGAGGAGTGGTTAGACAAATCTACTACAAAAAAAGTTACAAATTCTGAATGGCATAAGGTGATTTGTTTTAATAAATTAGCTGGGATAGTTAAAAATTATATTAAGAAAGGCTCTAAAGTTTATGTTTCAGGGAAGCTTAAAACGTCCACTTGGAAAGATAAGAACAATGAAAATCGTTCAACTACAGAAATAATTGTTGATGAATTGATTATGCTAGATAGAAAACCAAACGAAATTTGATCATAAAAATTACGGACAAACCTACGGAATTTTATTCCTGTCGCTTATTACCTTGTAGCCCGCATGAATACTGAGTTCTTCTACGAGATTTCCTCTCCTCTGGCTCCTGACCACA
>DHXK01000218.1:0-4597 GCA_002413665.1 Legionellales bacterium UBA5158 | reverse complement strand
TGTGGTCAGGAGCCAGAGGAGAGAAAGTAGAAAACAATAAATATGAGATGTGGTATGGATGAGGGGATGAGATGGATTATTAGAAAAGAGAAAGATGATAGAAAGGTGAAAAAGATATGAGGCTAACTAAAAGGGATATTGTAATTATTAAGTTTATTAATGATTTTGGTTACTGTGAAATGCCAGAGATTATGAAAAGATTTGAGCTTAAGAAAACATGGATGTATGAAATTATGCAGAGATTGGTTGAAGCTAAGTTGGTAAGTCATAGACGTATTTTGCATGGTCATGGAGTTTATTTGGTAACGAGGAAGGGAGCTAAATATACTGATTTGCCTTCAATTGAGCGTATCCCGATTGGTCGGTACGAGCATCAAATTTATATAATTAATGTTTATAACAAACTTAGAAAAGAATATCCCGCAGCTTGTTGGGTGAGTGAAAGAAAGCTTAAGCATGATTTATTTTACGATGGACTTGGCAAGGTTGGGCATGTTGCAGATGGGATTTTAATGTTTCCAGATGGTAAGCAAGTTGCTATCGAAGTTGAATTAAGCGTAAAGGGTAAGAATAGAATTGAAAAAATCCTACGAAAATATATCTCGCAATTAACAATCAAAGAAGTGTGGTATTACTGCTTCCCAGCAGTGGTACCTGTATTGACTGAATTATCAAAGAAAATGCCGTTTGTTAAAATTTATGACCTAATAGAGTATCTATATGACGAATGATAAATTTAGTGATTATATTAATACGCATCCGCGTCAGTGTTTGTTGATGCTGGTAATTGCAGTTACTTTTGTCTGGCAAAGTGTCGTCGCTGTTATTGCGTTATGTCTTTACCCTTTAATTAAAATGTATCCACCATTGCGGTGGTGGATGGTTTTAATTATGGGTGTTGCTTTAGCGTTAACTGCTGTTTACTGTTCTGGTGGTAATTTGGTTACTTTGATGCATGATGGATTGAAATCAAATATTATTTTTTGGAAATATTTATTAGTTAACGATTTAATCCATGCCGGTGCATCCTTAAAATTTAATTATCTCATTGGATTTCCGGTCGGTATTTCAGGAATTTTATGTACTATCGATTTGATTCAAGACAACCCCCATGATCGTGCAGTATCTGCATTGTATAAAGGTCAGCATGATACTACTCCAGAAGTAAGTGAGAGGTCCTTAGCGAAGGCACTCAAAAATATTCGTGATGCAGATCATGATGGCACCGTATTAGGAATATCAAAATATACCGGTAAATGTTCTGTCATTAAAGATCACGATGTTAATCAGGTTTTACTCGTTCTTGGTACAACCGGCAGTGGTAAGACAATTACGTTACGTCGATTTTATAAGCGAGCCATTACAAAAGGCTACCCATTAATTATAGTTGATGGAAAGCCGGATGATCAGAATATTTCATGGATAATGAAGCTAGCAAATGATAATGGGAGGAAATTTATTGGTTTTAATTGTGGGAATAACCTTCCATATGACCCGTTGGCTAATGGCGGCCATACAGAGCTAAAAGATAAAATTATTAGCTTGAAGGATGAGTGGTCTAGCGATCATTATCGATCAATTGCAGAAGATTACTTGCAAGCAGCCTTTGAAGTATTGCTAAGGTCTAAGAAAGACTTTGATCTTAAGATGGTAGTGAAATGTTTAAATTTCACTGATTTACTCATGTTAGCTCGTGAAGTAAATGATATTGATTTAGTAAACAGAGTCGAAAGTCTTGAACAATATGATCGTAGTGATATTACCGGATTACAAGCGCATCTTAATATTTTAATACATTCAGAGTTAGGCCAGTTTTTTGAAAAAAATGAAAATACTTTTACTTTATCTGATGCTATTCAACAGAATGCTGTAGTGTATTTTGCTTTGCCTGCACTAAGATTCCCTAGTTTTTCAAAAGTGTTAGGCAAGTTAGTGATTAATGATCTCAAAGCTGTGATAGATAGATATGGGGTGAATGATAAGCGTATTTTTACGGTGTTTGATGAGTTTTCTGTGTTTGCTGGAGATCAAGTGTTGAATCTAGTTAACATGGGCAGAGGTAAGGGTGTTCATGCAATTTTTGGTACGCAAGGCTTAGCGGATTTGGATAGAGTGGATGTGATGTTTAAAAGTCAGGTATTAAATTGTGTGAATACTTTAATTTGTCATCGTTTGAATGATCAGGAGAGTGCTGAAAGTGTTGCGAATTGGGTCGGGACTAAACATGCGTTTACGGTCACTGCACAAATTAATACGAAGCAGGGTGATGCGAGTATGGGTAGTGTTAGGAGTAACAAAGAATTTATTGTGCATACAGATGATATTAAGCAAGGGTTGCAGACAGGTGAGGCGTTTTATATTACGAAAGTAGGAAAGTTTAGGAAGGACAAAGTGAAAATAAAGTTCATTTAATTTATTTAAAAGAACTAAAAGCTCGCTCCGGTAAAGTTCACGTTTTTAGTTATTTCTGATTTGGATGCCCGTATTTCTGCGGGCGTTTTTAAAGCATCAAGAATAATTTTATTAACATCGCTAGTACTTTTGTAGCTGTGACTGTGGTTGCCTTCTATGACATGCAAGGTAGCATGAGGATAGCGCTTTGCTTCGTTAGAAATTAAGATTAATGGTACATTTTCATCATCTTTTGCTGCAATGATATGAAATGGCAATCTTGTGGAATTAACTTGAGGATAAGGTTTGCTTTTAAAATAGGTAAATTGTTGTTTCTGAATATTTAGATTATTAGAGTTTCTATCTGCTGCGAGCAGCATGTCTTCTCTTTTTGTTGGATCCATTACGGGACAAATTAAAAAGACAAACTGAGGCATGTCAACTTCTTCTAATACCCTTAAAGTTAAATACCCACCACTAGAACAACCTATCAATCCAACATGGCTATCATAGAATTTATATAAGTCTAAAAAAAAGTCTTTGATATCTTTAATACTGGCAAAGAGTGAGGTCTTGCTAAAATTTAACGTAAAGACATCGATATTACAGTTTTCGGCAATAGATTGTGCTTGCTCGTTATTCCAGGTTTCGTCTCCTTGCGTAAAGCAACCACCATGAATTAATAATGCAGCCTTTAGATTATTAGAGGAAAATTGCCTATATTTTTCTGTAAAGTTAGGGGAATCAAATTTGGATTTATTTACTTTCTTATCTTCTTCTAATGATGCTGACTTTTGAGTAGATGAATGTGAAACCTCAGGCGTTTTATGTGGTATAAAGCGAAACATTTGAATTGTATCCCTACGTTAGCATATTTGAAAAATAACACATGATTTTTTCTCACTTAAGATAAATCACAAAGCTCACGTTTTAGTTATTTATAATTATAAATGCCCCTGTTTCCACGGGCTTTTTTCTTTTTACGAAAGTTATTATTATCGCTTTAGTACCCATGTAATCAATGTAAATACCAAGCTGAGAATAATGCATGTAGCAATCGGAAAATAAAAAGTAAATCCGCCGCGCTTAAAAAGCATATCTCCAGGTAAATAACCAAAACCAAATTTTTTCAATACAGGCCATAAAACACCTAGCAATATGAGTATCAGTCCAAAAGTAATTAACATCCGTGACATTTGTTTTATCTTCATTAATTTAACAATATCGCAAGCCTACCATCTGTAGTGCTTTCAGTTAAGTAAATCGTTTCCCTAATATTAAATTGAATCTTAAGAGGGTAGCTGAATGCAGCCACGATTAATTAGATTAAGAGACGCACCTATTTATTTAGGAATGGATAGACATAGATTTGACGATGAAGTGAGGCCAGAGTTAATTCATATTCCTGTTGGTAAACAAGTCATAGCCTTTGATCGGCTTGATTTAGATGCGTGGGTAGATCATTATAAGCGCCGTAACGGGCGTCCCGCACATGATAGGAGAAATGTATGGGACATAAAAGAATGCCAGGCCTCACCCGTCGTGGTGAAATCTGGCACGTTAACAAAAAAATTAACGGACAAAGAATTTACGAAAGTACTGGTACAAGCGAGCTCCGTGAGGCGGAGAAATACTTGATTCGAAGACTTGAAGCAATTCGGCAAGCTGTAGTGTATGGGGTAAGACCAAAACGTACATTCAGGGATGCTGTCGTTAAATTTTTAAAAGAAAATGCTCACAAAGCTAGTCTTTACGATGATATTTGTGCCATTAAGCAGTTAGACATAATCATTGGGCAGTTATACTTAGAAGCTATACATATGGGAAGCTTGCAAGCATATATCTTAGCTAGACGGCAACAAGGTGTAAAAACACGAACTATTAATTACGGTTTACAATTAGTTCGTCATATTTTAAATCTTGCAGCTAGTGAATGGTTAGATGAGCACGGCTTAACATGGTTAGCATCAGCACCCAAAATTAAGCTACTTGTTGAAATGGATAAGCGTAAGCCTTATCCGTTAAGTTGGGAGGAGCAGGATCGCTTATTTAAAGAATTACCTCCTCATTTGCTAAACATGGCGCTTTTTGCAGTTAATACCGGATGTCGCGATACTGAAATTTGTAAATTGCGATGGAACTGGGAAGTACCTGTGATTGGGTTAGGATACTCGGTATTTTTAATACCAAGTGAACACGTAAAAAA
>DHXK01000177.1 GCA_002413665.1 Legionellales bacterium UBA5158 | reverse complement strand
TATAAGATACTGCTATTCACACACATGGATACGGCCATTAAATCAGGCCATCTTAATCTTCTGTACTCTTATCGTTATAAGGCTATCCATGAATATTTGATTGATGAGGCTTCCTGGAAATCGCGGCGCAAAGAACTGCTTGCAAGGGCTGGTCTCACGGAATTTGACGATTTTTATGTCACGATTAACAAACTTAAACAGCAACTGGAAAATAAATATCAAAACGTTAATGAGCATTTTTTAAAAAATGAAAATCATTACCTATCACTTGATGTAAAAGGAAAAATTAAAATTGCAACACCGAAAACAGATAGTGATGATTCAGAATACATTTCATCATTGCTTTCCAAGGCTGGCTTTATTCCGATTCTGAAGATTTTAACAGATATTAACCGTGTTACATCGTTTATAAATAATTTTAAACACTTTAGTGTTAGGCATAAAAAAATGAATCCGCAACAAGAAATTATTTTTGCGGGACTTATGGGAAGAGGTTGCAATGTTGGCATAAATCGTATAGCAAATATTTCTATAGGAATTAATGAAGACGTTCTTAAAAATGTAGTAAATTGGTGTTTTAGTTTAAAGAACATTGAGGCCGCTAATAATAAAATTATCGCAATGATTAGCAAATTGTCTCTTGCTAATCATTACCGTAAGAATAAAGGGCAGTTGCACACGGGTAGCGATGGACGAAAAGTTAATGTAGCTGTAGATTCATTATTATCAAGTTTTTCATTTAAATACTTTGGGAAAGAAAAAGGCGTAACTATTTATACATTCGTTGATGAGCGTCAACTATTATTCCATAGTACTGTGATTAGCGCATCTGAGCGAGAGGCTGCTTATGTTATTGATGGTTTGTTGCAGAATGATGTTGTAAGAAGCAATATACATTCTACGGATACTCATGGCTACACGGAAACAGTATTTTCTGCTATGCATTTTATTGAAACTGCCTTTGCGCCAAGAATAAAAAATATTGGCAAACAAAAAGTTTATTCCTTTTCTTCCAAACAAACATATGAAAATCGTGGCTACAAAATACTGCCCAGCAGAATAATTAATTTAAAATTGATAGAAAAATACTGGGATGATATTTTGCGTTTCATGGCAACGATTACACTTAAGCATACGTCTGCTTCTCAATTATTTAAACGGCTTAGCTCCTATGCAAAGGATCATCCTTTATACCAAGCACTAAAAGAATTTGGTAGAATCATCAAATCTATATTTATACTTACTTATTTTGATGACGTTGAGCTGAGACAGCGAATCGAGAAACAACTTAATAAAGGTGAGCTATCCAACAAGTTTTCAAAGGCGGTATTTTTTGCCAATAACCAAGAGTTCACACAAGGACTGAAAGAAGAGCAGGAAATTACAGCGGCATGCACCGTGCTAATCCAAAATTCCATTGTGTTATGGAATTATTTATATTTATCACAATTATTAACTAATACCACCCCTCTGGAGCGCAGCCGAATGGCTGACGCAATCAAAAGGGGCTCTGTTACAGCTTGGGGGCATATCAATATGCAGGGTGAATATGATTTTACGAAACATTCAACAAATGACGCTGGGTTTGATATGGAAAAAATATTAGCATTAAAGACTGCTTAATAATTAAACTTCTACGAAACTTTTGGACCGCTTATGTAGTTGGAGCCACAGGTCGAGGGAAAATCATCGCTTTTTTAAATTGTTACAACCAGCATTAACACCTGCAGAAACTTTCATTCATAGGCATTCAGGGTTATTGAGATTGTTGGATCAGATTCCAGCGCACCAATCTTTACCTATCCCTCAAGATCAACAGGTTTATAATGATAATCCTCCAGGCCATGGATTTGTAATGAGATAAATCATTTCATAAAAAATGTAGCTTGTGTTGCATTTACGGACGATTCTTGCTGGTACCCTTATTTACGTCATTTATTTCAGCTACTGATATCCGTACTGTGCATTGTGTTCTGTGATGTCAGATTTTATTTTGCTGAGATTTAATTTGTAAGTTTCTCTTGGTGGCATATGTTTGACTAACCTTTAATTAAATATTTTACAAAATTAATGTGGAGAGTGGTAAAGCAGTAAATAACGTTTATACTCTCCAAAATCATCATTGACCTAGCCTACCTCGAGTTCGCATATTTGCCCACTGTGATTCTATGGACCCTGCCAGCTCGCAATCAAAGACTTGTCCCTCGCTGTAACGCATTAATTTAGACTCATTCTTGCGTCACTAAGACCTGCATCATATTCCTGCTTATTCTGTTTAACTTTCTGAAACAAACTAATAACTTGGGTCTCGAATTTGTTGCATGCCTCTATCATCATTTCATCGCTAAGCGACTGCTTCAAAGATGCCTCTATAAAACCACAAAGCTTTGACGAAGATGATTTGAGAGCCTTAGCTTTTTCAATGAAATTATTTTTTTTCAACTCTAAAAGAATTTGCTTAGCAATATGATTACTCAGGATGTCAATTGAGAATTTTTTAACTGAATCTGACTTAACATCCGCAGCTACTACGCCTTGAATAAGTTCTTTGACTGTATTTTTATAACTCATGTCGATATTATGTATGTATCTAAATATATCGTAATTTAGGTCTGTAAAATAATATCTTTGGAAAAAACTTTTGAAAAAAGTCTTTAATTCTTGCTCAAAATTATTATTAATGTCATATGGCAAGTACTGGTCATCTACTAATGCATAAACATTGCCGCCAAAGTCTGTCCTAGTTTTTTCGGCAAGAGCAGTAGTAGCCACGCTATGGGTTGCATCATTTGAGCAAAAACATGAATACCATTTTAGATGTTGAGGTCTCGTTGACTTTTTTAATATGGGCATACAATTTCCTTTATTAATAATTAATTAAAGAATTATTATTTGGTAATAGGGCAGAGCGCCTGGCACATTTTTAAATTCAATTTGAGCTGGATTGTTAGCAGATCTAAATAATACCAAAAAAAAGTTTTATCAGTCTGTTGTTGAGCTGGGGTAATCTAACTTAAAGGTTTCATATATCCAAGAGTTTACTTTTCTATTTGTCGAGTAAGAAGCCAGCATTGCTGCCGACCCCTCCTCTAAGAACGCAGCATGAAACTTTCGCCTCACTACGCTCAAGTTTTTATAAGGCTAACTATGGTTAACCCAACTGCTCCGTACATTTGGTGCATATCACGAGACAACCCTGTCCGCTCAATGTTTTGCAGATAAGGGTACTAGGCAGATTGGTGCGGAAATGCAACACAAGGGCATAACAGCTTGAATTATTAAAATTTATAAACGTAGGCTGTTCAGATAAATGCTTGCTGAACTACACTTTGTTCGCAAGGAAAATATGCAATCTCAATTTCTATGCTAATAATGAATGCGAAATTTTCGCTTATGTTGCGTTTACGCGCCAATCTGTCTAGTACCCTACTTTCAGGGACATTTTAAATTTTATAATGATTGCCGTATTGATCTGGATGCAATACTAGATAAGTTAGAAATGGACTAATTTAGCCCAAATATACTGCGGGCCGGAAATATTGACGGTTTGCGCTTAGTACCCCGGTATAGGCATAGATTGTTTTACCGAACAAATCATCATATTCATTTATCATTTTCTTCTCCTTGATGTATCTTTAGTAACTATTGAGTTACTATAGTAACATATATGAAACTTACGTCTATACATTTTTGACATTTAAGTAATTTTAATGTAACTTTAGTTACATATTAGAAACGAATAGGACGACTGTAATGGAATCAAATTGGAATACATTGGCAGCAAATATTTTAAAAGCGGAATTAAAACGCAGAGGGATTACCTATGATCAACTGCAAGAAAAATTAGTGGCACTTGGCATTAACGATACGACCAACAGCATTAAAGTTAAAGTTAGTCGTGGTTCATTTCAATTTGCATTTTTTTTGCAGTGTGCAGCTGCGATAGGTATTAAGAATTTACGACTAGATGAGTTGACGTCAGATACTGAATAATATTATTTATTGGCAAGGAGAAGCTTAGAGGAGTGGTCAGTAGCGGCAGTAAGGCAGACTAAACAGCAAGAAAAGCAAAGTGAAATCTCTTTAAATTTGCCAATCCCAATTTTTAATGCGACAAGGGCATAAAATGAAACGCACAAAAATAAAATCCAAAGCTTGTGATATGAGCTCATTCTTTGAATGGGACGGCGAGGTGTTGGTTTTCAATGTCTTGGGTTCGCCGGCAGCATCGAAGGATGCCATCGGTAAAGTGAAGGGCAATCAACTCAAGATCAGTGTCACCGCCGTGCCGACCAGGGGAAAAGCCACCGATCATATGGTCCGATTCTTAGCCGGTGAGTTTGGGGTTGCGGTTTCGGATATTGAAGTTGTATTTGGTCGATTAAATGTGAATAAACAATTGCGAGTTCGGACCCCAACTAAACTTCCGGGGGTTTTTAAAAAAGCGTGTTCAACTGCAGCATAAGCAGGCGTAAGGCTTCCTAGGTTCTTATATGGAACGTACATCCCCCATAAATGTTACCGATGCAAAAAGGCTGCCCTGCTACCACCATTTTGCTTAATGACAGAATTTACCGTATTTTTGAGTTCCAGTACTCAATATAACTTTCATATGCTGTTACTGACGTCAGAAATGCAACATGTTGTTCAGCTCGCACTTTATATGCAAGAATCTTGCTGGCTCCATCTCGATAAGCTTTCTCAAGACGGTGGTTACCGTCAATAACATTATATCTGTCAGGTGCAATTTCAGCTAAAACGATTGGTTCCGCAATGTTTGCAACTTGGATTGTTGATTCATTCAGGTTGCTAGAAGGGAATGTTCTGACGAATTCTACTGAAACCTCCTCTGCTTGAAAGGTATGAGGATTAGCCTTAATGAATACCAAAAGTTTGGTAATGTTAAATTCAAAGATTCCATTTGGGTAAAATTCATCTCCTTCATCCTCAGATAACGGTTGGAATCTCTTATCGACTTTCAACTTTCTTAACTGCAATAACATCATTCGTCTCATATACCTTTAAAAATGTTACCAGCGCACCATCACCCCATGCCGGGATTAGCATCTAAATCCTACATAACCTTTCGCAGGTTATAAAGAAAATCGTATATAAAACTAATTACTAAAATCATAATTTACGGAATTAAATAACTTTTTATTGCTATTGCACCGTGGATATACTTGTATAAAAATCAAAAATGATAACAACAAGCTGACATCCATACCAGCTTATTAGCGCCAATATTAGCTATCTGAAAAGCCATCGAAATATTTTGGCCAAAAACAACTACAAAACACATCTATCCATGTGTATAGGAAGAACAAGCGATACATTTATTTGTTCTACTTTAATGTCTTTCCTCTTATCGTAGCCCCTTACCAGAACCATTAAGATCAAGGGATATAGCTGCTTCTAATACCTCAGTGGTTTCATTGTAATCTACTTTTTTGTTACAGCCTTGCCAGAAGCGGGAAGACCATAAGCAAGAAAGGGGAGATGCTTGATTAGTGTGTGCTACTTCTAATGAATGTTGAATAATATCATTTTCTGGTTGATAGCTTAATAAAAGTTCCACTGCTTCAACCCTTCCATAATTTGTTGCATAATCTAAAGCAGAGTTGCCTTTTTTATCTTTTAAAAAAATATTGACCCCTTTGCCACGCAATTCTTTAATCAATTTTAAATTACCTATCCGAGCTGCGTAATGAATAGGTGCTATCCCTTTATGGCCTATTTCATTAATTTTTTCATCGGGAAGAAAGGGTCCTCCGGGAGCAGTAACCAATGTATCCCGAGCATCATGACTGAGGGCATGCCTTATCATATACTTTGTACGGTTATTGAAGTCCTCATAGCGCTTGAAAAAATCATCTACATCTTTATTTTTATTTGCTCCATGCTCTAGTAAAAAATCAGCTATTTTAATAGCAATGTCACTAGGCGTACCCGGGCAGTTAAAGACTAAAATCGAAATAGCATCTTTTCCATGATGTATTAAGTTGTCTGCCTCTGCAATTTTGTTTACATCTGCACCAATGTGCACGAGTGCTTTTATTAACTCTAAATCTCGAAGGCAAATAGCCGCATGCAAAGGGAGCACAGCATCTCTTTCTATCGTAAATCCCATATAATGACGTAAGGATTGTGGTTCATTAACATTACATTCCATAGTAAAAATATCATTTCCATAACCCTCGCTATATCTTGCAAGACGTCTTTGTAAAAGTTCAGGTAACTGTGTAAGTGGCTGTTTAATAAGTCTCATATTTTACTCCGACCGGGGTTAATTCTTATTTTGCCAACGATTAATATTAAGTCTTGATCCTATGGTGTTCATATTATATGCATTTACTGTATTATTGGCAAGAACTCTATACAGAACTCTATACAGAAATTTATACAGGTATTTTTGTTACTTAATCGCTAATGCAGGGCTTCTTTGTTTTAGATAATTGTAAAAAGAGGGCCTGCTAATGCTGTAGATCTTGCAAATCTCAGCCACGGTGTTTTTTTGTTCATCATACATCTCAATCATTCGATTAATCTGTCTTGAATCAAGCAATGGAGGTCTGCCACCCATCTTCCCGCGAGCCCTTGCCGCTTTAAGCCCAGCTTGAGTTCTTTCCTGTATGAGATCACGCTCGAACTCAGCTAATGCGCTAAACATATGGAATATAAGCTTGCCGCCGCTAGTAGAAGTATCGATATTTTATTACAAACTTTTAAAGCCGACTTTCCTTTCATTTAATGATGTCATTAATTGAATTAAATGCTGTATAGACCGGCCTAATCTATCAAGTTTCCACACAACAAGCGTATCACCTTCACGAAGATAATCGAGTGCTTGATCTAATCCAGCACGTTGAGATTTAACACCGCTAATGATATCAGTGTAGATTTCTTCACATCCCGCACTCTTTAAGGCATCTTCCTGCATCCTCAAATGCTGGTCAGCTGTAGATACGCGTGCATAACCAATTTTCATAACTGCTCCAAGTAAATTTTGTGACCGAATTGTATAGGAAGTCATGGATTAATTAAGGTTCTTCTACGGTCTTATGA
>DHXK01000070.1 GCA_002413665.1 Legionellales bacterium UBA5158 | reverse complement strand
TGGTGCTGCAGCCGCTGATGCTGATGTGACTACAAGTGACATAAAAGAGTTAATCATTGAGTTAATGGAATAAGTTGAACTTATGTGAATAGGCTTCTTAACTTCAACAAATACAAACTTCTTTTCGGGAGTTTCAGGAACCGCTAAACTAGCAGTTTTATTAGAAGCGAAATCAGAACGTGATCTATGTTTTTTTTCAATAAGAGTTGTGATGTTTGATTTAAAAATCGATGAATAAATAGAGTAGGTTATATCAGATGTGTATTTTAGTATGGTATTGCTTCGCATATAGTATCCCTTTATATGTTGAAGTCACTATTTCTTATTTGTGCTTTTCGAAAAAATAATTGCTATTCCTATTTGTAGTTTTAGTTTTGATAGAATAAGTCCATTGTATTCTACAATATGTGTAATTTGTTTAGTAAGCCAGATTTAATTTATTGATATTTATTTTTTGTTTGTATTTTAATTCTATTTAAAAATAAGGTTTTATTTTGATCAAACTTAGGCTACCCTAGTAGAGTCTGACGGAGACTGTTCAAATGAAAGTTTTGGTTATTTTAGCGAATCTGATATTCATCATAATAAGTATTTTATCCATACTATTAGCAATTACGTCAGTTTTTTTATTTGATGCCCCCGGTTCTGAAAATAATCCTTATGTGTGGGGTATGTTTTTATCTGCCTTAGCGCTTCCTATTGCATGTTTTGTGAGTGTTCCGGTTTCTTTATACATTAGTTTCAAGAAAAAAAATTATAAAAAAGCATTATTAATATTTTTACTCCCAATTATTGTAATAGCGATATTGCTTGTAAATATGTCGCTAAATGATATTTTTTGTAATGGTAGTTTTTCTTGTCCTCACGCTTAATTATTTAGGAGGTGTTTGGGAATGAATAAATTGACTAACAATAAGAATTACGTGAATAAATCGCATGAAGACGGGGTGATAATTTAGATTCGTTAGATATAAGTTTGCCACCTTATTATTTTACTGTTTTTTTTCCTTTGGTAGACATCACTAATGAAAGTGGACCCACCGAATTTATTAAAGGTAGACATCATCAGTTGATTGTTGATGAAAGTATTGAGGAAATCTATTCGCCATTGTTATCGCCGCGAGACATGCTAGTTTTTGATGGCAGAAGTAAAAAATCCTAAATATGCATAGCGATGTATACCTTTTTTGTATCTTGTTAGTCAGGGTCAGCATAATATTCCTTGAGGATTCTTTTTTCCATGCAGAGCTTCTAGTTCTGAATGACTTAATAATTTTTCTATTAGAATATTTAAGCTACGAGCGCATGCTCTTACAATGTGCCCCCAATTTTGACGATTAACAAATAGCATGCCTTCGGTATTTAATGTTCCTCCATGATTGGTGTAGCCTAAAAAAATAGTTTGCTTACCTGTATCTAACGGTCTAACTAATCCTGCCATCACTTCAGGTCTAATATGGCTAACAAATATTCTCGAAAAGATGTTTGATGGATAAAATAATTGACGTGTTATTTCCAGTGTTTGTGTCAGCTTTTCTCGTTGTCCGCGAGGGTCGCGAAATCTTCCCGGTTCTAACATATAATTGACTGCAACAATAATATTATTAGCTTTTAGTCTTTCAGCCGCCAATAAAGTTTGGATGAGTTGATATGCACCTACTGCTGTTAAGATCACTTGAGTATTATAGTATAATGGAAAATTTGATAAATTGATCACACCATTTAACATTAATTCGATAGCTTGCTCTTGAGAAAAAACATCCTTTATTTTTTCATATTTAGGAACAATTAATGTAAATATATTACCCTTCGTCTTATAGCAAGCATCTAGACTCGCTACTGCTGAATTATAATCGGCGGGAAATAAAACGTGCGATATATCTGCAGGTTCTCCTAGCATGGCTTCTGCCATTAAGGTGTCTTGGTGTGATCTTTCATTTTTGCCATTTTCATAGGTGTGTGAAGTTAAAATTAAAGGAACTGAAATCCAGCCAGGCTCGCGTTTTTTTGAAAGCAAATGATCAGACCAAATTAATTCTTGCCGTAAGGCACCTAACATTTTCGGTGCAAAAGCTTCGTAGGTAACCACTAAATTTAAGCCTGCTTTATTTCCTAAGCAAGCACAAACAACGGCTTCTTCATTTAAAGCTGTTATCACTTTACCATCTATGGCTTCCACATCTTCCATTTCAATTTCTGTTACGCGATGTTTTAAGTGCAGCAAGCTTGTCTGCATGTGATTCGACACCATTTCATCGGGGTTGCCTACGCGTACACGTAAATTTTGGTTAGCCTTTACATAGGCTAAAAATGTTTTATCAATTGCTAGCATAGGACTAATCTGGGAACTTGTGTTTATTTCGCGATAGGGTAAATCACAGTGCGTAGTTATTTCGGTTTGTCGGTTCGCGATTTTATGATCTTTTTCTTTAGGCCTATTGTTTTCCGTATGATTATTTAAAAGATCACGGCTCTTTAATATTTCTATTAGCGGGATAAATAATTTCTTTGAATAAATATTAAAATTTTCACGTGCATCAGAATTTGAGTATGGGTTTTCAACTAAGGGTAATCCATGCGCGGCATTTGTTCCTGCGCCATAAAATCCAGCCCCTTTTTCAGTGACTGCAATGCCGTAGGGTAACGAAATGGGATAAGATTTTTTATCTTCTTTTGAGAGAGCATATTCTGCTTCTAAAATCATGCATGCAAAGGCAGCAGGATCAGCGCCATCAAATACTTTGGGCGCAAAAGAATTATTTTTCAAGTGTTGTACAAATCCTTCTAAGCCGCTGCCTTGAGCCATAGTAGATCGCTGGTCTATTCGTCTGCCATTAAAAATCATAATTGGAATTGCAAATCCAGAATCTTCTGCACGCCACCATCGTGGGGCCCAATCAGAGCCACGCTGTTCTTCAAAAGCGCCATCTGATAAAAATGTCACTAACGTTTCGCCGGGTAGTGGTATATGGATATATTGCAAATCAGCAAACCCTAAATATCCGCCTTCTAAAATGGCCCCAGCTGTATTGACATTGACATGACTGCCCAAGGGAGAGTCTTGATGACCCTGAGAATCCAAACGATACGAATAAAAGTCTGTTACAAATTGGGTTAGACCACTCTCTGTTAAAGAATAACAATCAGCATGTTCAAGGCGCATATTGTTTAATAGCAAATTCACGCTATCGATAGCGGAAACACAATGTCCTTGTCCCATCATCCAAGCTCTAGTTGTTTGTGTTAATGTGTTTGCTAACATATGGCCAACATAGGCAACTGCCATATTTAAAGAGCCGCCTGTATGTCCTTGTGGGTTTATTTTGAAATCATCTGCTTGTAAAGGTTCACCGTTTATTTTTACAGTGCGTGCATAAGTTTGATGTACGACTAACCACATTGCTGCATTCGCAATGCGATCAGCTGCAGCAAATAGTGTATAAATGTATTCTTCGTTAGCATTGGGTAGAAGTGAAATAATTTTTTTTACCCAGTGTTGGGTATCTTCATTATGTTTTATCGCTCCTATTCCTTGGGTCCACTGTTGTTTTGCTGTCGTCATTATGTACCCTCATTGTGATCGCTTAATGACTTGATTTTAATTTAATCTTCAAGTGAATAGTCATCTTAATGCCCTATGCTCTGTTTACCTGAAATTTTGGCGAATATAAGTCAGTGTATTTTGTAAGTCTGTATTAGTCAGCTTAGAATTCCCACCTCGGGCTGGCATAGCCATAGATGAGCCAGGTGATTGAAAGCCCTTAATAGTATGTTGAAGGAGGGTGCTATCTGTTTTGCTAAGCGGCCCATTTTTGCTGGTGAAGTCAGGTACACCAGGAATGGCTCCTTTTCCATTAGCTCCATGACAGCTTACGCAGGTTTGTTTATAAATAGCGTTGCCAGATTGAGCTTCTGTATTTGTATCTTGCGGCTTAGCTTTGTTCTTAGTGGCCGCGGCTGTGTTTTTGGGGGACATTGTTGTTGAGGTCAGTGCTATCGGCGCCGTGTTTTCAATGGGCTTGTTTTCTGCATGTGTGGCACTAGCTGCTTGAGTGTTAGGACTTTGCGCTGCTAAAAAAGCATAAGCATCGCGAGCTTCTTGACCGGTTAACCCTGCTTGTACGCGCATGTGATCCATAATGACGCGCGATTGTTTGGCAGAAAATTCTGTAGGTGCTCGATAGTTATGACAGCGCGCGCAATTGTCAGCCCATACTTTTGAGCCATTTGCTGCACTGCCAGAGTTATTTGGATTATCTGCGTAAGCATAGTTTGGGATAAATCCATTAAACAATAATATTCCAGCTAGCCCTGATAATAATTTCACTCGATTATTATGTTGCATAGATTGATTCCTTTTTCGTTAAAAGCCAAATACCAATTGCATCAAGAAAAGATTTACATTGTTGCCTGTGCCAGATTGTCCATGATTAATTTCATATCCAACTTGTGCTGATATGCTTGGTGCAAACCAATAATTGACTCCAGCGGTCAACTGCCCTTGTTGTTGGTTTGCAATAGATGATGTGAATTTCCCGTACCGTACAACAGGTTCCCACTTGGTGGATGGAAATCTATAAGCTGCTTGTAGATACCATGCCTTCCATCTTTCAGACTGAGGAGCTATGCTTCCAGCTTGTGAGCGAATTTGCTGCTGAATAATTTCCGCTCGCAGATCTAAGTTATCCCATTTATAGGAAATGTCGGCTCCTAACGCATTATAATGTCGACCATTTTGTAACACAGATGTAGAGTCAGACATATCAAATAATACTAGTTTTCCTTCTGCTGCTGAGATACCGATTTCTAACTTAGGGATAGGTAAAAAGCCCAGTCTTCCGCCTATAACATAGTTACCATAATTGTTGGTAAAGCCACCTGTGGATATGTTATTAATCACTATATTTGTAATATCTGTTGTGTCGACGAAACCTTGTGAGCCATTGGATACATAGACAACATAGTTTGCTTTCGCAGAGTTGCATAATGGAAGACCACCGCGTAACTGTATCCCGACTTCAGCTTGCGGAGCTGCTTGGCCATCATTAAATCCAACGGGAGATTCCGGTAATTTGTTAATCCAAGCAGGTGATAGGTTTTGTCCAAAATAACCTAGAGCACTGTCAAACTTACCAGCACTAAATGTTGCATAGTCATTTAAGAATAAATTAAGATTTGCATAATTTAGGCCAGTTTGTGTGTTGCCTTGATCATCAAGTGAAAAGTCTACTGCAGATCGTAAAAATAATAAGTCTTTATAACTAAAAAGAAAAATAGGGTTAAAATCTAAAATATTAAACGAACCGCTGTGAGCAGAGGGTTTGCTATATCCAGCACTTGCACCACCTACAATCAGCGCAGTGATATCAGTCCCCTGCCAAGATAAAGGTGTGCTCACAGCGGGGGAAATGATTTCTGGTGATAGAACTTGTGAAGATTTATTGCTGATAAAAATGGGTCGAACAGTTTTTTCATTTCTTTTTGTTGCCTTAATTTTTTTAGAGAGCTTCTTTTTGTTTGGTACGGCAGGAGCAGAGCTAACGTCTTTGCTTGATATAGTTGGAGCGGAGCTAACATCTTTGTTTGATGCAGCAGGAATGGAGCTAATATTTTTGTTTGGATTTGAAGGAGAGCTGTTAATATCTTTGTCAGTGATTATCTCAGTGTTAGCTTGATCTGCAGAAGCTATATGTATTTCCAATTCTTGAATTTTATTTTTGAGTAGCGCAATTTCATTTTTTATATCGATTGTATTGTTTGCTGCGTATATCGAAATAGGAGAACTGCCTATACTAATGATCAGGCCTAACAAAATATTCTTGAATGCATGCATGAAACATAAATCCTTATCGGTAACTTAAAAACAAAAGTAGTCAGCTTTATGGCAAGAAAAGATTAATTAAAATAATTCAAAAGATAATACCAAAAAAAATAAAGTAATGCGATTGCTCATGCCTCGTCCTTGTAGTAAGTGGTTAATGTTTTGGTTTTCTAACACATTAAAGTAGTGACTGGCATTAGTACGGGAGCTCTCATGGCTCCGCTTGTTTTTCTTGGGCCTGATTATGATAGTCGATTAAAAATGACTTATACTACTATCTCTGATGATAATGTTTATAAACCTTATAGTATATTTTCGATTTTATTGTCGTTAGCCAATATTCGTCCATTGCCTGCATTAAGTGATAATAACCCCCTCACTCAGTTGGTCGCCAGATTAATTGATAATGAGGTGTTTAGAAAAGTCGCCGTGAGCAATTAAAAGGCCGCCGCTTATTTATAGGAACCTCGCAACTCGATGCTCAACGCCTTGTTATCTGGGATATGGGAGCGATTGCTGCTAGTCACGCTCCAGGAGCTCTCGATTTGTTTCGTAATATTATGATTGCTTCTGCATCGCTACCCGGAACGTTTCCACCAAAGTTTTTTATAGTCGTAGCAGGCGGGAAAAAATTTCAAGAAATGCATGTGGATGGTGGTGTCGAAACACAGGTTATCCCTGGAGCAAGTATCCACCTGAATTTTCTCCATGAGTTTGATCGAATTAAAGCTGCTGGTGATTTGCTTTTTTGATCATCAGCAGTCTCATTAGAATTTTAATCCAGTTTAGTTTACGCTATATCAATTATTACTTTAAGCGCATTCGTGCTCGCGGCTTTTTCAAATGTTTCATAGGCTTCTAATATATTTTCAAATTTAAAACGATGACTGATTAATAAAGTGGGATCAATTTTTTTTGCACTGACTGTCTTGAGTAACATTGGTGTAGTGACAGTGTCAACTAATCGTGTCGTGATAGATATGTTTTGTGACCAGAGCTTTTCTAGATGTAAATCCGCTTTGACACCGTGTACACCAATATTGGCAATGGTACCGCCTGGCGCTATGATATCTTCACACATAACAAATGTCGCAGGAATGCCCACTGCTTCTATAGCAGTATCAACGCCACGACCGTTGGTCATTTTCATAATTTTTTCAACAGCTTTCCCATCACTGCTATTTATTGTTGCAGTTGCACCCAAATGTTTAGCCATTTCTAGACGATTATCATCTAGGTCTATCATGATGATTTCTGCAGGTGAATAAAACTGAGCAGAGAGCAGTGTAGATAAACCAATGGGGCCGGCTCCAACGATAGCCACTGTATTGCCAGGTTGTACTTTGCCATTGATAATTCCACATTCAAAGCCAGTAGGTAAAATATCACTGAGCATTACCATCGCCTCTTCGTTCGCCCCCTCAGGAATTTTATAAAGACTAGTATCTGCATGCGGTATACGTACGTATTCAGCTTGTGTGCCATCAATAGTGTGACCAAGAAGCCAGCCTCCTGTCACGCAATGAGAGTACATTCCTTTGCGGCAATATTCGCATTTGCTACAAGAGGTAATACAAGAGATGAGTACACGATCCCCTTCTTTAAATTCTGTCACACCCGAACCGATAGTATAAACTACACCTATACCTTCGTGGCCCAGAATGCGACCTGTTTCACAAGTTGCTACATCACCTTTCAGAATATGAAGATCAGTTCCACAAATTGTAGTCTTGGTAATCTTTATAATTGCATCTGTTGGATTTGTTATAGTAGGATTAGGACGATCTTCTACATCTTTTTTTCCCGGCCCTTGGTAAATTAGTGCTTTCATTTTAAATATTCCTTAAAGTAAGTAAGTTCACTCCGAAGTTTGTATAAGCTACTCTTTCGGTGCTTGGACTATCATAGCCGCTACTTATGATTTTCCTATCAATGTCATTAAATGTTATAATAAACAGACAATTAAGGACAGCCTCATGAGACGTCATTGGAAGTATGTCATCTTAGCTTTTTTGAGTATTGTAACCTATACAGGTTGCTCTGATAGAAGCCAATCGCTTTCGGGTTATATTGAAGGTGAATATACCTATATAGCCAGTGGTGTCGCCGGTACTTTATTTAATTTTTATGTCGCTCGTGGCCAAACAGTGACACAAGGTGATCTTCTTTATACGCTAGATCCAGAACCTGAAAAAGCAAAAGTAGCAGTGGCAAGAGCAAATATTTTAAATCTAGAAGCGCAAACTAAGTTTGCTAAAACTCAACTTGAAAGGCAAAAACGTTTGTATCTAAAAGATGTTGCAGCACAACTAGAATTAGATCGTGCACAAACAGATTTTGAAAGTACGTCACAACAATTAGCCGCTAATCATGCGCAGTTAATTCAGATAGAATGGTCTTCCAAAGAAAAAACAGTGTATGCCCCCATTAGTGGTACGATATTCGATACATTTTATCGAGTCGGTGAAAAAGTTGAAGAAAATCATCCTGTCCTTGCTATTCTTGCACCTATAAATATTAAGGTGTTATTTTACCTTCCAGAAGAATCATTGAGCAAAGTAAAATTAGGACAGGTAATTACTTTTTTATGTGATGGTTGTGCAGGAAAAACAAGTGCAAAAATCAGTTATATTTCGCCAGAAGCAGAATACACACCTCCAGTGATATACAGCAAAGACACACGGAATAAATTAGTTTATTTGATACGAGCAGACATGCCAGAAGAAACCGCTAAACATTTTCATCCTGGCCAACCCATTGATGTGTATTTACAGCCATGAATGAAACTCCCTTAATCATTGATGTACAGAATCTCAATAAAAGTTTTGACGGTAAACCTGCTGTGATTGATTTGAGTTTGCAAGTCAAAAAAGGCAATATTTACGGGTTTTTAGGGCCTAACGGTAGTGGTAAGACAACAACGCTACGCATGTTATGCGGGATCTTGACACCTGATTCTGGTAGTGGTCATTGTTTAGGGTTTGATATTTTACGTCAAGCCGATGAGATCAAAAAACAAGTTGGCTATATGACGCAAAGTTTTAGTTTGTATCATGATTTAACCGCATACGAAAATTTAGATTTAATTGCACGAATTTTTCAGATAAAAAATCGAAAAGCAACGATAGAAAAATATTTAAAAATGTTCGATTTAATGGAACGTAAAAATCAGCTCGCTGGTGAAATGTCAGGTGGGTGGCGTCAGCGTTTAGCGCTAGCAGGATGTTTGTTGCATGATCCAAAGTTATTATTACTCGATGAGCCCACTGCAGGTGTAGATCCGAAAGCACGTCGATATTTTTGGGATAATATTTTTATTTTAGCAGCTCAGGGTATTACAACACTTGTCAGTACGCACTACATGGACGAAGCAGAACGCTGTACGCAGTTAGTCTATATTTCAAATGGACATTTGTTGGTTCAAGGATCCATTAAAGAAATCATAGAAAAATCCAATTTGACTACATGGGTAGTAACAGGTACTGAGTTGATGACTTTAGCTGAAAAATTAAAACCATTGCCTGGTGTCGAGCAAGTGATATTTTTTGGTAACAATTTACATGTTAGTGGAAAAAATTCGGAACTACTTGAGCAGAGCATTTCTCCTTTCAAAAACAAGAACTGGGAAAAAACGTCCGCCACACTGGAAGATGCATTTATTAGTTTTGTAGAAAAAGCCGGAGATAAAGCATGAATTTGCAAATTTCTGGGCAAAGATTATGGGCTATCATCATCAAGGAATTCACGCAGATGCGTCGTGATCGCTTAACGTTTGCTATGATGATAGGCGTTCCACTCATTCAATTAATTTTATTTGGTTTTGCAATTAATAGTGATCCTAAGCATTTACCCACTGCGATAGTTTCTGCTGACAATAGTGTTTTCACTCGAAAAATCATCGCAGATTTACAGAATTCTAGTTATTTTAATATTATTAAAGGAAATAAAAGTAATAAAGAAGCCGATTGGTTATTGCGCACGGGAAAAGTGCAGTTTGTGATTTATTTTCCTCAGCATTTCTCTGAGCGATTAATTCGCGGTGATAAACCTGAATTATTGTTAGAAGCAGATGCAACTGATCCTGCAGCAACTAGCTTTTCTCTTAGTGTTGTTCAAAATATTAATCAAATTATTTCACAAAGTTTTAAAGGCAGTTTACACTATTTAAATGTTTCTGATCCACCCATCAATTTAATTATCCAACCTAAATATAATCCTGAACATTTTACTCAATATAATATTGTACCGGGTTTGTTAGGTGTCGTATTAACTATGACGATGGTGATGATTACCGCGCTAGCAATTACGCGGGAGCGTGAACGTGGGACGATGGAAAGTCTGCTGGCAATGCCTGTTCAACCCTTAGAGGTAATGCTGGGAAAAATTACACCGTATATTGTTGTTGGTTATATTCAAGTGATAGTTATTTTGTTTTTTGCGTATTACTTATTTGGTGTGCCTATTGATGGCAGTTTACTTTTATTATTTTGTGCTTGTTTTCCTTTTATTATCGCCAATCTTGCTGTGGGATTAACTTTTTCTACGTTAGCTAAGAATCAATTGCAAGCTATGCAGGCTGCATTTTTTTATTTTTTACCTTCCATTTTATTGTCTGGTTTTATGTTTCCATTTAACGGAATGCCCAGTTGGGCGCAAGCCATAGGGAATTGTTTGCCGTTGACACATTTTCTCGTGATTGTGCGCGGTATTATGTTAAAGGGTAATGGTGTTTTAGAAATTTTACCTAGTGTAGGTGCAATTTTATTATTTTTCATTATCGTGCTGACTGTAGCTTTGAAGCGTTATCGGCAAACGTTAGATTAAATGGGGTATATGAATTCGGGGCAAGCTGGCTTTGTCGTTACTTCGAGGGGATGACATTTAATAAAAATTTCACGTGGGTGGCATTAAATAAAAAGAGGATGAATTTGAGGGGTTGACGCAGAAAAACGGGATGACTTTTAAGAGAAAGCCCTCTGAATTAGCTAAAATGACAAAATATTTTGATCAGATTGCACGCAATTGTGTATTTATATGCTAGCATATGAAAAAAATAATCAACGTAAAAGGTATAATTTCATGAGTAATTTTTTTCCACCTTCACCACCAGCTCCACCAACACCACCACCTTCTCCAGTTCCATTTGACGATGGACCACTGCTTCTTGCTGCTGTTGGATTAGTCAGGCATTTTGGCGCGGATAAATGGGTGGATATTGCTTCTGCAATGAACGATCAGGAAGTGACTGATGAGTCTATAAAGCGGTTTGCCCACTACATAAACCCAGCACTTCGTAATGAGGTAGCAGCACTGCTTAACTTTGTTAGAATTGCACGTGAGAGTCTACATATACAGCTTAATGATGGTGATCATGCTTTAGCAAGGGCAGCTTTGGTGACATATATTACAGATCAGCTGTTAGAATTGCGTATACCTAGAGCACCTCATCGCAATAATGCTCCATAAAATATTATGGAACGTATGGCAAAAATAAAGTGATTGTGAATCAATTTCTAAATGTGAATTGTACTCATGTTCATTCTAGTCATTTGAATAATAATTTCGGATGCTTATGCTGGGCATTTTAGTTTTTAAAGTTGCGTGAGGAAATTGCATTTTTAAATTTATTATTTTAAAGTAAAAAAATTAGTATAAATAACTCCCTCTCTTCTCATAATATCAAAGAAGAGAGGGAGTCAGAAAACAATAACCACACCAACAATATTTTTCTGTAAACTAGATTATTAAAATTTAACCTAATTAGATTGACAGTGCCGGAGCATCTGAAGAAGCATTATCTACAGTATGACTTCCATCACTATTACAACAAGCATCTTTTGCAGCGCCTGTAAAAAAACCGCCACAGCCTGCGAGCGATGAAAATAAGCCACCAACAGCTAGAGTGATGGTTTTACCCAGCAAGCACATGCACCCACCAAGGCAGGCTTCACAACCACCAATTTGTCTTCTCTCAGCGCCATGTTTACGAATATCTTCGACTGACATTCTGCTACCTTCCGGTGGAAAATCTATGTTAAGTATATTTGAAGTAGGTGTCCATACAGCTGAAAATGCTTTTTTAGCATACTCATTTCGGTATTTTACATTCTGCTCTTTGGTTTCAGTTGATATTGTGGATGTAGCTTCTGTAGTGATAAGCGGTGTATTTAACGGAGCTTTGGTAAACATTATGGCGGCCTCTAGAGTAGAATATTTCGCCAATAATACCTAATTAAGCGCAAATATACAACAGGCAGTCTCCTCAAATAAAGCCTAAAAATGCATATATTGCTCATTAAAAACGCATTCTTGATGATTCCTTAATAAGTATTAGGGTAAAATATGTCCACATAAATATTGCTTTGAGATTCACGCATGTCTAAAACATGATATTATTCTCATTCGAATCACCTTCTAATTGAGTCATTTTTAGACAGCGCAAGGCAGTTCTCAGGAATGCGCAAATTTGAAGATGCCGTTTAAGAGCTGATGAAAGCTTATAATGAGTTGCAAAAGCCGGGTGTGGTTCAGCCTAAGCAAATTATCTA
>DHXK01000216.1:4744-9637 GCA_002413665.1 Legionellales bacterium UBA5158 | reverse complement strand
GCTTTATTCATAGCCTTCACTATAGCAGCCATATGCTTTGCATTTTTTTCAATTAATTCATAACGCATTGCAAAATGATTAGTGGGGTCAACTGCACCCTCTTTGGGTAATAAATCCCGAACGTGACCGTATGAAGCTAAGACTTCAAAACCAGGGCCGAAGTACTTTTTAATGGTCTTGGCTTTAGCTGGGGATTCTACAATAACTAAGTTTTTAGACATACTCGTGGATCTTCCTTAGAAAACGCTGTAGCTTGCGATTAGCGTGAGAGGTTAATGTAAAACATCAAATGCATCCGATAAAATCATATCTTGCAGCAAAGTCAGGGTTAATTTTTTTTCTGGAAGACTGAATAACACCATCAGCACTACCCATTTGACGCGACCTAAATCAACCGCTCTGCTATCTAAAGCCATGACTCTGTCAATGACCATTTCACGAGTAGCTGGATCCAAGATGCCTAGCTGCTCTAAATAAAGTATGAAACCCCTACCTTCAACACCCAATTGCTCACTTTCTTCAGGCAAGAAATGCCTTAAAGATGGGGATGCAACAATGGGAGCAGATTCCATGGATACTTTGAATTGGCTTAAGCCTTCCAACCAATCTAGCGCGCAGTCTATCTCACCTTTAGTGAAACCGACCTTTTCTAACTCAATTGCAATAGTTTGATTATCCGTTTTTAAGGCTACATTACCATCCATGTAATTTTCAAAAATAAACATCAATACGTCAAACATAGTCACCATACATAAGTAAATTCAAACACTTAACGAAGATCTGGCGTAACCGCCTGGAACAATTTGTACCATTCCTCGCAACTCTAATGACAACAGCATGGAGGAAACTGCGCTTGCAGTCAATCCACTTCGCATAATAATAGTATCCATGGGAGTGGTCGAGTAGTCTATATGGAGCAGTATTTCTCGCAGAGACGCAGGCAAATCAGCGGCAGGTAATTTCACAGGCTGGTGGCAAGACAATACCTGCTGCAATGATCCTAGCTCCTCCAGCACATCTTCAACGACTTCCACTAGCTTAGCCCCTAGCCGCAGCAATTGATGGCATCCTCGGGCTAATGGATTATGGATAGATCCAGGTATCGCAAACACTTCACGACCCTGTTCAGAAGCAAAACGAGCGGTAATTAAGGAACCACTGCGCAAAGCCGCTTCTACCACAAGAACGCCCAAACTTAACCCACTGATGATACGATTACGTCTAGGGAAATATTGGGGCTTGGGTACTGTTTCAGGAGGAAACTCTGAGACTAGCGCTCCGTGCAAACGAATATCTTTAGCCAATGACAGATTACTTGATGGATAAATGTGTTGCAATCCAGAGCCTATCACAGCGACAGTCTTACCAAGCGCAGCCAAAGCACCTTTGTGGCTGGCAGCATCTATTCCTAATGCTAACCCGCTTGTTATGACTAAACCTGCATGGGCTAAGCTATGAGCAAAACGTTCTGCGGTTTCTTTTCCATTGGTGGTGGGATTGCGCGAACCTACCATTGCCAATTGCGGCTGAGCTAATTGCTCTACATCACCTTGCACATACAACACAACTGGAGCATCGCTTAACTCACGTAATAAAATCGGATAGTCCTCATCAGATTGAATAACGAGATGACAATCAGACGCTTTACTCCAAGCCAAATCTTTTTCTGCTGCACTCCAATTAGGTTGTTGCACAGCTTGAATTTCTTTAGAAGTCAGCCCTGCCATTTGCAATTCTTCAGCAGGCGCTGAAAATAATGTCTTAATGTCCAAAAAATAATCTAGCCACCGCTTTATTCTTACCGGACCTATGTCAGGCAATCGGCTAGCGGCGAGCCAATAAATAATATCATCATGCAGAGTGTGCATAGGTTTTACCTCAAGTATTTTTAAAAGGAGGAAGCAGGAAGAGAGGGATAACGGAAACGACAGGAAAAATATTATTGATAATATACCGATGAATTTTTTCTCTCACAAGAAAATTTTTACGCTTTAACAACACAAACTTAAAATATTTATCAAACGCGCATTTGATTATGGATTGAAATCTATTTGCGTCTTTTCAAATGCGGTATCAAATTCTTTTATTGCTTCATACGGCTGACCCAACGTAGCTAGACAATAAGCCAGATTACAATGCAGGCTTGCTTGAATAGCTTTAAAAGTTGTATTTGTTTCAATGGCTAAAGTACTGCAAAATTGCAACAATTCTTGGTATTGCGTCATTGCGAATTTAAGAATTTCCATTTGCATGAAAATAGAAGAATCAAAATAGATCCATGTAGATTTTATTAATTGGTCAATGGCATTCATTTTTGAATTTTTCTAAATAAAAAAACTTTAAAAGATGCAAATCGGTTAGCACTTCCATGAGGACTTCTGGTACTTCAGGATTATCTAATCCTAAAATGTCTGCTATCTGCTTCTCACTGACGTTTGTTTTTTTTAAATAATCTATCGCTTTCATTTATTTGCTATGCCTTCTTAACTAAAAAAAACTCTCAACACAATCTAATAACTGCGCAGCAATATTTAAATTACATTGCTCATCTAGCTCTCTTATGCACGTGGGGCTCGTCACATTAATTTCTGTTAAATAATTACCGATGACATCCAAACCTACAAAATATAGGCCTTTTTCACGTAAGGTGGGCCCGACTTGCTGGCAAATCCACAAATCTTTTTCTGCCAGCGGTTGCGCAATTCCTTGAGCACCCGCCACCAAATTCCCGCGCCATTCACCCTGTGCAGGCACGCGCGCCAATACAAATGGCACAGGCTCACCATTTATCATTAAAATACGCTTATCACCTTTCGTTATGTCAGGAATAAATTTTTGCGCCATCATAAATTGCGTTCCGTACCCCGTAAGAGTTTCAAACACAACAGTGGCATTAGGATCATTTTCCCGTAAATGAAATATAGATGAACCACCCATTGCATCTAATGGCTTACATACAATGTCATGCTGCTCTGCATAAAATTCTTTTAACATTTGCATGTCACGCGTTACCAGCGTGGGTGAACAACATTGAGGAAACCAGGTTGCAAATAATTTTTCATTTGCATCACGCAAACTTTGCGGCTTATTGAAAACTAGCGCGCCAGCGCGTTCAGCAGCTTCTAAAATATAAGTCGTGTAAATATATTCACGATCAAACGGAGGATCTTTTCGCATCAATATGACATTTAAATCGGCTAACGCTATTTTTTGATGGCCATGAAATTTAAACCATTTATTTTCATTTTCATAAACAGATAGCAAACGACTATTACCGTAAGCCACACCATCACGTAAAAATAAATCATGCTGTTCGAAATAAAAAATTTCCCAGCCTCGTTTTGAGGCTTCCCACAGCATAGCAAGCGTACTGTCTTTTTTAAAATTTATGGATTCAATAGAATCCATAACTACACCTAATTTGATAGTCATGCTCCAGCCTTTTGATCTAATATTTCTCTGGCGGCTGCTAACATACTTAATCTAGCAATAACACCGTATGCATAAAAACGGTTTTGGTCCTCATCAGCATTAAGAGAAGGAGCAGAAGCAAAAGCAGGTTGCGAACACGGCTTTGCAAATGCCAATGGTTCAAAACGCATGCCTGGAGAATTTAAATTCTCATCGATGCCACGATCTTTATGAATACGATAAAATCCTCCGACTACGCGCTCACCCCACATATAAACAACGGGCTCTGTCACCGCGTTGTCTTCGCCCCATGTTTCAAATGTATATACACCTTCTTGTATAATAACTTTATCCACAGGCTGCCCGCCTTTGGATTTTGACATATGAGTGCGCTGCTTTCGATTTAGCGTCATCATTTCCTCAACACTTTTTATCATCATGACAGCCATGCCATAAGTGCCTGCGTCTGCTTTCACAACGACATAAGGTGCTTGTTGAATATTATATTCTTTATATTTTTTTGTGATTGCATTTAATAATTCTTCTACGTTAGACACCAAGCATTCTTGGCCTGAACTCTGCATGAAGTCCACTGATCCACAATGCCTAAATAAAGGTGCAATCAACCATGGATCAATTTTTATAAGTTCAGAAAATTCTTTGCTGATGTCGGCATAATATTGAAAGTGCTCAGACTTCAAACGGTGACTCCAACCTAATTCTGCCGGTGGTGTGATGGGCTGCGATAAGCCTTGCAACACTTCCGGAATACCATCGGATAAATCATTATTCAGCAAAATTAAATCCGGAAGAAAACCTTCAATACTAATCTTGTCATCAATACGATGTATGGGCGCTATGGTAATACTTCCTCCACTAGCGATAGACATTTCACGAGGCTGCATTAAATCTGGCAAAAGAGACCCTACTCGAACAACAAAACCCGCTTCTTTCAAAATAATTAAAAGTGCATTTACATTTTCCCAATAAAAAATATTGCGCGTGTGATTTTCAGGGATCAATAAAATATTTTTTATACTGCTATCTATTTTTTGAATAGCAATTTTTGCCGCTACGCTAGATAGGGTCATGAAAGCAGGATTGAGCTGCAAATTATTAAACCCTCCTGGAAACAAATTCATGTCCACAGGAGCTAGCTTAAATCCAGCATTACGTAAATCAACAGAACCATAAATGGGAGCCGGGCTTTTTTGCCACTGCACTTTCAGCCAATCTTCAATTTCTTTTTGCTGATTAAGAATTTGTTTTTCTAGTAATTGCATTGGCCCTGTTAACCCCGTTGTTAAATGTGGTGTTTCAAAAGTAATATTAGGCATATAAGTACCTTAACAAAATCGCACATCCTCTGTGCAAAGATTTGATTGGACTCGCTCGAGATTCGCGAGGAATTCGGTTGCATTGACTTCACCTACTATATGCTGTTGATTTAATTCTTGAGCATTCACATCAAAAAACAAAACA
>DHXK01000216.1:0-4669 GCA_002413665.1 Legionellales bacterium UBA5158 | reverse complement strand
TCAAAAAACAAAACAGTGGGAGGTGCTACCACATTAAAACGTTTCATTAATGCCTGATCAAATTCATTATTCTGCGTAACATCTGCGCGTAATAAAATAAAATTTTGTAATGCGTGCTTTACATCAGCTTTACTAAAGACATTTCGATCCATGATGATGCAGGAAGTACACCAATCCGCATAGAAATCTACCATAATAGATTTTTTATTTAATTTAGCCTGCGCTAACTGATCGTCGAAATCTTTCATGCTTTTAATATTAATAAAGGTATTGATATCAACAGCTGACTCCTTCTTTATCTTCGCTAAAGGAGCCAGCGGATCTGAGTTTCCTAACCACGAACCTATCAATAAAGTCACGCCATAGAGTAAAAATGCTAAGCCTAAAGCACGATTCACTTTACGCCAATGTCTATGTGTCGCCCGGAAACGCCAAAATAGTATGGCGGCGAAAATAGCTAAGAGAGCCCATAAACTTAATATGGTGGATGCAGACCAAATACGCGCTAGCATCCATATCGCTAAACCTAACATCATCAGCCCAAAGAGCTGCTTTATAACGTCCATCCATGCCCCGGTCTTGGGTAAAAATCTTCCTGCTGAAGTACCTATGATTAAAATAGGAATACCCATGCCTAAACCCAGCGCCAATAAAGCAGTACCACCTAAAACGATATCGCCTGTATTTCCAATATAAGCTAGCACCCCGACTAATGGCGCACTCACACAAGGTGAGACTATCAGTGTGGATATTCCTCCCATAAAGAATACACCCAAATAAGTCCCGCCTTTTTGCCTATTACTATGGTCTATCAACCATCCCTGCAAGCCATTAGGCAATCTCAGTTCATATAAACCAAACAAAGACAGAGAAAGAACCACAAACATTCCGCTAAAGACTTCAATCACCCAAGGTTTTTGCAGGGCTGCTTGGACATTACTACCTGCTAGTGCTACAACAATGCCAGCTGCAGCATAGGCTAACGCCAATCCCAGCACATAAGATAAGGACAGGAAAAAGGCTTTTCGCGTACTAATTGTTTTTCCGTAACCCACAATAATGCTTGAAATAATAGGGATCATGGGTAGTACACAAGGCGTAAAAGCCAACAATAAGCCTAGCCCCAAAAAGCCTAAAATAATAGTCCAGTAATGCTGGCCACCTAATAATTTGGTTGCTAAATTTTCTGATGAATTAGCAGATGGCACTTGATTGCTATCGACTACGGTATGCTTCGTTAAATCCACCTCCAAATGTTTAGTGATAGGGGGATAACAAAAACCCTTCGTTGAACAGCCTTGATATTTTACGTCTAACTTAATGGGAGCTGAATCTGGCAAAGCACTTTGAAGCGGAATTGAAACATTCAATAACCCGGTATAAACAGAGTATTTTCCTCGAACAGCGTCCTGCTTTTCATGTCCCTGTGGCAATGTCAAAGAGCTTGGTTTAATGGCCGTGGCCGGTTTAGTCGAAAACCGAAGTTGATCTCGATAAAGATAATAATCCGCTCCAATATTCCACTGCAGAACTAATTGGTTGTTTGAATCCATAGTGGTTGAAAATTTAAAAGCTTTCGCTGCGGGCAATGGCTGAGGCATTTCTTCTGCCTGAGAGATCCCTACAAAATACAACGAAAATAAAAGAATAAGAGTTTTAAACATAATCATTTTTCCATTTCATAGTGGTGTTTGCTCGGCGATAAGACCACCGTGATACTGCGCAAAAATTTGCAAAGTATCAATGTATTATATCCTAAGAGAGCAAGGATTTCCCTGCGATAATCCTTGACTCACAGGGAATAATCGATATTATTGGCACTCTCTACTTGAGAGTGCTAATAACGCCCCCATATGACATTATATGTACCCATGGGCTCAGCCCCGTGGATCGAGCAGTAACCTTAGTTTTTTAATGTAAATTGGAGATAAATACATGACAAAGATAGCCGCTAACAAGATCCGTCCTTTATCCGACCGCGTAGTTGTTCAAGCGCGTGAAGTCGAAACCAAAACCGCAGGCGGGATTGTTATCCCAGAAACAGCTGACAAAGATAAGCCTATCCAAGGTACTGTTATTGCAATTGGTACTGGCAAATATGTTGAAGGCAAATTACAACCACTTCAAGTAAAAATTGGCGATCGCATTTTGTTTGGCAAATATGCTGGCACCAACGTTAAATTAGACGATACCGAATATCTTGTGATGCGCGAAGAAGACATCATGGGCGTATTGGAAGACGCGTCATAATCCCCAACACATTTTAATCTATTAACTTTTTAGAGGACACACAAACATGGCTGCTAAAGATGTAAGATTCGCAGATGACGCACGTCAACTGATGCTTGCTGGCGTAAACGAACTAGCTAACGCTGTTCAAATTACAATGGGCCCACGTGGTCGTAACGTAGTAATCGATAAGTCCTTCGGCGCACCTACCGTGACCAAAGATGGCGTGTCTGTTGCGAAAGAAATTGAGTTCAAAGATAAGTTCAAAAACATGGGCGCGCAAATGGTTAAAGAAGTTGCTTCCCAAACTTCTGATGTTGCTGGTGACGGCACAACCACTGCTACCGTGTTAGCACGTCAAATCTTAGTAGAAGGCTTAAAAGCAGTTGTTGCTGGCTTTAATCCTATGGATCTTAAGCGTGGCATAGACAAAGCTGTGACCGTGGCTGTAGAAGAATTGAAAAAACTTTCAGTTCCTTGCAAAGATGACAAAGCAATTGCACAAGTTGGAACAATCTCTGCTAACTCTGATGATTCTATCGGCGACATCATTGCTACCGCAATGGGCAAAGTGGGCAAAGAAGGCGTGATCACTGTTGAAGAAGGTTCTGGTTTAGAAAATGAATTAGACGTTGTTGAAGGTATGCAGTTTGATCGTGGCTACTTATCTCCTTACTTCATCACCAATCAACAAAACATGTCTGCAGAATTAGAAAATCCTTACATCTTAATTGTTGATAAGAAAATTTCTACCATTCGTGATTTACTTCCTGCATTAGAAGCAGTGGCTAAATCTGGCAGAGCATTATTGATTATTGCTGAAGATGTTGAAGGCGAAGCGTTAGCGACTCTAGTTGTTAACCACATGCGCGGAATTGTTAAAATCTGTGCGGTTAAAGCGCCTGGTTTTGGCGATAGACGCAAAGAAATGTTGCAAGATATTGCTACTCTTACTAAAGCACAAGTGATTGCTGAAGAAGTAGGTCGCACACTTGAATCTACTGTCCTAGCTGATTTGGGTTCTGCTAAACGCGTCCTCATCACCAAAGACAACACCACCATCATCGATGGCGCTGGTGACAAAAAAGAAATTGAAGATCGCATCAAACAACTACGTTCACGCATCGATGACACAAGCTCTGACTACGATCGTGAAAAATTGCAAGAACGTGTGGCTAAATTAGCAGGCGGCGTTGCAGTTATTAAAGTAGGTGCTGGTTCTGAAATTGAAATGAAAGAAAAGAAAGCTCGCGTTGAAGATGCTTTGCATGCAACTCGTGCAGCGGTAGAAGAAGGCGTGGTTCCTGGTGGTGGCGTTGCATTAATTCGTGTATTGCATGCCCTCAAGAGCCTTAAAGGCGCAAACGAAGGCCAAGCAATGGGTATTACATTAACCTGCAAGGCATTAGAATCTCCTTTACGTCAGATCGTAACCAACGCTGGTTATGAAGCATCTGTTGTATTGAACAAGGTTGCTGAAGGCAAAGGAAACTACGGTTTCAATGCTGCAACTGGTGAATACGGCGACATGATCGAAATGGGAATTTTGGATCCTACCAAAGTAACCCGCACTGCATTACAATTAGCTGCTTCTGTTTCCGGTATGATGATTACCACAGAATGCATGATCACTGATATGCCAAAAGATGATTCTGGCGATATGGGTGGCGCTGGTGGTATGGGCGGCATGGGTGGAATGGGCGGCATGGGCGGTATGATGTAATCCCCCAGAAATCCTAGTTAAAACTAAAACCCCGCTATGCGGGGTTTTTTTTGCCTATTTAAATTTTCCGCCAAAATTATTCTACGAAACCTTTCAAATATTACACTTACAATTTAAGGGTCATTATGTTTTCATACTTTAAACTGCTTTATAATCCCTCAAAAAATAAAGAAGAACTACCCTCTGAACAGCTCGAGAAAATCACAGCCACTGAACGCTTTTATCTGAATCTATCAGCCTTTAGTAGAGCACTTAAAGAAAATGCAAAACAATTAAAAATGCTGGCAGTCGATCATACAAAAGAAGCCGCGCTCAGCGGACTTCCCTATATTCATGAGGATATCGATTTTTTAACGCTGGCAACTCAAGAAATTCACACTGTGTTTAAAGCTGCAAGCGAAGAAAAACTATCAGCTAGACGTTTAGAAAAAATCCAAAAATTTCTAAAAAAGAATCCCAATAAAATCCATATTGAAATATCTTGTGAAAGAATTATTGCAGCCTTTCCAGAAAAAGATACTCGAGCAAAAGCTAAGCTATTCACTATTAAAATAAAAAATAATTATATGGAATCTAAAACACAATTAGGAAATTTAGTAGATGAAGAAATTGCTTTGCAGTTAAAAGAAACTACAGCACCACAGAAATTAGGTTAATTCACACTCTCTTGTAAAAACTTCATCCTCTTTTAAAAGAGGGCGTGTCAGCTAAAGTGTG
>DHXK01000290.1 GCA_002413665.1 Legionellales bacterium UBA5158 | reverse complement strand
CGCGCTAGAATACCCTATAGTTCGTTTGCCATTATGCATGTTAACTATGATATTAGAGATGCATCATTTATTGAAATTTTTATGAGTTTTTTAGAAATTTTTAATACGCTAAGTTTTTTTATAATTTTATTTGTAGCTTTTCCAATTTTAGATCCTCGTTAAGGAGGTTACAAATTTGTGCATACGACTATTTAACTAGAAGATGGAGGCATTAAACATGGAAAAAGTTATGGATGTAATTTTTATTCTCTTGTCTATGCCTTATCAAGTATATTTTTCATTGCTGGGCATGTTGTGTGGTGTATACCTAACATTTATATAATAAACGGGTCAGGCCTGACACCTATACTCATTTACTGCTGCATTGGACTAGCTTGAATTGAAGAGCTAGCTGCTGAAGCCGCCATGCTAGACGCACCCATCGCCACATCATTATTATCTTGATGAGACTGAACAGATGGTGCAAATAAATTCGTTCTCAACCTAGCAAGACGCATTCTTTCTGTTTCTAACCCTATCACTGAAGATGAACTCTGATTATTTTCAACTTGACTCGCTTTAAAAAGTGCATCAAATGATTTAAGAAAATCTTCAGCTAATTTTTTTGTGGCAAGCAACTTTTCCTGTTCTTGCTTTAGCTCATCAGGCAGAGCAGAAACCACTGGTAGCATCTCCGCTTCCATTCTTTTGATCTCCCCCTCAAGCATATCTTTTGCGATTTTTTCCTGCTCTTTTACAAATTTCTCAATTTTATTTTTTAAAAATACTGTCGTGCAATTTCTTAATTCACCTATCGCTATATTATGATTAGGATTAATAGCACACTTAATAGTTTGCGGATTACCTTTTGCTAAAAAAGCCTGCGCAAGGCTAGCACGATGATAAGCAATCCCACTTGAAACGGTAATCGGATCATCCATCACACATAAAGAAATAGGGCACAGAAAATCTTTGTCAATATCATCATTTTTAAATTCGATGTTTTGTAATCTATCTTCAAAAGTAGGAACAAGTTGCACTTGAACTTGAGGTACATTAGGTGCTCGTACTTCTAAATTATTTCCTAATCCTGCTAACTCTTGAATACGCGCTCGTATCTGTGCGGCAATATCATGTTTTCCCATGCGTACCGCTTCTTGTTCTGCGGTGCGACCATTATTATTTATTTTTCTGATCTCAATACCGGGGATGCTTAAGAGGGCGGTGACGATAGGGGCATGACCATTGCTAGCCGCGCAGATCAAGGCGGTGTAGCCAAATTGGCCGACGGCATTGATCTCAATACTTTGGACGCTTAAGAGGGCGGTGACGATAGGGGCATGACCTTTGTAAGCCGCGCAGATCAAGGCGGTGTCGCCATCTTGATTGGCGGCATTGATCCCAATACCTTGGACGCTTAAGAGGGCGGTGACGATAGGGGCATGACCATTGTAAGCCGCGCAGATCAAGGCGGTGTCGCGAAATTGATTGGCGGCATTGATCGTACGAGCCATATTATTACGATTAGCTGCAATATAACGATTAACAATAGCTAAACTAACCTCACCACCTATCTTTGCAGCTTCAATAAATCCATCGAAATCAACGCCATTACCTCTTTGCATACCCACCTCATACTTTATTTTTAATTAAACAAAATTATACAGACTGTTTAATTAAAAAACAATAGATGGTTGGCGAAATGTCGGATGTCTACTTATCATATTGGCATCCGATAATTGACAATCGTCATTTTTCGGATGAGAATGCTCCACGACTCTATTTGATGAGAAGAAATAATGACACGTTTTATTGGCAGAGAAATCAAATTACAAAAACCAAAAGTTTTATTCATTTACTGGTTTACCACCCACTCCTGAAACAACCTGCTCGGCGCAAAGTGCGTTATTATAAAAAAGTCGTACGAAGATAGGTCTACAGATCTCTTGAAATAAAAAACTTTTATCACAAACCTGTTACTTAGACTTAGGTTCATTAAATAATACAGCAAATTTAAAAACGCACTTTGTAGGCCTGTCCCGCTTCTTTCCTCCATTCCTAGGATACAAGGAGGGGACAAATATTTTAAGGTTGCGGCAGACGAGCTTCCATTAATGATTCATCAAGATTAGCAGCAGCTATACGTCTATTTTGTTCTGCCCAATGTCCAGCAATCCCTCTTGATAAATAGCGCTCTAGGTAAAGGTATTAATCAATACTTAAAACAATGCGCTCATTCATTTAAAGAATCTCTCCGTAAAAAGATTTTTGGTTCACCTAAAATTTCTCTTGATGAGAGGCAATCAAGTTTAAAAATTAAACTAAGCTGAAACGACGATTACATTTGTAAAAATTCTACACACTGGCTCGCTCTGTTGACAATTCATACATTAAATCAATATAATGCTTAAAATCTTAACAGACAAAATTATCGGAGCACATATGATTTCAAGAGATGTGGTATCAACATTTTTAGAACATTTTAAGTATCTTAATAAAGATGGCAAAAGAAATGGTTTTCAACTTTTTAATAATAAAGCTCTCACGAAAGCCAACGAAGGATATGCGAAAGATTTAGAAAAAGCGCTAAACATAATTTGGAATGATGAGAGCAAAACAGAAGAAACAAAATGCACAGATATTGCTGATTGCATAAAGTCCACATATGATCAATGCAGACAATCAAGAGAAGACAGCACTCCTTGGAAACAGCATGCCAAATACTACTCCGCAAAGATAGGAGATATCAAAGCAGGAACCATTAAGTATGAGTATAAGACCCCATATAAACCTTCAAAATTTGAAAAAAAC